>NZ_CP091913.1:202500-546666 GCF_022063185.1 Nostoc sp. UHCC 0870 | reverse complement strand
TGGTTTTACTACCTCTCGGACTATAGGAGGTGCAAATTCACTTAAGTAGATGGCAATAATTGTCCCCAATGGGATGGCTACTGCTAAAGCAACTACTGTGGTGACTAAAGTACCGGAAACTAGAGGCCAAATTCCATAATGCTTATTATCAAATAAAGGTGTCCATTGGGTGTCTGTGAGGAATTCCCATAGGGATACTTTCTGGAAAAATAGTATGGATTCGTAAAACAAGATGCCAATGATGGCTGCCGTAGTTGCTACAGAAGAAAGTGCTGCCAGAAACAAAATAAACTCAATTACCCGTTCCCGCAAATCCCTGACTACCTTGGGAGATAAACGGTTTTTTTTGGCAATATTCATGCTGGAGATGCGATCGCTCCTCAAAACTGTGTAAAGTGTTTTCTATACAGACAAAGAGAGGTACAAAACCTCCCTTTGTCAAGTGCTGAATTGTACTCAAATTCTCAATTGAGAACTCAGCTTACTCTCTAGCTTGACGGCGCATTAACTCGTCAATCTTCAGTCCCACCTGTTCTTTACCACCAAAGACTGTACCAAATCTCTTCTTGTTGAAGTGGCTCTGAGCAGTGGTATATGCTGACGCTGGTAAAGCAACATACCCTACTTCTTTGGAGAACCTAGCACCATTGCTGAGGTAATATTGCACAAACTGCTTCACTTCTGGCTTATCCATAGCCTTGGAACTGACATAGATAAATACAGGACGAGATAAGGGGTTGTAAGTACCATTTTTTACGGTTGTTTCTGAAGGCGTTACACCATTAATAGGTACGGCTTTTAATTTATTCTTGTTTTCTTGATAGTACGCAAAGCCAAAGTAGCCAAGGGCGTTCTTATCGCGGGCAACACCCTGTACAAGTGCGTTGTCGTCTTCGCTGGCAGTGAAATCACCCCGACTGGATTTAGACTTGCCGACAACAGCTTCGGTAAAGTAGTCGAATGTTCCAGAATTCGTACCAGGTCCAAATAATTTTAAGGGTGCGTTGGGGAATCCTTGACGAATCTGACTCCAATTATTCACCTTGCCTTGCGCGCCTGGTTCCCATATTTTCTTGAGTTCAGCCACTGTCAGGTTTTTTGCCCATGTATTTTGAGGATGAACTACAACAGTCAAGGCATCAAAAGCTACTGGTAGTTCCACATAACGAATACCTGCTGCTTTACAATCATTAATTTCTTTTTGCAGAATGGGACGAGAAGCACCAGAGATATCTGTCTCACCACGACAGAACTTTTTGAACCCACCACCAGTACCAGAAACACCAACTGTAACCCGAACTCTACCTCTTTGCGATTTTTGGAATTCTTCAGCTACTGCTTCTGTAATTGGAAATACGGTACTAGAACCGTCTATTTTAATTGTGCTGACACCTTGGGAATGTACGGCGTTGATTGATACGCCTAAGGTGGCAGCCACTGAAATTACACCTAATGCAGTCAAACTGTGAGGCTTAAGATTCATTTTTTTCACAAGTACACTCCTATTTTATTGGCAGTGAATTTTCTGTTTATTCACTCCAAAAGCAGCATTTGTTCTCTTATTTTGAGAACGTAGTAAATTATTTGTTTACTGTAAAAAAAATGACAGGTTTAGGTAATAAAACAATTAATCTATGGTTAATTAAAGATTAAATTTTGGCTATGTTTTCTGCTATGCCTAGCATTGGGAGCAATGAGATTGATTTTAAATAGCTACTTATAGCTAAGTCCTTGTCTTGAAAATTTTGGCAACCTCTGTTGTTTGTCTGCTATCAGCATCTTGCGTGTAATCTATTTCCATTGATTTCGGCATTCACCGAGAAAAAATCATGTTTTATTTATATTTATGAAAATTTAATTATTTGTTTCCAGTTACACCAGTTTTATCTAAATAGACTTTAAAATCATAATTTACAAGAATTTATTATCATTATAATTACCAAAAGGACAATTATCTCTTAATAACTTAGTTATACTAAATTTTGCACTCTTCTTGAAAATATTCAATATTGTAAATTTCCCATGAATTTCTCAATCAATAGGTATGAAAATTCACCAAAATTTTTTAATATATCATTATATATTTTGTTTGTAGAATTAATACCGAAGAAAATTTCCAACCTTCTCGAACAAAAAATACAAGAGTATACAGTAATTTTCCTTTGCTATATCTCCAGTAATCAATGAAATATATGTATTTAATGAGCCTCTAAATAGCGTAGTTACATACTAGCAAAATCTACAAGAAACACTCTCATTCTTTCGTCGCTGTCACCATTCGGCTGAGGCGGCTCAACTGAGCTTCCCTGCGGGACGTGGAACACCCAATCTCTCCGTTATCTACGGCAATACCTGTCACCTGTCACCTGTCACCTATCACCTGTCACCTGTCACCTATCCCCTGTATTTCTTGAAACCTATAGAAAAGATTGAAATAACTCACGTAGTGAATGAGAATAATGTATGAAATGTTATTTTGAATTACACTCATGAGTGAGCAGAAAATGAATACAAACTGTTAATTGCTTGATTTTAACATGATGAAATAATCCTACACGGCTTTGATTGCAGAAAGTATTGAGGGGGCAAATATCCATACGCAAAACACTGATATTTAGCAAATATAAATGCTAGTACAGCATGGCGTAAATGAACATACCATTTCAAATGGAGCAAAAGTCCAGAATACAATTCTTTTGACTTACCCTGCGGGTACTCCTGCGGAGAACTCGTAAGAGTAGCTGCTTTCGCGTCTATGAGTTTTGACTTCCGCGTAGCGGTACTAGTCTCCTCTATCAAGAGCCACAACGATTCTAGATTGGCTACACAAATAGTGAAACAGCGTCACTGATTTTTTCTGATTTGTTGAGTCAATATCTATTGCACAGGGTTTACCAGCATGAATAAACTAATTCCAGCTATCAAAGTCAAAAATTTCAGTTTTTATTATGACACCAAAAAAATAATAGAAAGTGTGTCGATGGATATTTACCAGAGTAAAGTCACTGCAATTATTGGCCCTAGTGGTTGTGGAAAATCTACCTTTTTGAAATGTCTCAATCGGATGAACGAATTAGAAACAGAGGTACGAGTTGAAGGTAGAGTAGAATTTTTTAATCAAAACATTTATGAGCGTCGAATCAATTTAAATCGATTACGCCGACAAGTGAGTATAGTATTTTCCAAACCAAATCTATTTCCCATGAGTGTTTATGATAATGTAGCCTATGGGATCAAAATAGTCGGATGGCGACCCAAATTAGAGATAGATGGAATTGTCGAATCAGCACTCAAAGACGCTGATTTATGGGATGAGTTAAAACATAAACTACATAAATCTGCTTTAGACCTTTCTGGTGGTCAACAACAAAGACTTTGTATTGCCCGTGCTTTAGCTGTAAAGCCGAAAATTATTTTAATGGATGAGCCTTGTTTTGGCCTTGATCCCATTGCTAGTATGAAGGTGGAGAGCTTGATCCAAAGTTTACGTTTACGCTCTGAACTAACAATCGTTGTTGTTAGCCACAATTTATCACAAGTCACCCGGATATCTGATTTTACAGCCTTCTTTCACCTGAATGAATATCGGATTGGACATTTGGTTGAATTTGGTATCACTAAAAAAATTTTTACGAACCCTGTTAATTCCCGTACTCGTGATTACGTCATAACTCGTATTAGTTAGATAGTTAAGTGAATATATTTAGTTATTTGCGTACAATAAATGTAGTTAAATTAAAATTTGCCTGCCAAACTATACAAAACAATAAATTAATCCCCATCACTATGCAAAATACTAGTACAACGCGGCGTAAAGAAATATACCATTTCAAATGGCGTAAAAGCCAGGAATACAATTCTTTTGATTCAGTCAGCCCCTGAGTAAGAAACTGACTAAATCAAAATCTTGATCAACCAATTGTAGATAACGGCATACCTAACCAACCAGCAAAATTTTCTTGCTGTATGGTGTTGGGGTCATTTACTGCTATTACCTGATACTTCGTAGAACGTGGTTGTCCCAGAGTTACAGATAAAGTCCGCAGTTCATCTTGATGGAAAATTGTTACCTCAATGGTATCACTTGGCTGATAATCTTTGAGGCGATCGCTCAATTGATGAGATGTCACCTTGATACCTGCAATTGCTAGCAACTCATCACCTGCATCAATTCCTGCTAGTTGGGCAGGAGAACCAGCCTCCACAAATTTAATCATTTCCCTACCGTTGTCAGTATGTACCTTGATTCCCAGATAAGGCTCTTCCTCCTTCTCTATCACCAAACGTAACCCGAAAGGCTCTAGGTACTGATTAAACGGTAATTCTTCCGTACCATCGATGTAGGACTCAAAGAACTCGGTTAAATTCACTCCGGCTACAGATTCAATAATTGCCTGCAACTGTTCTGGTGTATAGCCAATTTCTGGTTGCCCAAATTCATGCCACATTTGCCGCATCACATCATCCAGAGAACGCTGATTGCGATGCCGCGCTCTAATTAGCAAATCTAGCAACAAAGACACCATTTCTCCCTTTAAATAGTAGGAAATTTGAGAATTGCCACTATTAGCATCTGGGCGATAGAGTTTAATCCAAGCATCAAAACTAGACTCAGCCAGGGATTGTACTTTCCGCCCTGGTGTCGTCAAAAATCTAGTAATCTCCTTATTCCAATAATTTAGATAGGATTTAGCATCATAAATTCCTGCCCTTAAAGGAATTAACAAGTCATAATAACTAGTTGTCCCCTCACAGAACCACAAAGACGGTGTATAGCTTTCTTCGTCGTAATTAAACACCTCTAGGGCTTTGGGGCGAATGCGCTTAACGTTCCATAAGTGAAAGAACTCGTGTGCTAGTAATTGGATAAAGCGTTCATATTTATCCTGAGTACGAAATCCAAACCGTTGATAAATCAAAGAGCAACAGTTTTTATGCTCTAAACCTCCATAGGCTTGGGCAAATAAATGCACCAAAAAGATATAGCGATCATATGGCAAACCACCAAACATCTGGGCTTCGACTTGGACAATTTTTTCAATATCGCTAATTAGTGGCTGTACCTGGAAATTTCCCTGTCCCCAAATTGCTAATTCATGAGGTTTTCCTAACACATCAAAGTGATACACCTGATGCTCACCCACCTCAAACGGACTATCCACCAAAGTATCAAAATCGGCAGCATAGAAAGTATGAGACTGCTCACCCATTGTTGGTAAGGCAGTAGTTACCTCCCATTGGGGATACGGTGGTATGACAGTAATACGGATGGGTAGATGATCGCATCCCAGCAGTCTTAAAAACAGGGCTGCACCATTGAAATAACCGTGGGTAGCATCTAAATGATTGGTTCTTACCGATAGCTCATTGGCAAAAATACGGTATTTTACTGTTATTTGGGATACGTTGTTTGTATGGATTTGCCAGTGATTTTTGCTAATCTTACGCCAACTTAAAGGCTTATCTCCTGCAAAAGCCGCAAAATCTTGTAAATTTTTGGCGTACTCCCGCACCAAGTATGATCCTGGTGTCCATACCGGCATTTTTAAGTCAAGAATTGATGATGTATGGTTTACAATTTGTAAACTAACCTCAAATAGATGCGTTTCTGGTTGTGGCATTGCCACCTGATAATAAATCGTCGGCACGGTTTCCTGGACGTCAATATCGATACGAGGTGCTGTTGCTTCAGTCATCTGTAGTTAAGAGTGATAAGTTCTGAGTCAAAAGTCAGTCCATAGTTAATAGTTAATAGTTCATGGTCAATAGTCAATAGTTAACAACGTTAGACTCAGCACTGAAGTATGCAGCAACGCCATTTACTACAATAGAGGCAACCTGGCGAAAATTAACCCAGATTAAGCTCACTAATGCTTGCCATGTCGGAACTAAGGACTCGCCCACCTGACTTAGCTTAACAAAACACTGCTTCCTCAGAGGTTCTTTATAAAGTAAACATTAAATTCTTTGTGGGTTATTTGCATTAATAATTAATAAAAATTTTATATTTACTTGATGAATTAATGCGTAGAACTAGTGATTATTAGACTTTACCGGCTAAATTCACCAATTGTTTGAAGTTGATGAGATAAACAATATTGTTCGCATGGTTAATTTCTATCCAACCTTTTTCGTGTAGTTTTTCCATAATTTTAGTCGTTTCTTCTACACTAATTTCTGTCACTTCTGCTAAATCCTTAAAAGGAATATTCAAAATTTCCTTACCAGTTTCTGATTCCTGTCCATAGCTTTCGCCTAAACTGACTAAGGTATGAGCAAGTTTAACCGCAGGTGGTGAAGACCTAATTTGTAACCGTTGGTTGATTTGTCGCAATCGCCGCACCATTAACTGCAACATCCGATGGTGTAACTGGGGATCTTTAAACAGTATTTGAATAAAGCGTTCTCTGGAAATACTGAGCAATTTTACGGTAGAAAGGGCAATTACATCTGTTGACCGGGGGGATTCATCTAAAATCGCCATTTCTCCAAAAAAATCGCCCTTACCCAAAATGGCTAAAGCTACAGAATCTTCTCCACAGGTGCGCCTGACTTTCACCCAGCCAGAAACGACAAAGTAAACTGCGTTACCCCAAGCATCTTCCATTAAGACGGCTCTTCCGACTGGGTATTCGTGTTCAATGGCAACATTGAGCAGCCACTCTAGGGTTTGTGGGTTGGCTGTACTCAACAAAGGAAAAATTTCACTAAAAACCTCGGTCTGCATGAAATATCTACTAAAAATAAATTGGGGAATGGAAAATAAAGCTAGCTATTTTTAAGTTTTAAAACCACAATCTGGCTATAGATAAAGACAGAAAGTTTGTAATAATTGTAACCAGAGATCCTAAAAAAGATGGTCTGGATTGTCATTACAACATAACAATTGTGTAGAAAATCGCAATCAGAGGTTTTACTGACAGACTATTGATTAACTTTATATTGGCAACTGATTATTAGCTGCCAGTATTTTGATTTGGTTGTCTAAATTTTCTATTAACTGGTTTAAAGCTACAATGGCTTCTGAGTCTTCTGGTTTGAGGACTGGATTGAGCAACAGTCTTTGGTTTAACTCGTGTAATTTATGGCTGAGTTGTTGAGAAATGCCAATGACATCTCGGCTCAGATGAACTAACTGTTGCTGTTGATAGAATTTTAAAGCTGCTCCCCGTAGCACTTGTAATGTAGCCTCTTCCCCATAGCTTCCCGGCATGACTCGAATGCGTAATAATACACGGGTTTGTTGATACAAGCATTCTTTTTCTATTTGTCTTGGTTCTGCGTGTCTGGTGACAGGAAGTGAACCAAAACGCTTCAATTCATTCAGTACCCCTTGAAAAATAGATAAGGGTATATCTTCTAACACAGATTGCAAGACACCGTTATCACTCCATATGATTCTCCCTTGATAGGGTTGTCTTTCTAAATACAGGCGGCCAATCCCTCCGCTTAAGACTCGCGCTAGTAATTCTTCTAGTAATTTCTTAGGAGGTAAACTTGTCAGTGCTTCTATAGAGGTGAAGACTTCTGGAGGGTGCAACTGCAAAACAGTCACATCGTCGAAACCCACATTTTCTTCTGGCTGATTTTTAACAGAAGGAACAACATTAGGAGTTTGAGCAGAACTATTTATTTGTTGTTCAGGAGGTTGATGAGTGGTGGCTGAATATTTGTTTTCTGAGGATGGTGATGTAATATCAATTTCCGCAGTGTTGTCCTGGGGATGCTGTTCTAAATTAGTTTTGGTTTCTAGTTCTTCTATCGGTTGGTTGTCTGGGGGAGATGTATTTTTATAGGTGAGATAGACTGAGAGGATGGTACGGTGGGTTGCGATCGCAATTTCCTGGGTCATCATTGTGTAATTGACATAGGATAGAATCCGATTCACATAATCTAACGCCCCGTTATCCAGTGGATGAACCATTCCTAGCAATAGTTGCTTGTTTTCTAACCTTAAGGGCAGTATTTGGTGGTATAGACAAGCTTCAAAGGATAATAAGGTATCAATCAGTTTAAATATTTGTTCACGTTCTGGTTCTTGCTCCCAAATGCTGGGAGTTGTATGTAGCATTTCCTGTCTACTTGCTCCGCTATCAGCTGGTTTACCCTCTGGAGACCACATAGGTTTGCTGGCTTGGTATTTCTTTCATATTCTATGTTGCTCTTAACTAGTTAGGAGTCAATAAATATACTTATTAATTTGTCTAAAGTAAAATTAACTACTAATTTGGGCAGAGGGAGGGGAAGGGAGACAAGGGATAATTTTCTCAGCACCAGCGAAACGCCGCGCTACCGCTAACAGCACTCATTACTCATTACTCTTGAGTTCTGATAGCTTGCGCTGCGAGATAGACTTTTGTCCATTCACCCATAACTTGATGGGGCTTGAGTTGTAATTGTTCCGCGACGGCTTCTACTGAGTTACCAGCTTTCCGTAAAGCTAAGATTTGCTTGCCTATGGGAGTTAACTTTTCGTCAAGTTGCTGCCATTGGTTGGGGGTTAAACCTAAATTATTTTCTTGTAAGGAAATTGACAGCCAATTATTGACGAGTTCTGGTTTATCTTTGAGGGCAAAGACACGCACGGCGTGATAGCTAATTTTCTCACGCAGTCGGTAGATTTCTTTGATGGGCTTGTTCAGTCTCTTAGCGATTTCATCTTGGGATTTGCCTTGGAGGTAGAGTTTGAGCCACTCTACTGCTTCTTGACCTAAGTTTTCATGTAAATAATTGGCAAATTCTTGTTGGACTGTTTGCCGCAATGACTGTTGTTCTTCTAATTGTTGTGCTTCTTGATATTCTGCGATCGCCTGATTATCTACCAAGTTAACTCGATTATCGCTGTCATCGGTTAACACTTCTTCCGAAACTAGCCGCACTAAGTCGCTACCAGGGACTTGAGTTAAGCCACCACGTTGAGAACGGCGTAGATAGTTGACAAACCGATACACCAACAATGGTTGATTACGTACTGGGCGTAAACAATACTCTTCTGTTGTGGCAAATAATAAAGTATCTTTAAGGCGTTTATCTAGGGTAATTTCGGCAATGTACGCCATTTGCTGCTGCATATAATTATCGTTTTGCAGCAGTTCTTGTAGCACTTCTTGCAAGACATCCATTACATTACGCTGGCGATCGCGACTCAGGGAAATCCAGGTTTGAATTTTATTCCGTAATGTCGCCACACTCCCTAAGCGTGTGTTCAGGTTGCGATAGGCGCGTTCTCGTCCTATGCCTAAGTAGCGTTGAATTAAAATCTTCCAGCGATATTCCATTGCTTGTTTAGCAATGCCAAGTTCCTTGGGGTTGAGCAGATCAAACCGTTCTAAATCACGACCTAACAGCCAGAGAACAATACTTTCTCTAGCCGCTACACTTTGTTCTGGACACTCCGCAGCTAGCCGCTTGTGCCAAGATTGTGCTAGTTTTTCTGCTTCCGTTGCCATAGCGAGATTGCGCTCCTCGAAACCCTGTTTTAAAGTTTGCATCACAACCCCCTTTCATCCCACTCAAATGATTAGCTAGCACTTGCTTGTGAGTCTTCATCAAGATGAAGACTTTTCAGCCATTCCATTGTTATTACGTCTAAATCCACTAACTTTATGCAGGAATTTACTCAGAACTATCTCTATCTCTAGTTGCTAAGTACCGGAAATTACGGTATATCAAGCATTTCCCTGTATTTAGTCCAAGTTAAAGTTTTGTATACTTTCTGTGAAGAGACATAAAAAAGCAGAAGATGCGCCTTTGGGAAAAAGGGGTAAAAAAATGCCATTTTACAATTATTTGGGGTATTTAATGGGATTTACCTCCATAGAGACGCTGTTTGCTCTGTGCAAGTTTCATCTGACGACTTTTATTTTGAAAATTAGAAAATTTTGTAATATCTCTTGTTATTTAGAGTGTCCGGCTCATTTTAACTAATAAAAACAATAAAATATTCGACTCAGGTTTTAAATTACTGTGCGGGGCATTGAGCATTGGGCATTGGGCATTGGGCAATCTTCATTCTCCTCTGCTCCTCTGCTCCCCTGCTCCCCTGCTCCTCTATATTCTCTTACCCCATCCTGTAAATTGGCTCTAACGTCTGTTAGATGCCCGGACGATGGGGTTTTCTACAGAGTCCCGATATTGTTGAACTGCTTCGGTGTAGCCAATTGGTAGCACGGCTTCAACGTTTTCATGGGGACGGGGAATAATTACCCAAGATTCTAGAGTTCCCCCATGAACCTTTTCTACAGCTTCCACCCCAGCCGCCATAGCAGTTTTAACTTCAGAAACGTCTCCCCGAATATTGACTGTAAAACGCGCACTACCTACTCTGATATACCCAACTAGGGTAACTCGGCCAGCTTTGACCATTGCGTCTGCTGCGGCTAATACAGCAGGAAAACCCTTAGTTTCTAACGCTCCAACTGCCTGTAGTGACATTAGTAATCTCCTGTATGAATAAAAGTATGAGGTCGTGGGTGTATCAGTGAATTGTACGAAGTTTCGCTACAAATTTTAATGACTAAATTGCTTAGAACATTTGGAAAGGCTCGGATTCTGGGGTGAAGTGGATTGGTAAAATAGTTTCCACATTTTCTGGGGGATTGGGAATGATGTAATGGGTGATGACTTCACCACCATAAGCTTGTTCACCAGCTTCAATCCCAGCTGCAACTGCTGTTTGGACTTCAGAAACATGACCCCTAACAGCAACTAACAAGCGTGCGCTTTCCGCTTGACCATAATACACCAGCGTCACGGCGGCAGATTTCACCATTGCATCTGCTGCCGCTAGCACAGCCGGAAAACCCAAAGTTTCAATTACGCCAACAGCCATTGGCATGGCATTAGCTCCCATCGGTAATAAGTAATATTAATTTTACGAGTCTTTGTCCCTTTTTTGACAAAGGAGATATTTTTCTCTGTTGCAGAATTTAAAAATTAGGGATTTCCAAATCAAAAAATATCTCTCCTGGTAACTGCGCCAACATTAAAGATGGTAGAATTTGGGAGAGAATAAAGACTTAAGTTACAAAAAGTGTTTCCCAGCTTCTTACCTATCACCGTTGAGCAACTTACAGAAGCTAGCTCGATCGCGTTTGCTCAAAGTATTCAAACTCACGCGATCGCTACTCCCTTAATTAATCTACCTATAAACACAACTTATGTACGTCAAGGTAGCGGTGGTACACCAATACTCTTAATTCATGGCTTCGATAGTTCTATTTTAGAATTTCGGCGGCTTTTACCATTGCTAGCCCAAGAAAATGAAACTTGGGCAGTGGATTTATTGGGGTTTGGATTTACAGACAGACTCTCAGGGATACAATTTAACCCCATTGCCATTAAAACCCACCTATATTATTTTTGGAAAACCCTGATTAACCAACCGGTAATTTTAGTTGGTGCATCAATGGGAGGTGCGGCGGCGATTGATTTTACTCTGACTTATCCAGAAGTCGTCAAAAAATTAGTGTTAATTGACAGTGCTGGGTTGAAGGGGGGTTCACCGTTAAGTAAATTGATGTTTCCGCCCTTGGATGCCTTGGCTACGGATTTTTTGCGGAGTTTGAAAGTACGCGATCGCGTTTCTCGTGCTGCTTATAAAGATTCTGCTTTAGCCTCAGTTGATGCTCTATGCTGCGGTGCATTACATCTAGAAATGGCTAATTGGTCGTCAGCTTTAATTAAGTTTACAAAAAGTGGCGGTTATAGTGCTTTTCGATTTAAGAAATTGGCAGAAATTCAGCAACCAACTTTGATTTTGTGGGGTGATGCTGACAAGATTTTAGGAACTGAAGATGCTAAAAGATTTAAACGTGCCATTCCTCATAGTCAATTAATTTGGATTGCTAATTGTGGTCATATTCCCCATTTAGAACAGCCAAAAATTACTGCTCAACATATTCTTTGTTTTGGCAGTTCAGATGATCATGAGTGAATCTATTTATATGAAGTCCAGATAATTAGTTATAGCAGTTATCAGTTGAGTACAATGAACGTTTACCCCACCCCCAGCCCCTCCCCGTTCACGGGGAGGGGAGAATTTGCCTCAGTAAATGCCGTGTGGGGTTCTTCTAATTTATGAATATTTATTGATAGTTTTACCCATATTTTTTGATCCTATTTTTTAATTGAATCAGCTAAAGAAAACAATAGACGTCTTGCATAAATGCTTCATCTGTCTTGTTGAGCGAAGCGAAACATCTCAAAGATTCTACATTTCACTCAGAATGACACATCTCATTTCCGGGCTTTTGCAAGAGGTCTAATTAAGAACACTTATAAAAAATCAATTCAGATTAGAGGCATCATCCGTATTACGACTTTGTAAACTACTGAGATTGCGACTAGCTACATCAGCACTAATGCCCCATAAAATTAATCCCAGATAATCAGAAAAAGGCTTAGAACCGAAAGTCAGACCATTATCTACATAAAGCGAACCAAGACCTACCAAAGATAACCCAACTAGTAAAGTCAGCGATAAAAATGGTCGAATCAACCAAACTGTAGCACCAATGCGAACATCATCAGATACACCGGAGAGTAATATTAAAAAATCCTGCAAGCGGATTTCCCAATTAGATTGGTCTGGTAAATCGTGAGGAGAAACTTCATCAGCCCGAATTAATGAATCATTGACAGCGTTGGCTAATTCCAGAGAGAAGAAAGGCTCATTTTGCATCAGGCTATTGTTAACACCCATTTTTTGATTGAGGATAGCCATACCTTTCATCACTGCTTGCATCACTTTTTTAGCGGCGGCATCATTTTTTTGTGCTAGAAATATCCGAGTTTTAGCAATATCTCTCTGCAATTCTTGAGCAAATTTAGATAAATTTACTTCCCCATTAATTTCTAATAATTGCACCTCTATTTTACGGAGTTTATTTAATGCTTCTAATCGAGCTTCAATTGCTGTTATTTCTGCAAAAGCCTGATCTATTTTTTCCCATCTAATTAATTGTTCTACCCAGCTAACCATCCTTTCTAATATTTTCTGGTCTTCTGGGTGTTCCAGTTCTTGTCTGATGCGAGATTTCAGACGATAAACTGTTGTGATGGCTCTGGTGAGATTACCACCAGACTCTTGCATATATTTAAATAATCGTCCCAACATCACACCAAAGATTAACACCATCAGAGGCAACATCGGCCCAGACCGCATTTTTAAATCTATGGGGATGATTAATCGTTGAGTTTGCCCAGATAAAGTCAGGTAAATAGCACCTGTATAACGGTCTGGGGGGATGACAGAGCGATTTAAAGCTAAAGGTAAACTAATAATGCGATCGCTCGGTAAACTAATTGTCCCTTGGGGTAAACTCAAACTGTGTTCGGTTAATTGATATCCAGTTTGCTCACCTTTGAGGATTACTTTAGTATCAATGATGGTTACAGGTGCTTGAGTAGAGTTATCAAATTGCAATTGCCATTCGTTTAAAAATGCACTGGCTGGGAGTAACCCTTTAGCAATCAGACAATCGAAAAATCCCAGAAACCCGTCACAGTTAACTAGACGCAGTTGAATTTGTTCCGTACCCCCCACAGGAATCAGATTTGGTCTAACTTTAGCAATCACCTGGAGAGGAATAGTTTGGACTGGCTGTTGGGATTGATTGAGTAAAAATACTTGTACTGTCCCTTCATAAGTTCCAGGGAGACGAATATTAGTTACCCGCAATTGGAAATCCTGCGGAATCCCGACTGAAAGTTGAGGTTCACCCGCGATCGCTATTTGCTGACGGTTGATCATTTCACCGTCTTCTTTGCGCCGTAAGTCTGAAGCTAATAATACAACCTTCTCGATATTTTCGCCTTGAGCAGTCAAGCGCAGATTGCCAACTAAAGCACTTTCTTCACCCAACCAACCAGTGATATGGAGAGATTTATCACCAGCGTCAACAACTATACTAGCCGCCGCCTGTACAGCAATAGGATGAGAAATCACCATTACAGGCAACAATATGGACAGTATCCAATATTTCATTAGCAATTCTCAGGATGTAGAAGCGTATATGTATGGAATGGCATCCCGAAATTGTATAAGACAAGCAAATTCTTCAGAAATACAGGGGACAGGTGACAGGGGACAGGGGACAGCAAAGAGGGAGGTGATTCTAAAAATCTCTTTTTAGGCTTTCTGTTTCATCGACACACCTTAAAATCAACTATCCATTGCTGGCAATGCTGAAACTCACATCTTCTAGCACTCAAATTAGATCAGCCTATTAAATTCTAGTCTAGAGGACTGAGTGAGAATTGGGTATTGAGCATTAAGCATTGAGAATTGGGCATCAGAGTAGAATCATTCCCCTGCTCCCTGCTCCCTGCTCCCTGCTCCCTGCTCCCCTGCTTCCTCCCTGTCCCCTAACCCTTAGTCATACAACCAAGTATTGGCAGAAAAATCCTCCTGGGCATCTGTTTGCTGTACTGGCATATGTTCAGGTGAGCGGTGAGATTTTTTGTAGTTAACGATGGGCTTAAAACTTTTTTGTTCTTGTTGTTTTTGAATTTGTATTGCGTGTTCCTGTTTTAAAGATTTGCTTGCTTCTATGAGTGATTCCTGTTCCTTTTGTAAGGATTTACTTTCTTCTATGAGTTGGGAATTAGCTTCAGCTAGTTGCAGCGCGGTTTTTTTAGTCTCGAAAAGTTCTTTTGTCACCTTTTCTACTGAAGCTTGTTGTTCAGCTAAAGCTGATTGTAAGTCAACTATTTGTGCCTGGAGAGCCTTTTCGTTTTTTTGAGAGGCGGCTAAACTTTTTTGAGATGCAGCTAAACTGGTTTGTAACTCTTTAATGGTTACTTCTAAATCAGCTTTGGTGGTAGTGCTACGCTTAGTAGCCGATGCTTCCGGTGTTTGTTGAGTGATTTCTTCTGGGGTTGCGGCATCTTCTACAACTGCTTGAGCAGTCACTTCGATCGCAGATTCACCTTCTGAGGGTGTAAATTTTTGTGCTTCTTCTTGTATTAAATCAGAAAGACTGTGTTTTCTAGCCATTATTTTCTCCAATCACGCTGTAATTCTTCAGCTACGCGGCGGTAGTCTGATTCCGCCTCTCTAGCATTATTTCCTCGCCATTGATTAATTGCCACACCTTCCAATGCTGCCCGTTCGTGGGCTTTATAGATCCGAATAAAAGACTTACAAGCCGGAATCCCTAGCCTTTGGAGAGTGTGTTGGGCTTCTATTGCTTCATTTATACTCCGTGTATCAACCTTTGTGAGTAATACCCGATGGGGAACACCAGCAGGAATTACAGCGGCCTTGACTGTTTCAATCAGGGCGGCTAAATCCATTGCGGCTGGAGGTGTAGGTAACACTAGATAATCTGCGATCGCTACTACGGTAGCCAAGGCTTCCGAGTGCAGCGCGGGCGGCGTATCCACTACTACTAGATCGTAACCTTGGATTGCTTGCAACTGACTTAACAGTTGAGGATTTGTTTCTTGAGATAGGTCAAATCCCATACCTTTCTCATTCCGCCCAAACCACCAGCTAGCAGAACCTTGAATATCTGTGTCTACAAGAATAACTTTTTTCTTCTTCCCAAACTGGGCAGCCAAATTAACTGCGGTAGTCGTTTTACCGACTCCTCCCTTACCATTAAGAATAGCGATGATTTTTGGCACTTCTGACTCCCGACCCTGCCTTACATGAATATACCGCTTTCTTCAATTCAAAATTCAAAATTCAAAATTCAAAATTCAAAAAAATTATTTTTATTTTTGCTCCTTCACTCTAAGCTCGACTTTATCCATTTTTGCCTTCGGGTTATCACAAGGTTATGCGATCGCGAAAAAATGAGGGTTTTACTGCATACATAACATTTAAATACAGTCTTGGTAAATACTGGTGAATCGCGCAATACACTGAAATTGCAAGACAAGCTAGTTCAGCAAGAAAAGCCAAAATATGCTCGTTCTTATGCGTTATCAATTGAACGAGATGCAGAATTTCAACAGGTACTAAGTGTATTAAAACGCATTGTTGACACTCTCCGCCCTATAAGGGCGGAGATTCTTCATTCATAGACCCAACTTGCTCATACAAGATTTCTCCAGCATGAGTAGAGGTCGAATCTCCTGTTCGCCCTTGGCGTTCCCGAAGGGTAGCGTTCGGATCTATGCTTCGACTTCGCTCAGCATCCATCCAAGTTCCGGTATGCCCTACCGTACTCAAGGCTAATTTCAGAATATTAATAGCATCTTGTGTCAATTAGCCTAATCAGCACTCATTTGGCATTTTGGCACATATCGCACTTTTGAGGTTGGTATGGTGATATTCGCGAATGTCTTTGTGCAACAATACCGACTTGCAGAATCCCTCGGCTAACGACCGGGGGGCTTTTTTCACAAAAATTCAAATTCTCTCTTGACAAAAAAATTACCTCCAAATTAGACGCTTGAGGAGGCAATGATCAAAGACATTTAATTGTGGACTAGTCTAAATATAAATTTATCTGTAGAGTAAAATAGATTCCCTCTATCTCAAGCAATAGTCAGGGTTAAGTTTATACGTAATCATCTTACATCCAAAATTGTCTGACTGCGATCGCTCCCATAAGAGGTTTTATCTTAATCGAGGGTAAGCAAATTCAGCCGTACATTACTTAGACTAATATTCAATATCTCTAACCATAGATAGATATTATATATACATATACAACTTTTGAGATAAATTTCTATATATCTAATGACGGATTGATTTGTTTAGTTAAAAAATTCATACTCAATCTGATTTATGCGGTGCATCATAATTGATGTCGCATTATAAATTTAAAATTATTTTCCCAATGTCAATACCAAATGTTGACCCAGCTAGTGAAACAACTCAGGAATTAATATCTTTACGAGGACGGATTGCTGAGTTAGAACAATTAGAAAAACAGTATCAGCGCAGACAAGCATTGCTTGAGCAACAACTGAAAGCAGCCGGGTTTCAACCGCCTGTGCAATTAGTTGAGTGTCAACTTCCTTGCCAGCAATTACAACAAGAAATGAGCGATAAACGGCAAGTGGAGACGGCTTTAGGGGAAAGTGAAGAACGGCTGAGGTTGGCTTTAGATGCTGCTAATATGGGATTTTGGGATTGGCAAATCCTGACGGAAAAAGTCATCTGGTCGGAAAATCATGCACGTTTATTTGGTTTAGTTCCAGGTAGTTTTGCTGGTACATACGAAGCATTTTTATCCTGTGTGCATCCTGAAGATAGACAAAAAGTTACACAGAAAATTTCCCAAACCCAAGCTAGTGAACCGCATTACAGTGATCAATTTCGCATAGTTTGGCCAGATAAAACAATACATTGGATTGCTTCTAAGGGAAAATTTTTCTTTGACCAGCAGGGACAGCCGATAAGAATGATTGGGACGTGTATGGATATTAGCGAAAGCAAACAGACAGAAGAAAAGACCCAACATCTGACGAACCAAGTTCAAGAACAGGCTAATATATTAGATGCTATTCTCGCTACCTCAGTAGATCACATTTTTATCTTTAATAGCACAGGTCAATATCAGTATGTCAGTGATGGTGGTGCTGCGGGGATGGGTCTTCATCCAGAAGATATAGTTGGTAAGACTGTGCGAGAACTCGATTTACCAAAAGATTTAATCGAAAAATGCGAGTATCAATATCAAACTGTCATGGAAAATGGTACACCCATCAAAGATGAGTGTGAATATGTGACAGTAAATGGGACACAATACTATGAATACATTCTCACCCCATTACGTAATATCAACCAAAAGATTGAGGGTGTGATTACAGTTTCTCGCAATATCACAGAACACAAACGCGCTGAACAATCTTTACGTGATAGCGAAGCCAGGTTTCGGCGGTTGTTTGAGTCAAATTTGATTGGGGTAGCTTTTTGGACTGTGGATGGTTTCATTACTGATGCTAATGATGCTTACTTAAAGCTAGCTGGCTATACTCGTGAGGAGTTTGCTGCTTTAGGTAAAATCGATTGGCGAGAACTTACCCCTTCAGAGTATAGAGCTTTGGACGATCGCGCGATCGCTGAAGTCAAAGCCAATGGTGTTTCCCAACTTTACGAAAAGGAGTATATCCACCGCAACGGTAAGCGGGTAGCAGTGGTATTAGGGGTCGCTTTACTCAACGACTCGCAAAATATGGGTGTGGCTTTTGTCTTAGATATTAACGAACGCAAGCAAATAGAACAAGAACGCGATCGCTTACTATCTCAAGAAAGATTAGCACGCCAAGAAGCAGAGGTCGCTAACCGCATTAAAGATGAATTTTTGGCGGTTCTCTCCCATGAACTGAGAACCCCACTCAATCCCATCTTAGGTTGGTCAAAATTGCTACGTTCTCGCAAGTTTGATCAAGCTACTACAGAACGAGCCTTAGAAACCATTGAACGTAATGCTAAACTACAAACTCAATTAATTGAAGATTTATTAGATGTTTCCCGCATCCTGCAAGGCAAATTGACATTAAATGTCTGTCCGGTAAGCGTAGTCATGGTAGTAGAAGCGGCGGTAGAAACAGTAAGACTGGCAGCAGATGCCAAATCTATTCAAATTCAGACTGTCCTTGATCCTAATTTAAGTCAAGTGATGGGTGATCCCAATCGACTACAACAAGTAGTATGGAATTTACTCTCTAATGCGGTCAAGTTTACACCTTCTGGAGGCAGAGTAGATATTTACCTCACAGAAGTTAATCACCGCGTACAAATTCAAGTCAGCGATACAGGTAAGGGCATTGCACCAGATTTTTTGCCCTATGTGTTTGATTACTTTCGTCAAGCCGACAGTACAACTACCAGAAAATTTGGGGGCTTGGGTTTAGGACTCGCGATCGTGCGTCAAGTCGTAGAATTACATGGTGGCACTGTTGCAGCTCTCAGCCTTGGTGAAGGAATGGGAACTACCTTCAAAGTCAATTTACCACTAATACACAAACATGAACCCATGAGTTATGAAGACGATCAACCTTTACCCCTTAACCATCCATCCCCCATGCTTTCAGGTACAAGGGTTTTAGTAGTAGACGATGAACCAGACATCAGAGACTTAGTAAGTTTTATTCTGGAAGATTATGGGGTGGAAGTTACCGCCGTCACATCAGCACAAGAGGCATTAGATATACTGTCTGAGTCATTACCAGATATTTTAATTAGTGATATTGGAATGCCAGAGGTAGACGGTTATATGTTGATACGGCAATTAAGACAGCAGCCGCCACAACAAGGGGGAAATATTCCGGCGATCGCACTTACTGCTTACGCTGGGGAAATCAATCAGCAGCAAGCAATGGAGGCTGGGTTTCAAATGCACGTATCAAAACCAGTAGATCCAGATGCTTTGATTGAGGCGATCGCTAGTTTGATTAGTCATTAGTCACTAAGTTTTTTTCTTGTCTCCCTTGTCTCAATATCCAGTTGTGACAGCCTGTGATTGAGGCAAAAAAGCCCAAACTATATCCGCCTCTGGAATTCCTCTATTAATTAAATCTTGAGTAATACCAGTTTCCATGCCATCATATTCCACCCAAACTTTCCCATCTTGAATAGTGATATAAATCAAATTTCCTCTAACTCGTCGTCCCCTTTCCCAGCCTACCTGCATGAGTGCATAACGATTCTGGGTGTCATCAAATACTGTGTCTAGTCTAATTTCACCGTGAGAGGGACGAAAATTAGCGTATTTCTGAATGACTTGTTTTACAATGTTCCGATAAACCGTGTTGGTATCCATTGCTTGACCTCTGCCTTCTCTGTATCTACGATAAGCAATTTCATGGGTAAGTCGCTAATTACGAGTTGACCAATTGGTTCACTAAATATTTCTTCATAAGTGATATCTGTAATTGCCAGATATATTGCACGTTCAGGATCTACTTGATTGAGTAAGAGTTGGTAAAGAGTGTATTGACCAATTGCTTGTTCTAAATCAGCGATCGCAGACCGACCTCGAAATTCTTTAATCTCAATTGCAATTCTACTATTTTGGCGTTTAGCCCCAATGAATCTTGCTGTTAACTGCCTTGAAGTATTGCTTTCCGTTGCACCCAAGTCTACAAATAAAAATCGTTCACCATAGGATATGACAAAGGGATCGTCGGTAATTTCCCAGCCATCTTTGGTGATAGCTTGTTTAACAATACTGTGGATATTATCTCTTTGCGGCATGAATTGTTGATTTTTTACAGTTCCTATAAAAAAGCCTCCCATATTGAGGAGGCTGAAAATTAAGCGGAGACAAATTTATTCAACTACACCCAAACAACAGCGATCGCACCACCTAAAGCTGAGAAAATGGCGGAAACTATCGCTGTAGCGAATAACCACCAAGCGGCTGAAGCGGCGGCTTTGCGGGTTTCTTCTGCCTGTCTTTGGGCTTGATGTTTGACTTCTTCTAAACGGCGTTCAGCTTCATGTTGTAAGCGTTCGGCACGTTGTAACACTGTATTACGTGCGCGTTCAACTTGGTCAACAATCCGGTTAGCATCGGCTTCGGAAATATCTTCGCGTGAACTCATAATGGCTATGAGGGTATCGCGGTTGAAGGATGAGAGGCGATCGCGTAATGCGTCAAATCCTGCTTGGGGGTCTTCTAATAATGTGCGAACATCGTGTTTAACACCATCGTAATTGAGTTCGGGACGCTCTAAGGAGTTGAGATAGTGACGAATCCTTTCAAAAATTCCATCAATCACATCTTGAATGCGCCGTTGCATTCCCTGCACCTGTTCAACAAATTGATCGCGGACTGAGACGATATTATCTGCTATGCGGGCAGCTTCTTGATCGGTGATATCTTCGCGAATTTTTAGCAGAGCAATAATTGTACCACGGTCAAAATGTGACAGGCGATCGCTCAAATTTTCCATCCCTACGCCTGGATCATGCAGTAGTAACTGCACATCCCGCTTGATGCCTTCTGGGTTCAATTCTTCCTTGCCAGTATGCCGCAGATATGCCTCTAAATAAGCTTGGAAGTTCTGCACTCTTTGTTGGGTGCGGGTAGCTAGGCGACGGGGCGCACGCACAATGTTACGAATGGAAGTTTGCACAGAGTCAATCACTTCGTTGACTTGGGCTTCACTCAAGTCTTGGCGTTGACTGAGCAATTTTACCAAGGTATCTCTGTCTAAGTGCGATAACCTCTGACGGATGGCGACAACTCCCTCACTAGGATTCTCAAACAGTCGATTTAAATCCCGTTGAATCCCTTCTGGGTTGAGTTCTTCCTTGCCAGTTCTGCGTAAGTAATCGGCAATTGTTGTCGTTACAGAATCATATTGTTCTTTGGCTTTGTCTGCTATAGCTTGCGGCGCATGGCGGACACTGTGCCAAGATTCCTCAACAGTATGGATGATTTGATTAGCTTGGTCTTCGTTGATATCTTGCCGTTGACTCAGTAATTGTACTAGGGTATCACGGTCAAAACGAGATAACCGCGCCCCAATTGCCGTCATTCCGGCTTGGGGGTCTGCCAGCAAGGTTTGGAGGTCAGCCCGGATGGCATCGGGGTTTAATTCGGCTTTGTCGGTGTTACGCAGATATGCTTCGACATTTAGCCAGAGGGTTTCAGCTTGATATTTGGCTTGTTCTGCCAAGTTTTTGGACTCTACCAAACTGCGATCGCGTTGTCTTTCTAATTCATCTAAAATGCGATCAACTTCGTAGGATTGAATATCATTGCGTTCTAGCAACGTTTCTTGCATCTGTTGACGCTCAACTATAGCCAGTCGCCGTGATAGGGTTTCATAATCTGCTTCGTGGTCTGTTATTAAAGGCTTGAAATCTCGCTCAATTGCTTCTGGAGTTAAATCAGCCTTAGCCGTTACCAACAAATAACTGTTAACACGGCGTTGTAAGTCTTGGGATATCTCCCTTTCAGTTTCAGCAGTGACTATCACTAGCACTTCCTGACGCACCGCTTCCAGGCGATCGGCGATATGCTGAATTTGAGTTTGTGTCAGTAATCCCCGGTCTTGGAGAATATTCACAAAATCCTTGCGGGAAAGTCGTTCTAGTTCCCGTCGCACTGTACTAGGATCGGCGGCTGGATCGTAGATCACATCACGAAATTCTTGGGCAATTCTCTCCTCACTCAATTGCCAAGCATAGGTATTATGTAGATAGTTTTCTACATCAGCGCGAATCGGGCTGTAAGGTTGGGAAGGTGTAGGCAATCCTAATTTATCAGCTTGTGTTGTGGCTTTTGCTTTGGCTGTAGTCAAAGCGTGCCAGATTTTTTCCACATCTAAATCTGATAAATCTGCCCGTCCCAAAGCAATGCCAGTTAAAGCAGATATTGCTTGCTGGACTGTACTCTGAATCGGCCCTGGGGCTGTTTTTTGATCAGCTTCCTTCCCTGGACGCATTTCTGCCATTAACCGATCTAGTTTGGCATTGAGTTCATCGGTTTTCGTTTGTCCTGGTGGCATGGTTTTGAGATAGTTAACCAACTCACCCAGGTTGTTCTGCACAGGTTTTTGTTCACCTACAACTTGTTGCCAAACCTTGTATAGATTATCAGCGATGCGCTTGACATCTCGCTTCGACAGGTCTGTACGGCTGCTGACTAACTCAACGAACTTTTGGCGGTCAATCTGACGCAAATCAGGACTACCAGAAATTTCTCTCAGTTGTGGGTCTTGCAGTAAACTTTCAAATTCCCGGCGAATATGAGATACGTCTAATTCTGGTGGACGCAACTTTTCAATATAATCTTCTATGTTTTCTCGGATACTGATCGGGTCAATCGCACTACCTAATTCCCGACGCACCGCAGAAGCGGCGGCTTCTGCTGTCGATACAACTTGCTGATTGAAAGCTTTTGCACCAAGGGCGGCGGTAGCCGTTCCCATAATCGCCTGAAAACCAGAGGTGGCGGTGTGAACTACTGAACCAATTAACGAACCTACCGTAGTAGAACTCACCCACACCAATAATAAAAAGTATGCGCCCCAAATCACTAAACCTAGAATTGCTCCCAATCCCGGATCTAAAACCAACAGGCTCAACTTTACTGCGAGAAAAGCGGCGATTAATAAGGCGATGGTGACAGAGACTAATGTCCAAAGTCCCACCGCCGTGCCAATTTTGCGAATCGTACCGCCAAAACTGCCGCCTACTTCTGTACCTGAATCAGATGGACGACCCAAATAAGAAATCCCTGCGGCTACGGAGAGATTGGTTAATACTAATTGGAAAGCAAAAGCTAAAATCACTCCAGACAATAAAGCCACAAAAAAGCGCGGCCCAGCAGTCAGCAGTGATAATTGCGCTGGTGAGACCCCTGGTGGAGTAACGGGGATTTGTGCCACCCACAATAGAGGCTTGTAGAGTGCGAGTATATCTGTACTGTGAAACATTGTATTTCCTTGCGCTAATAATAATTGCTAAGTGCTGGGTGCTGAGTGGTAAAGGTGGATTTAAGCATAAATAAGCAAAATTCCACTCACTCATGACCAAGCCCCGTTGGGGCGGGTGTAGGGGTGTAGGGGGAAGAAAGAGCAGCCAACCTAACCCTTGGGTTAAAAGCCCTCCTCCTTGGGGCAACGGTGTTGGGCGGGGTTTCAATCCCCGTCCAACACCTTCAAACCCTACACCCTTACACCCTTACACCCTTACACCCCTAATGAATTAGGACTCAGCACTAAGTTAGTCAGTTTGTGAGTAGCAAGTGTATTTGATGTATGTATTTATGGCATTCCCTACAATTTTATTGTTAATATATAGAATGCTGAATTTTAATAGTTAAAATCATCTTCCCAAAGATTGAAATCATATCTGACGGGAGATAGAAGTTTATATTTTTAACCGCATTATTCTAAAGAGATTTACAAAAATGAGAGCAAAAAATCCTTATAAAACAAAGAATAATACATTTATTTTTTAATAATTGTTAGTGCCTTATTTATTTTGAGAAAGAGCCTGATGCTCCATGAGATTTTAATACCAATTTACATTTATTTACAAATAAGATGATCGTCACCTCCTCAAGGTGGATTTGACAATATCAAAATGTTTCCATTAATCGTCCATAAGAAGTGCTAAGAGATTGTATCTACCGACAGAAAGCAATTCGCCGATAGATAGCTAAAGTTAAGTTAAGTAACAAATTGTTAGGAGCAAAAAAATGGAAACTCGTTCTTCCACGAGTAAAATGCCAACAATTGCTACCGAATATAATGGACGCGATCGCAATGCGTTTTTATTTGGTTGGAATCCCCAAGCGGAAATTTGGAACGGTCGTTTGGCGATGATTGGCTTTCTCGCCTACTTGCTTTGGGATTTAGCAGGTTATAGCGTCCTACGGGATGTATTGCACCTCATTGGTTACTAACCGGACTTACGCAATCATTACGTATTTTCGTCATTGCGACCGTAAACAAGCAATCGCAAAGCTTTTATTTTCGTTGTGAGTGGGTAAATCCCAACTAAAACAAAGCTTTGAAAAACAGTTCTGAAATATTTAGGAGACAACAATGGAAACTCGTCCTTCTACAGATTTACCACCAGTTGCTAATGCTTACAATGGCATAGACCGCAACGCCTTTATCTTCGGCTTTAATCCCCAAGCCGAACTCTGGAATGGTCGTTTAGCAATGATTGGTTTTTTAGCTTATTTACTGTGGGATTTAGCAGGTTATAGTGTATTGCGTGATGTGCTGCACTTCATCCGATATTAATTTGCTAAGGGTTGGTAATGGGTAATAACTTCTTCCTAATTTCCAACTCCCAAGATCAACCAAAAATAGTCTTGAGAAAATTCACAATCTCTTCTGGGGGTTGTGAAATATCTATATGTATAGCGTTATCAGGCTCTTCAATGGTACGAAGCTGGCTGTTGAGGAGTTTTTCGCCCATGAAGTGATTTTGGCGTTCTTGTAGCCGTTTTTGGATAATTTTGTCTGCTCCTTTGAGGTAGACTACCTTAATGTCACTGCTATCCCCTACTAAAAATTGTCGATAGCTGGCTTTGAGTGCGGAACAGGCTAAAACTACATTTCTATTTTCTTGCAACCATTGCGCGATCGCATTTCGTATATCTTGCAACCAAGGTATTCTATCAGCATCATCCAGGGGAATACCCAGCCGCATTTTCTCAATATTTGCTGGCGAGTGAAAATCATCCGCGTCTAGAAATTCCCATCCCAAAGACTCCGCCAACAGTTTCCCGATGGTAGTTTTACCAGAACCAGCCACACCCATGATGAGAACTATCATTTTTTAAACGCAAAGTAACGCTGAGGTTAAATTTTGAGTTTAGCTAAACCTAGATAACGAATACCTTCAGGGGAAATATCGAATCTGCAAGGTAAGACCTCTAAACCCAGAGCGATCGCATCCCGTAATAACTTACCATACAGAGGATCAGCACTATCACCAGGGGCAAAGTCTGTACAATCACCCCGATTAATCAAGTACAGCATAACTGCACGGGTTTGGGGAAGCAGTGCAGTCAGTTCCCGTAAATGCTTTTGTCCCCTGGTAGTTTCGGTATCAGGAAATAGTGCTAAAGTCCCTTCACACCAAGTTGTATTTTTCACTTCTAAATAAATCGGGCGTTCTGCGTCAGTCCCCGTCAACAAGAAATCTACTCGGCTTTTTTTATCATGTCCATAAACTACCTCGCCTTTAATTTGGCTATAGTTACCCAATTCCGGGAACAGGTACTGTCCTAAAGCTAACTTCACTATCCGATTTGGCAAAGCTGTATTCACACCTACCCAAGTCGGCTGATTATCGTGTACCTGAATTAGTTCTAGAGTGTAAGCCAATTTGCGGTTAGGATTATCGCTTTTAGAAAGTTGTACCGCACTCCCAATAGTTGATACTCCAGTCATTGGGCCAGTATTAGGACAGTGTGCTGTAACTACTTCCCCAGTATCTAACTGCACATCAGCAAAAAAGCGTTTGTAGCGTTTTAGCAAAACACCAGGATACAGAGGCGGATAACAGTAAAGCCAATCAGTCAAGTCGCTTCGCTCCAATTCAAAATTCAAAATTCAAAATTGTGGTGACAAAACATTCTCCCAGATTTCCAGGTTCGTAGTAAGGACTTTAGTCCTTATATTTTGAGGACTAAAGTCCTCACTACTAACAGCGCATATCATGATATGACAACTTTGGTACGATGATTGACCACAATTTAATAAAAAGTAGCATATACTCGGTGTTATAACCCTCCCAGAAAAAATCGGGAGATTAATAAAATGCAAGGAAAAACATCCTATGCAACAAGTAGGGAAAATTACGGAATTAGAATATGCTTTTCTATTTACCTTGAGAAAAGTAAATTCTATTAATACAGAAGATTTTCAACCATTCTTTAATAATTTACCCTTAGATCCTTATATTAAAGGCAACTACCGTTCAAGAAGACTATCACGGTTTACAGTAGTCGGTGATAAATTACATAAATTGCCTCATGGCTATCTTTTTCAAAGTAAAGAATACAACCCCTTAGTCGGCGACATTAAAAGAGAGTTCGCTGACATAGAAGATACCATGATAGAACTTGATAGTTTTCAAAAGTTAGTGTTGGCATTTAGTGATTCTTGTAAACTACATCCAGAAGCAGAAATTGGAGTGCATCAAATTAGAACGACTTGTTCCCCTGATAGTTTTGGCAATCCTGCACCTGAAGGTATCCATCAAGATGGTACTGATTTTATTGGGATTTTCTCTGTGAATCGAGACAATATTCAAGGTGGAGAGACACATTTATATACTGCTAAAAAAGAGAAGCCTATATTTAGTAAAGTTCTTCATCCAGGGGAATTATTATTAGTCAACGACCATGATTTTTTCCACTTTACCACGCCAATTAAACCCCAGATTGAAGCTCAAGGTATTAGGGATGTGTTTGTATTAACTTCCCCCAGTTTATTGACTGATTGAAGGAAGAAACAAAGAACCCCACCCCCAACCCCCTCCCCGCAAGCAAGGAGGGGGCTATAATATACCTTATATGATTAGGAAACGCTATACAATTTATAAACAATATCAATTAACTGCAAATATTTGACAATCCACAAGATAGGGGGAATTGAAATCAGTCATTTTCCCAGCTTTTTTATTGGGGATAGGAAATAATCTGGCGGATAGTGGCTTGTTGAGTTTAAACGCTAAAGTCGTCATATCAATTAATATGGCTGCAATTTGTTCTATAGAAATATCCCCAGGAATGGGTACAGTATCTAATCCACAGCCACAAACGGATGAATACAATAATAAATTTGTAATATCATAAGTTTTCTCATTCGCTCTAGTTGCTAAACCAATATCTTCACAAACTGGTAGCATTAAGCCAGAATAGCCACAGGTTTTTACTGGTATACTTTTTAAAACCCGCGTTAGCATTCCAGAAATTGCTAAAGTTCCGGGATTGCCAAATTTGCCATCTAGTAATTTTTCATAGGCGAAAGCGATACTATTTTCTTTATCTAAAGATGGTGCAAGAGAGGTGTCTATACCATGAAATTTTATAGCGAATTGGGCAGATATTTTTTCTGCGATCGCCGCCACTTGTTTAACTTCTTGCTCTAAAATTATTTGCAGCTTATTTTCAGCATCTTTAATATCATCAGCTTCCGAAAATGCCTGCATTACCAAATCAGCCAACTCTAAACCAATCGCAAAAGATGTTTCCCCTACATGGTACGATGTCGGGAAAAAGGGGATACCAGGTGGACAGTTAGCCCCAGCACAGAAGCGAAAATTACCATAACCATTTTCACTCTCTTGGGAGATGCGTTTAATAACTTTAGCTGATTCTTTGGCGTTTTCAAAGTTCACAACAATTTTACTTGAACAGTAAACTATTGATGTATTTTTATTGATTTCAGGAATTATATCTATGGTTTCAGGAGTGCTAGCATAACCAATATTAAAAAAGCTGATATCTAAATTTTGACAAAATTCTTCTAAATTTTTTATTTCACTGATAATTTCAGTCTGAGATAACCCTGAGAGATATTCTTCCCAGGGGTTAGTAGCAATTCTAGTTGTTTGGACTTCGTAACCTTGTTGTGCAAAAATTACCTGGGCTTGTTGGTTAAAATCAGCAGCTATTTTTAGCTTGGCTGTTTCTTGTGGAGAATCAAGTGATATACCTGTAGTGATAGTTCTAATTTTCATAGTTTAATTTTCTTAGGGATTAGGAATAATTGAAAATCACGGTGAATACTTAAGATATAGGGCTAAGAACTAGCTGAGTTGGGTAAACAACAGTGATGAATAACAACTTTTACGATCAGGGACTAGAGAAAGCCAAACAAAAAGACTATGCTGGCGCAATTGAGGACTTTAGCCGGGTTATACAATTAACTCCTTATTATGTCGAAGCTTACTTAAAACGGGGTTTAGCATATTATGACTCAGGTGCAATTCTTCAGGCTGTTTCAGATTATACTGAAGCCCTCAAGATAAATCCTGAGAGTGTGGAAGCATACCACTGTCGTGCTTTAGCAAGATTAGCACTGAAAAATTTACCAGGGGCGTTAGAAGATGTAGACAAGGCGATTCATTTGAATATAAATTATGCTGCTGTCCATGACTTACGGGGGATAGTGCGGCGCAAACAGGGGTATATTCAAGATGCGATCGCTAGTTTTAAAAAAGCCGCAGATTTATATTTACAACAAAAAGATACAGAAAATTGTCGTCTGTGCTTAGAACGAATTAAACAGCTACAACCCGCGCAAAAACCCGTTACACAGTCAGTCATTACTAAAAGTGCGCCGATTCCATCCGTTAACGACTATTTTACTCAGCTACTCGCCAAAGCCGAAAAGGGAGACACCCGCCAAGCCATTGCTGATTTAAATTGGATATTACAGGCTGATTCTCAAGATGCACAGGCTTATTGCTGTCGGGGAGTGGTGCGGTGCAAAATGGGGAATTATCGAGAAGCGATCGCCGATTTTAACCAAGCCTTACAATTAAACTTTCAAGATGCGATCGTCTATCGTAACCGAGGTAAAGCTCGTTCTTTATTGGGAGATCATCAAGGTGCGATCGCGGATTTTAATCAAGCCATCCAAATACAACCCCAAGATGCCTTAGCTTATGTTGCCAGAGGTAACACCTATCGAGCAATGGGTAATTATATCGGTGCAATTGCTGACTACGCCCACGCCTTGCAAATTAACCCCAATGATGCCCAAGCTTACTACAATCGCGGCATTACTTATACTTTTTTAGAAGAAATGCAAAATGCTGTAGAAGACTATCAAAAAGCAATCAGTATTTTTTGTGAACAAGAAGATTGGGAAAATCATCAACAAGTCTTAGATAGCCTCAAACAAATTCAGAAATCTGTTCCCGAAGCCAAACAGCAAAAATTTAACATCCTACGTCAGCGACTTTTACGCCTCGTTGGAGGATATTGGGAACTTGCACAAAGATTAATTGAACAGAAGAAAGATTATTATCCAGGGATGACAGAAGAATGGTATATGCAAAAAGTAATTGATGATTTAGAACGCGATATTCGTAATTCTTAATTCCTAACAATGCTCCCCCCGCTACGCCACCATAATTTGTAATAGACCTCTTGCATAAATACTTAAGCTGTCATGTTGAGCGAAGCGAAACATCTCATTTTCGGACTTTTGCAATAGGTCTAATAATGAAAAATGTAGAAACCTAAAATTTATTTATAGGGTTGAAATTTATCAGTAATTTAGTAGTGTGGGCAAAGGCTAATCTAGTTATCTTTTTATAATACAATCATAGTTTTTATGTAAAGTCTAAGTAATTTACACGATATATCGAATAACTTATTTACAAGTAAATTACATTTATTAGTATCGATGATCCTCAAGCTGTTCCAGAACCAGCTACCCTACTTGGCTTAGGTTTAGCTGTCGGTGGAATGGTCATTTCTCGCCGTCGTCATTCACGCTAATAACCAGCCATGCGTTGTACTAGTAGTTCTAATTGAAGAAATGAGCCGATACAAACCGGGTTTCTTCATTTGTGTGGGCTATAAGTTAATAAATTAAGCCAAAAAATCAACAATTGTAGTTTGGTTTTCAAGTTTGTATCTGTTAGTTAACTTTAGAAAAAGTTTGCGTAATTATATCTTGTCTGCTTGATTATTTGGAGTATAACTGGAATCGTCCTGCTTCTACTATTTCAGCAAAATCAAATGTTCCGTTCAAAAGTAACTAAAATTGCTACGTTGGCTTTAGGCGTTTTGACCTTTAGCTATATTTCTAATTTGTCAATCACTCAGCAAGCGATTACAATGAAATCGGCTCAGGCTGCCAGCGACTACTGTGGCCCAAATAACAGTCAGGCAGCACGGGCTGCGGCGAAGTTTTTCCTATTTCCTTATAACAAAACCTTTGATCCTGCGTGTAAGCAGCATGATATTTGTTATGCCACGTTGAGGCAATCAGGTAAAACTAAGGAAAAGTGTGAAGAGGAATTTCGGAAGAACCTCTATAAGATTTGTGAAGATCGCTCTCTCTCTCAAAAAGTTAGTCAGGATTTGTTTGGTTATGTCACAAATCCCAAGCTATGGGGTGGGGTTGGCATGACTGGGCCTTGTAAGCGTCAGGCGGATTATGCTTATTGGGCGGTGAGTCAATTTGGTGAAAAGGCCTTGGGCGATCAAGCTATTCACAGCGTGAAAGTTGTTAGTGTTAGGGCTAATCGCATTTATGATCGCTGGAGTGATGATGAACTTAAGGTATGTGTCAAAGTCCGTAACGACGGTAACTTAGCTACAGAGTGGGATCTGGTACTATTGGATAAAAAAGGTGCGATCGTGGATACTGAGCCAGACACCTACGAACGCAATATCAAAGTAGGTCAAACTGACGAAGAATGTGTCACCACCAGAGGTAGCAGATATTCTATTTCTGATTTAGGAAGTAATGCACAACTAGTAGTGCGGATGGATGATTACCCCGGTGTAGCACCATTTGCAGTTGTTGCTCAAATCTCAGTGCCAACTACACGCAAACGGGATGAATTTACAGCTGTATCTTACAGTCATCAGAGCCGGATAGAGGCATACAAACAATTGTTGCAGATTAAGTCTAGCAGTAATAGATGACTTAAATCAGTTATCAGTTATCAGTTATCAGTTACCAGGCGTATCGGCGTAGGTTTAAACCCGCCACCAACGCACTCCACCAATGGGTGGGGGACTTCAACCCAGGGTGTAAAAGAAACTGGTCACTGGTCACTGGTCACTGGTCACTGTTAAAAGATTTTAATCTAGTATTTTTTTAGCAGTGCCAACCCACATTCGGCACTGCTTTAGATGCGGGAAAGTTGATCAACAACACTACCATCGGCGGCGACTAATTGAATTTGTAATGGCATTTGTCCGGCGGCGTGGGTGGAACAACTTAAACATGGGTCAAAAGCCCGAATCCCTGCCTCGACACGGTTGAGCATCCCTTCAGGAATTTCTGTACCTTGAATAAAATGTCTGGCAATTTGAGCAACTGTACGATTCATCGCCAGATTATTTTGACCAGTAGCAATAATTAAATTAACTTTTTGCAACAAGCCATTTTCATCTACTTGATAATGATGAAATAATGTACCTCGTGGTGCTTCACTCACACCAACGCCTTCTAATTGATTCACGCCAGCTTCTGCACGCAATCGATTTGATAGTATATCTGGGTGATCAAGAAAAATTTCGATGTATTCAATACAGGCGAGAATTTCAATTAAGCGGGCATAGTGATAGAAAAATGAGGATGTGACTGTACCTTGAGCGTGTTGGCGAAATTCCCGCAATTCTTTATCTGCTAGAGGCGTACCAATAGAACTACAAATATTTAAACGTGCTAGCGGCCCTACCCGATACATTCCACTATCTAAACGGCAATGACCGTTATCGTCTGGATAACCCAAGGGGCGATAATAAGGTGATTTTAAATAGGAATCTGGTTGGACTGCTTCCCCAATAAATTCTTGATAGCGGGTGGGGTCAAGTTTATCAGCAATAATATTACCGCCACTATCAACAAATCGGATATGTCCGTCGTAGGTTTCCCATAAACCGTCAGAGGTAACTAAACCCATAAACAAGCTAGGGAAGTTACCAAAGGTTTGTACTTCTTTTTGATAGTCTTTCAGTAATCCCTTGAATTTCTCCAAAGCATTGAAAGTAGTAGCTTTTGCTTCCGGGATGCGCTGCTGAATGTGGGTGCGTGCTTCGGGTTTTAGGGGTTCTCTGACACCCCCAGGAACAGCCCAAGCTGGGTGAATTTTTGCCCCTCCCAATAATTCAATAATTTCTTGTCCAAATTGACGCAGACGAATCCCACCACGAGCTAATTCTGGTTCGGCGGCGATTAAGCCAAACACATTGCGTTTTGCGGGGTCACTATCCATACCCAGTAATAAATCTGGTGCGGTGAGGTGAAAGAAACTCAGAGCATGGGATTGGATAATTTGCCCCCAATTCATCAGACGACGGAGTTTAGCTGCAACTGGGGGGATGGTAACTGCTAAAATGCGATCGCCTGCTTTTGCTGAAGCTAATAAGTGACTGACTGGACAAATACCACAGACACGGGCTGTAATTCCAGGCATTTCCCACATTGGGCGACCTTCACAAAACTTTTCAAAGCCACGAAATTCGGTGACATGAAACCGCGCATTACTAACTTGTCCGGTATCGTCTAAGAAAATACTAATTTTCGCGTGGCCTTCAATCCGGGTAACGGGGTCGATGACAATTCTTTTAGACATAGGTGATAGGTGACAGGGGACAGGTGATAGGTGACAGAGAGTATAAGAGAGCAGAGGTGCAAGAGATAATTTTTTATCACTCAGCACTCACTACTCAGCACTCACTACTCAACACTCACTACTCAACACTCACTACTCAACACTCACTACTCAGCACTCACTACTCAACACTCACTACTCAGCACTCAACACTCAGCACTCAGCACTCAGCACTCAGCACTCACTACTCAGCACTCACTACTCAGCACTTAAAGATCATAAAGTCTGGCTTCTAGTGCTTCTGGGTATTCGTCACAGTAATCTTCAAAGGCGGTTTTATCAATTTTTTCTGCTCTTTGGTGGGCGATTTCTGATTGCAGTTCCTCGACAACATCCCACGCGGCGGCGCATTCTTCGGAACGGATACCTTTTTGACTACAAATAGTGCGGGCTTGTTGAATTTCTTCTTGTAACTGTTGCTCTAGAACAATTGTTCGGGGTAGTTCGAGAAACTTACTGTGAGCTAGAATGTCAGTCAGGGAAATGATACCCAATAACTCGCCTTGGATAACGGGCGCTCTGTGTAAATGATAATCGGCGAATAGTCGAGCTACATACTCTAAACCAAGGTCTGGATTAATGGCGATGCAAGGTTTGGTCATCACTTCGTAGACTCTGACTTTACCAGGGTCTTTACCATAAGCAATGACTTTATACACAATATCGCTCTCGCTAATAATGCCGTAAGCATCTTGTTCATGGCGACGATCTACAATTAAGGCTCGCCAGTCTCTAGCACGCATTAATTTTACTGCTTCGGCTACAGTGGCGGAACTGCGAATAGTTGCCACATCTTTTGTCATTACATCGGCTGCTTTTAACATAATTACCCTGGGTTGGAAAGGTGATAGGTGACAGGTGACAGGTGACAGGTGATAACAGGTGGAAATAGAGGAGCAAGGAGGTAGAAATTATTCAATTTTGAATTTTTAATTGATATGCCAATTACCCAAACTTAATAAACTCGCGTCCAGCTAAATGTGGCATTTCTCCGCGCAATAGTGGTTCTAAGGCGGCGCGAATGCGTGTGGCTGAGGGTGGACAACCGGGTAAATAAATGTCAACGGGGACTACGGTATGTACGGGTGTTACTTGATCTAGTAATTGGGGAACAATACCGGGTTCGTGGGGAATTTGAGGATAAAGATCAGCTGTTTGGATGTAAGAACGTTCTAGAACTAGTTCAGCACTACCCAACGGATTACGTAAACTTGTGACATTACCAGTTACAGCACAGTCACCAAAGGAAATTAATACTTGAGAACGTTCCCTGACTATCTGGATGGTTTCTAAGTGTTCTTCATTAGCGATCGCACCTTCTACCAATACCACGTCTACACCCTCTGGATATTCTTTAATATCTGCAAAGGGACTAAACACTATATCTGCTTGGGCGGCTAAATCAATCAGCCATTCGTCTAAATCCAGAAACGACATATGACAGCCAGAACACCCGCCTAACCATACTGTTGCTAATTTCAAGCGAGACATAATAATTCGTAATTCGTAATTCGTAATTCGTAATTCGTAATTTGGGGACTGGACGGGACGGTAACTAATGCCCACTCAGCACTCAGCACTCAAGACTCAGCACTCAGCACTCAAGACTCAGCACTCATAACTCTGTGCCATTCTTGGACGACGCGTTGGGGGACGTTGATGTTGATGGAGCGATCGCCAGGTAAAGGTATGCTCAAGGTTAGGGGTTCTTGTGGTAGTTGGGGCAAGATATCCTGAAAGTCATACTGGCCAATAGTTGGGGCTGGTGCTTCATCTAAGAAAACATCGGCAGCATTTAAGACTTTACCTGTGGCTGTGGAGATTTTTAAGGGTTGGGGATGAATTAGTTCCGCAGAACCAGGAAACCCTACTAGGCGCAGATTTAAAGTTTGAGCTTGACCGGGATAAACTTGTTTAAACAGGACAACTTGCCAAACTTTTCCTGACTCATCAGCTAATTTTGTTTGTGAGCGATAGAGAATTTCTGCTGTTGCTGTTTCTTGTTGATCGACAGCTGCAATTACTGTTTCTGTATAGAAGCTTCCTAAACCCAGGAACATAAAAATCGTCAGTATCCCCAAAAGTAGCAGCCACCAGAAAATACTTTTGAAAGAAGTCGGTGACAGACACATAGGTGAAATCGACTGAATTTTCTTGTTCCGGTTGTGCTTGTTCGTTTTTCGGCTGATTTTCGACATCAGATTCACCTCCTAGTATTGGTGAGAATGAAGAATGAGGAGAGGGGGAAAAAAGGTAGAAATTTCTTCTTGTCTTCCTTGTCCCCATTGCCCATTCCCTATCGTACCTATGCTGAGAACCTCCGGCTTTTAGCCGGGGGATGAAAGCTATCCGTCTGAAATATCCAAGCATTTTAGTTTTACTAGATTTCTGGTAAAATCTCACTCATGATGTTGGTGAAAAACCCATAACAAAAAAACATCATGATTTAATTAAAAGTAGCCGCACAGCCAAGTAATTGGTCGAGGCGGGTAGGACTGTTTGAGCCAGTCAAAGCCTGGAAGGGCAGAACAAACATTGCGTAGTCTGCTTATAGCAGGCGTAGCAATATCAGTTCGGAATCCTGGTTTTTCAAAGCCAAGAAAGTTCAAAGATTCCATTGCTGTTTTTCCCGTGCGGTAACTAAAAAATCGAGTTTGGCGCGATCGCGTTTCATTTCGCCGACGCTAGAGCCTTGGTAGAATAGCGCACCTGTGGGACAAGCATTTACGCATTTACCGCAGGAGGTACAAGTTTGGGAAGTTCCCCAAGGTTGGCTCAAGTCGGTAATCACGTGGGAGTTTGTCCCCCTTCCTGCCATATCCCAGGTATGTGCGCCTTCTATCTCATCACATACACGGATGCAACGAGTACAAAGAACACAACGGTTATGATCAAGACCGAAGCGATCGTGAGAGACATCAACTTTGCGATCGGCGAAATGATAGGCTAAACGCACATGATCCATCCCCATCTCAATGGCTAGGTCTTGTAATTCACAATTACCGTTAGCTACACACACCGAGCAGATGTGATTACCTTCGGCGAATAACATTTCGATAATTGTACGACGATAACTTTGTAGGCGATCGCTATTAGTCATCACTTCCATACCTTCAGAAACTTTCGTTACACAAGCAGGAAGCAACTTATTCATCCCAGCAATTTGCACCAAACACAGCCGACAAGCACCCACATCTCCCACACCCTCTAAATGGCACAGTGTGGGAATATGAACACCCGCTTCTTGCGCCGCCTGTAATACCGTTTCTTCCTCTCGTGCGCTGACTAATTGTCCATCTATAGTTAGGGTTTTTACAGACACGTCACTTCGCTCCGAATTCAAAATTCAAAATTAGAAAAATCCTAGAGATTTGGAAAAATTTTCCCTTGTCTCTTCTCTTCCACTACTCCCTACTCCCCAATCAACTCCAAATACTCCTCCTGGAAGTAGCGTAGGGTGCTGAATACGGGGTTGGGTGCAGACTGGCCTAAACCGCATAGGCTGGTGTGTTTTACCATGTCGCATAGTTCTTCTAGGAGTTGTAAATCAGAGTGTGATGCTTTACCTTCGCTAATTTTGGTTAATAATTTATGTAACTGGACAGTTCCAACTCGGCAAGGAATGCACTTACCGCAGGATTCATCCATGCAAAATTCCATGAAGAAGCGGGCGACATCTACCATGTTAGTAGTTTGATCCATGACGATCATCCCACCAGAACCCATCATTGAACCTAGACTGGTCAAGGATTCATAGTCTACAGGAGTATCAAAAGCGGCGGCGGGAATACATCCCCCAGAAGGGCCACCTGTTTGTACTGCTTTCGCCATACCACCATCGGGAATACCACCCCCCATTTGTTCAACTATTTCTCGTAAGGAAGTACCCATTGGCACTTCAATTAAACCTGTGTTGCGAATTCTCCCAGCGAGTGCAAATACTTTTGTACCTTTGCTTTTAGCAGTACCGATACTAGCAAACCAATCAGCACCTTTACGGATAATAGGTGCAATATTAGCAAAGGTTTCGACGTTATTAATTAAAGTAGGATGTCCCCATAAACCAGATTCAGCCGGATAGGGGGGACGTGGGCTAGGAAGACCGCGCTTACCTTCGATAGAAGCCATGAGAGCAGTTTCTTCACCGCAAACATAAGCCCCTGCACCGATGCGGATATCAATTTTAAAATCAAAGGGAGAGTCAAAGATTTTACTACCTAAAATACCGAGGCGTTGAGCTTGATTAATGGCAGTTTGTAAGCGTTTGATCGCGATGGGATATTCTGCCCTTACATATATATAACCTTGACTTGCACCAACAGCATAACCTGCGATCGCCATTCCCTCTAATACTCGATGGGGATCGCTCTCTAGTACACTCCTATCCATAAACGCCCCAGGATCTCCCTCATCGGCGTTACAAATAACAAATTTGCGCTCTCCTTTGGCCTTAGCCACCGTCGCCCATTTCAAACCCGTAGGATAACCTGCACCACCCCTTCCCCGCAAACCACTGCGGCTAATAGTATCCACAACCTCAACTGAGGTCATATCCCGCAGGACATAATAGAGAGCCTGATAACCGCCAGTAGCAATGTAAGATTGAATCCGTTCTGGGTCAATTTTGCCACTATTCTCTAAAACAATTGGCATCTGGTGTGTAAAAAAAGGCTGTTCTAAATCCACTACCGACAGATGTGACTCTTTTCCTTTCAGCGTCTCAATAATCGCAGGTGCATCTTCAGGAGTAACTTTTTCATAAAGGTTATCTGTTAAAGATTTGGACTCGTCGTTCCCAGTTCCTACTCTCTCAACTTCCACCAAAGGCCCCTGACAACACAAGCGCATACAACCCACGCCAGAAACTTGTACTTCTGTCTCCAAACCTTCTGCTTTTACAGATGCTTCTAATTGTTGTTTAACAGCTTGGGAGTTAGCCGACAGACAACCAGCCGCCGTACAGCAACGAATTTGTACTGGTTTGGCTTGAGAACGTTCTTGTCGAGAGATACCTAATAATTCAGTCAGTTCCATGTTTCCTCCCAACTCTCCAAAAGAAGACACCTCACCTCTCTACCAATTCAAAATTCAAAGTTAACAATTCCCTGTCCCCTGTCCCCTGTCCCCTGTCCCCTGTCACCTGTCACCTGTCACCTGTCACCTATTTTCAGCCACCCTTGTACACGTTCAGCCACTGATTCGGGAGTTTGATGTCCTAAAACTGTCCCATCAAACACTACCGCCGGCGCAATACCACAAGCACCCAAACAGCGTGCTGTGAGTAGTGATAATTGACCATCAGCAGTAGTTTGCCCAGCGTGGATGTGAGTTAATTGTTCTATATTTGCCAAAATTGCTTGAGAGCCTTTGACATAACAAGCCGTACCTGTACACACGACACAGCTATGAGTGCCGTGTGGTGCTAAGGTAAACAAATGATAGAACGTTGCTACCCCATAGACTCGACTAGGCGGTAACTTCAGGCTATGGGCGATATACAGCAGTAAATCATTTTCTAAGTAGCCAAAGAGTTCTTGAGCCTTATGGAGAATTTCAATCAGTGCATCTTGTTGATACTGATGACGCTTGAGAGTTGCGTCTAGCATCTTCAATCGTTTATCTCCACTAGGATGAGTCTGATTTGGTGGTGATATAGTTTTCATTGGGAATGAGGCAAAAAAAGTCAAAAATCAAAAGTCAAATGAAGAAGTCAAAAGTTAAAAAACTATTTTTTGTCTCCTCTGCTTGCTCTGCTCCCCTACACCCTCTACGCTGATATTGCTTGGGGTTTTTGCGAGTCTTCTGGAATAGTTGCTTGTTCCTTCAATGGACAATGGACTATGTGAACTGAACAAGGCGCATGGTGCAGGACATAGTTACTTACACTACCCAGAAAGAATTCTTTCAACCCGCCTAGACCCCTGTGTCCCATGACGATTAAATCAGCATCCCAATTTGTGGCTAATTTACAAATTGTGCGTCCAGGACTACCCAAGATTTGTTGAAATTGTGTGGTGACTCCTGCTGTGTTGGCTTTAGCACTGTAGGATTGCAATATTCTCACACCTTCATCTTTAAAGCGATCCCATTCTTTTTGATATACCTCAAAGCTTTGACCGCTTAGTCCTGGATAGTAGTCATAATTAGACACCATCGGGATGTTAGGACTTCCATCTTCTTCTGGTGACAAGATGTGTACTAACAGCAAGTTACCTTGGGTGGCTTTTGCTAAAGCTAATGCTTGCTCAAAAACCTGTTCTCCCATTTCCGAGCGATCCAATGCGACTAAAATGTTTTTCAACATATACACCTCTGTGAGGTTTTTAGTTTTAAAAGTGAGTTCTTTTAGTAGTTAGTTTTAGTGACAGGTGATAGGTGACAGGTGGTAAGGAAGAAAGTAACTAATGCCTAATGCCCACACAGCATTCAGGACTCAGGACTCAGGACTCAGGACTCACCACTCACCACTCACTCCTTTGCCTCTCATCATTGTTTATACGACAACAATTTGAGGAACTTGTGAAGAAAGCCATAACTCGTATCGGAGTTTTGTAAGGAACAATATCCCAAATTTCTTTAATCCATCTGGGTTTTGTGGTTTCTATTCATTCGTGAGAACCAAGAAACCGGGGTTCTGAAGTCTCGCAATTTTCATAACCTTAATTAAGTTAAGTGTGAGTGCCGTTTTTTTTGACAAAAACTTCTCTCCAGTGATATATTTCTATACCCACATCATCTATTTCTAAAGATTGATAAATGTTGATATTTATTAAATAATATTAATTATCAGGAGATATATCATCTAAAATATTTTTGAATCGCCAATATTAATACTTTAATTTTTCACAGCTAGAAAAATATTTCAGGTTAATTATTTATTAAATCTTAATTTAATATGAAAATTTTAATTGTAGAGGATGACGAATTAAATGCCTATGCACTGAGTGCCGTTCTCACAAATCAAAACTATGTGGTGGAAGTTGCTGCTGATGGTAATGCTGGTTGGGATTTAATTGAAACTTATGACTATGATTTAATTCTCTTAGATGTAATGCTGCCCAAGCTAGATGGAATAAGTCTTTGTCGGCAAATTCGCTCTAGTGGCAGACAAATGCCAATTCTGTTGTTGACAGGTTGTGATAGCGGTCACGAAAAAGCTATTGGCTTAGATGCGGGTGCTGATGATTATGTAGTCAAACCATTTGATCAAGAAGAATTAGTAGCCCGGATACGTGCGCTATTACGACGCAGTGGGACAATATCACAACCAATCTTAGAATGTGGCGATTTACAGCTTGATCCTAGCAGTTGTGAAGTCACTTATAAACAAAATTTGCTATCACTAACACCCAAAGAATATGCTCTGTTGGAGTTATTTTTGCGAAACCGTCGCCGGGTGTTTAGCTGTAGCATGATTCTAGAACATCTCTGGTCTTATGAAGATACTCCCGGTGAAGAAGCAGTCCGCACCCATATTAAAGGATTGCGAATGAAGTTGAGAAATGCGGGAGTGTCTGGGGATTTAATTGAAACGGTTTACGGAATTGGTTATCGACTCACATCACAGGAGCAGGGGAGCAGGGGAGCAGGGGAAAAGAAAAAATCTTATGGTAAGTCTCAGTCTGAATCAACGCTGACAGGAATAGCGGCAATTTGGGAGAAATTTTATGGCCGGGTGGATGAACAAGTTAGAGTTCTAGAGCAAGCTGCAACAGCACTGAGTCAAGAGGCTTTAAACTCAGAATTGCGGTTACAAGCAAGACAAGAAGCTCATACATTAGCGGGTTCTCTCGGTACGTTTGGTTTACCGGAAGGCTCAAAGTTAGCACGCAAAATTGAGCAGGTGTTGAAATTAGACACAACCTTGACACCAACAGAAATTAGCAAAGTGCAGAAGTGGGTGAAGTTATTGCGCCAAGAAATTGCAGCGCAAAAACCAGCCGGAGATTCTTCAACATCTACGACTAGTTCACTTCCCTTAGTGTTGGTAGTTGATAGTGATGCTGCTTTAGCTGAACAGTTAACGCAAGCATCGGCTGGAGGGCAATTACAATTCACTACTGCTACCAGTCTAGAGCGAGCTAGAAATATACTGTACCAAGAGCATCCTAGTGTAGTTCTGCTTGACCCTAATGTTACTGCCCATCAAGAAGATAGCTTACATTTTTTAGCCGAACTCGCCCAACGGAAACCACCTGTACCAGTGGTAGTTTTTACAGAACAGACAGATTTTCAGCACCGCTTGCAACTAGCGCGTCAAGGTGAACATACCTTTTTACAAAAACCTCAAGCTACAACCGAAGTTTTAGAAGCGATCGCTAAAATCATACAACAAGTTCCCAATGGCGCAGCCAAAGTATTAGCTGTAGACGATGACCCCAAAATTCTCGCCTTATTGCAAACTCTCCTCCATCCTTGGGGGCTAAAAGTCATTACCCTAGATGATTCCCGCCGTTTTTGGGAAACATTAAAAGCCGAAACTCCAGACTTGTTAATTCTGGATGTGGAAATGCCACATACCAATGGGATAGAACTCTGTCAAGTAGTCCGTAACGATGCCCAGTGGAGTGAGTTACCGATACTATTTCTCACAGTCCACAGCGATGCCGAAATCGTCAATCAAGTCTATAGCGTAGGTGCTGACGATTTTGTCAGCAAACCCATCGTCGGGCCGGAATTAGTAACGCGCATTATTAACCGCCTAGAAAGGGTGAAACTATTAAGGCGGGTAAGTCAAAAGGAAGTAGGAGGTAGGGTAGAATTTCTACCCCTGCCCCCTGCCCCCTGCCCCCTGCCCCCTGCCCCCAGCCCCCTGCCCCCTGCCCCCAATCCCTTCTTCACCGACGGACGCGCCATATTTGATGCTGAACCAGAGTGCGTCACAATTGTGGGGGCTGATGGTAGGGTGTTGGAAATTAACCCGGCGTGTTTGGCAACATTAGAGGCAGATAACGCCGCCGCCGTGGTGGGTAAATCTGTGTATGATCTGATTATCCCCGAATACCAACAGGCATTTCGTCAACTCAATGAGAGTGTTTGTCAAGGTCAAAAAGGTAGTCTGGAATTTGAGATAATCACTTGTCGGGGTCATCGTCGCTGGATGGAAACTCACTCTGTCCCTTTACGTAACGCCGCAGATGGTAGCTGGGTACAGTTGGCAATTACGCGGGATATTACCAATTACAAACAAGTCCAGGCAGAAGTTCAGCGCGTCAATCGCACATTGCAAACCTTGAGTGGCTGCAATCAAGCATTAGTTCGTGCTAACAATGAAGACGATTTCCTGCATCAAGTTTGCGACATTTTCATCAAAGTTGGTGGTTATCGCCTCGCTTGGGTAGCCTACGCTGAACATAACACTCAAAAAGATATTTATCCAGTTGCTCAAGCAGGCTACGAAGATGGATATCTGCAATCTCTCCATTTAACTTGGGCAGACACAATTCGCGGTCAAAGTCCCACGGGAACAGCCATCCGTACAGGCAAAACTACAATTATTCAAAATATTTTGGCTGATTCTCGGTATGAGATTTGGCGTTGTCAAGCTATGAGTCAGGGTTATGCTTCTTCAATTGCTTTACCGTTAATAGCTAATGGTCAAGCCTTTGGGGCATTAAATATTTATGCGGCTGAAGCAGATGCTTTCGATGTGAATGAGGTGAAACTCTTACAAGAACTGACAGCAGATTTAGCTTATGGCATTTTAGCATTACGCAATCAGCGCGATCGCCAACGAGCCGAAGCAGCCCTCAAAGACAGTGAAGAAAGTCTAGCCTTAGCCATAGAAGCAGTTAACTTAGGGATTTGGGACTGGAATCTCACCACCAACCAAATTACTTGGTCTGATGGTCATGCTCGGTTATTTGGCATGAAACCTAGTACCTTCAATGGTTCTTATGAAACCTTTAAAAACTGTGTTTTGCCAGCAGATTGGCCTGGTTTAGAGCAAGCATTTCAGGATGCCCAGCACCAAAAAACTGATTATAATCATGAATTCCGCGTCGTCTGGCCTGATGGTAGCATTCACTGGATTGAGGGAACAGGTAAACTTTACTACAACGAAGTAGGGGAAGCTGTACGAATGCTGGGTACAGTCAGAGATATCAGTAATCGCAAGCAAATCGATGCTGCCCTACAAGCCGCTAATAACGAACTAGAGTTAAGAGTAGCAGAACGTACTGTGGAACTAGTGAATGTCAATCGCCAGCTACAATCACAACTCGACGAACGCCAACGCATAGAAGAAGCACTGCGGATTTCCCAAATCAGATTGGCACGCATTTTAGATATTGCTGACGATGCCATTATTTCCATTGACGCTAGCCAAAAGATTACCATCTTTAACCAGGGTGCAGAGAAAATTTTTGGCTACTCTGCCGAAGAAATTATCGGACAGCACCTGAATGTCCTCTTACCCCAGCGTTTTGCTGAGGCACATCGTCAACACGTTTCTGGCTTTGGACAATCTCCCAGCTTGGCGCGACGCATGGGGGAACGGCGGGAAATATATGGTTGTCGCAAGGATGGGACGGAATTTCCCGCAGAGGCTTCGATATCAAAGCTGCACATGGATAGCGAGGTATTCTATACAGTAATCTTACGTGATGTTACAGAACGCAAACAAATCGAGCGGATGAAAGATGAGTTTGTGTCTGTAGTCAGCCATGAACTGCGTACACCCCTGACCTCAATTCACGGCTCATTAGGAATGCTCACCAGTGGTTTGTTACAGGCAGACTCAGACCAAGGTAAACGCTTGCTACAAATTGCCACCGATAGCACAGAACGCCTAGTCCGTCTAATTAATGACATCCTCGACATCGAAAGAATTGAGTCAGGTAGGGTGAAAATGGAACGAGAAACCTGCAACCTAACAGACTTGATTGAGTCATCTGTAAGTATTATGCAGCCCTTGGCGAATAAAGCCGGAGTTAAACTATCGATTGATAGCTCATCAGTAGAATTATGGGTAGATCCGGATCGGATTGTGCAAACTATCACTAATCTGCTGAGTAATGCCATAAAATTTTCTACACCGGAAAACACCGTCTGGTTAGTAGCTAAACAATACGGTGATGAAGTCTTACTGACAGTCAAAGACACCGGACGCGGTATTCCCTCTGACAAAATCCATAGTATCTTTGAGCGGTTTCAACAGGTAGATTCCTCAGATTCACGCAACCATGAGGGTACAGGTTTAGGCTTGGCTATTTCCCAGAGTATCGTCCAACAGCATGGAGGACGGATTTGGGTAGAAAGTGTTGTAGGGGATGGTAGCACTTTTTACTTCACACTGCCAATTTTACCAATTCCTCAAAACGTAGAATTATTAGACTCATCTACTCCCCATTCCCTAATCCCCAGTCCCCAGTCCCCTCTAGTCTTAGTTTGTGATGATGATGCTGTTATTCGCCTAGAACTGCAAACTCTCCTAGAAAAAGGGGGATACCGAGTGGTAACTGTAGGTAATGGAGAAGAAGCGATCGCCATAGCAACTAGCCAACACCCCGATGTTATTGTACTAGATTTACTCATGCCAGGGATGAATGGTTGGGAAACAATGGCACGATTAAAGGAACAAACTGAAACTCAAGATATTCCCATTGTGATTTGCAGTGTCTACAAGCAAAACACCAATAGCCAATCAAATGCAGATTTTGTCGATTGGGTGAGTAAACCAGTCCAAGAAAGCCATTTGTTACACTCCCTCAGACAAGTCATTGCTAAATTCTCCCATCGAGTTCGCATTCTGATTGTTGAGGATGATCCTGATTTAGTGGAACTACTGATTACTGTATTTGAACGTCATGGGATTGAAACCTTCTATGCCAAAACCGGGAAAGAAGCAATTCACCTCAGTCAAGAAGTTAACCCTGATTTGTTAATCCTGGATTTGATTTTACCAGAAACTGATGGGTTTACAGTAGTCGATTGGTTACAAAAACATAATCATCTGTGTAATATTCCCTTAGTAGTATATTCAGCCCAAGATTTGGACGAATCAGAGCGTAAAAGACTTAAACTAGGAGATACAGAGTTTTTAACTAAAGGACGTGTCACCACCCAAGAATTTGAACAACGAGTCATAGAACTACTGCAACGAATTACTCACAAACAAAAAGAGGACAGCCATCATGAAAACCAAGCGAATTCTAGTGGTTGATAACGAGCAGTATATTCAAGAAGTCGCCAAAGTCTGCTTAGAAACAGTAGCAGGTTGGGAGGTGGTGACAGCCAGTTCTGGTCAAGAGGGTATTAACCAAGCTGAGACTTTCCAACCAGATGCTATTCTCTTAGATGTGATGATGCCTGATATGGATGGAATCGCTACCTTTGAGAAACTGCAAGCCAATCCAGCCACCAAGGCAATCCCCGTAATTTTATTAACCGCCAAAATACAAGCCTCTGACCGTCGCCGCTACTCTCAATTGGGAATGATAACAGCGATCGCAAAACCTTTCAATCCCCTAGAATTAGCCGGTCAGGTAGCTACAGCACTAGGTTGGAATTTGGATAAATAATCAGCCTATACAGTGTAGGGTCTACAGACGGATGTATTGATAAAAATTGGCAATTTACGCAGAGATTTACAAATTTATATTGAAGCGAAAACTACTGAGCAAAATTACATAACTGTACCGCGTGTAACTTCAGTATCAATTGGCTTAATTAAGTACAACTTCAACATATTCCAAAAGATAGCAATAGCGGGAGGAATCCGTTGAAAGAATTTCACAAAATTAGGCCATTCACTGCTGTTAATTGCCGATAGTTTCAAATTATTTTCCGAACACTGTTCTAATCGCCAGAAAAATTCCGGGTGATTAGTATTCAAGATGATAGGAAATGCTCGCGCGGAGGTATTATTTGTTTCTTGAATAACTCGGTTGTTGTATTTGCGGGGATGGATACCGATAGCTTCATAAAAGCTAGCCCGTTCAAATACGGTCATTGTATGGGTAGCAAACACAGTTAATAAAAAGAAACGCACCCATAAACGAGCCTTCCAAGTTTTCCATAATTTGGGCTGCGATCGCAATACGGCTTTAAAGAAATCCCCGTGGCGATTCTCATCTTGACACCAACTCTCAAACTTACGGAATAGTGGATAAAACTGGTACTCTGGATGCTCCTGCATATGCTGATGCACCAAAATATAACGCCAGTAACCAATTTTTTCCGATAGGTAGACGGTGTAAATCACCCACTCCGCCGGGAAAAAGGTATATGTGCGATTCTTGGTTAAATAGTTTAAGTCTAAAGATAGATTCAAATCCGCCATCGACTTATTCAAAAATCCCGCGTGCCGTGCCTCATCCCGTGCCATATAATTAAAGGCCTCTGCCAATAGAGGATTCCGGTCTTTAATGCGGCGTGATAACTCTTTAAACAACAAAAACCCAGAAAACTCGGAAGTACAAGAACGTTCCAAAAAGTCAATAAAGGCGCGGCGTTTTTCCCCAGTAATATGATCCCAGTTTTGCTTAAACTCTTCATCACGGACAAAATGATGGCGGTTGTAGTCAGCACGCAGTTCATCGACAATCGACTGAATTTCAGTCTCATTAGCTGAAATATCCATATTTGCCACCGCCTCAAAGTCGGTAGTGTAAAACCGGGGTGTTAATAAAGTTTCTTGAACAGGTGCTTTCACTCCAGGCTTTAGCGTTTGAGGCTCTGGGGTTGTAAGGGTATTAACCATGAGACTCCTTTATATATTAATGGTTTTATAGTTATATAAACATAAAAAGATATTTATATACATCAGTTAAATTATTGAACTGGAGACTGGGAATTTGGCATAAAAAAGTCAAAAGAAACGATATGACTTTTAACTTGTTTCAGTGAAACGCCTTAGCCCATAAACCATTTCTTACTCAGCAAGTTTTTATAGCGAAATTAAGACAAATATAAAAAAATATTAATGCTTGTATAGTTATACAGCTATTAATAGTTAAATGATTTTGGGAGATATGAAAATAGCCTGGATTTGCATCAGCAGTAGTAGTTGCTAGATAGAGCGATGCAAATCCTCTCTAAACCCAGAATAACAATCTTCGTAGGGGTGTAGGGGTGTGGGGGTGTAGGGGTGTAGGGGGAAGATGAACCGTGTTGGCTCTTTTTCAATCCTCGTCCAACACCTTCAACCTAGGCTGTTGACTCTGTGGCTTTTTTGGGGTGTGGTTCATGCAGTTTTTTGCACATCTCCACTATGGCTGAAACCTTGTAATGACTGGGCTTTTAACGAAATACAAAGTACATGGTACATATTTACTAAAAACCAACAAAGTCAACACCCTACCTTCAACCCCTACACCCTTACACCCTTAAACCCCTACACCCCTAATGAATCAATCTGTCTGTCTGAAAACTTAAGTATGAAGGAAGCAATCATGAGTAGCAATTTAGCCGTCAAACTGCGTTCCGGGACTCAAAAAGCTCACACCTCAGCAGAAAATGTGGGTTTCATGAAATGTTTTTTGAAGGGGGTTGTAGATAGACAGAATTTCGCTAAATTTTTAAGTAACTTATATTTTGTCTACAGTGAACTAGAAGCTGCAATTACAAGCCATGTCAACAATCCCGTAATTGCGGCGGTTTACTTCCCCGAACTGAATCGCCGCGCCTCCTTAGAGAAAGACATGGTGTTTTACTATGGTAGTGAGTGGCGAAGTCTCATTACACCTTCAAGCAGCACCCAGGCATATATTAACCACATCAGAGAACTTTCTGCTCGTGATCCTGTGTTATTGATTGGTCATACCTATACTCGCTACATGGGCGACCTTTCCGGGGGTCAGATGCTGCAAAAAATCGCTCAATCAACGCTCAAACTGTCTGGCTACGAAGGCACATCATTCTATAATTTTGAGCAAATTCCCGACAAGCAAGCATTTAAAAACACGTATCGTCAGGCGATGGATTCATTATCCATTGATGATGCCACAGGCGATCGCATTGTTGTAGAAGCAAATAGTGCTTTCCAATTCAATATGCAAATGGCCAAAGACTTAGAGGGAAGCTTAATTAAAGCTATTGGTCAAGTAGTATTTAATAGCTTGACTCACACCAATAACCCCGGTAGTACCGAAGCAGCAGCAATGTAAGGGAGGGAAGGGGACAGTGAACAGTTATCAAGTGACTTCCTAATCACATGAGGTATATCATAGCCCCCTCTTTGCGGCGGAGAGAAGTCTGAGCGGCGGTTTCCGCCGAACAGAACTTCGGAGGAGGGGGTTGGGGGTGGGGTTCTTGTACCTCACTAAAGCGAGAACCGCTATAACTGGTAACTGTTGATCCCCAATTCCTACATTTGCTTTAATCAACACATCATGCTCTAGCAATAAATATTTAAACTAGAAAGCAGCTAGAGCATAGACCTTGTATTGGCGATTTGTAGCACATCAAAAAACAAATTGCAGACCCTATATACCCATAAGACCAACCGTACAACAAGGCGAAACTAAAAAGTCAAAATCAGCAAAATTGATCTAGTAAGATTTTTCCTAATTTCAGATGTAGCTTTATTACTACAGCATCTTAATATTACAGATAGCTGTAGTAAAAGTAACATTTAAATTTGGTAAAAATCATAAAATCTAGGTTGCTATCTTTTGCTTTTTAACTTTTACATTTTGACTTCTTGGATGGTCGCATTACCTTGGAGGATTTGATGGTTTTTCTTTCATCTGGAGTCAAATTTGATCTAGAATTGATTCAAAAGTATGATACCCCTGCACCTAGATATACTAGTTACCCACCCGCTACACAGTTAACGGAAGGATTTACACAGAAAGATTTTCGTGCTGCGATCGCCGCCTCAAATCAAAGAAAATCACCGCTATCTTTGTATTTCCATATTCCTTTTTGTCAAAGTGCTTGTTACTTTTGTGGCTGCAATACTGTAATTTCTAATAACACGAATATTGCTAAACCATACCTAGAAAATTTAGCAAGAGAAATCAAGCATACAGCATCCTTGATTGACCAAGATAGAAAAGTGCTACAAATTCATTGGGGTGGAGGTACACCCAATTACTTAGATTGCGATCAAGTAGAATTCTTGTGGAAAAATATTACTCGCAACTTCAACCTAGATTCACAAGCAGAAGTCTCTATTGAGATTAACCCCCGTTATGTTGACAAAGAATACATTTTCTTTCTTAGAGAAATTGGGTTTAATCGCATTAGTTTTGGTATCCAAGATTTTAATGACCGAGTACAGGTAGCTGTCAACCGTGTCCAACCTGAAGAGTTGTTACTTGATGTCATGAGTTGGATTAAAGCGGCTAAATTTGAAAGTGTGAATGTAGACCTGATTTATGGTTTACCTTATCAAACTTTACAAACCTTTCGAGAAACGTTGCAGAAGACAGTTGCATTAGACCCCGATCGCATTGTTGTGTTTAACTTTGCTTATGTACCGTGGTTAAAGCCAGCACAAAAGAATATTCCTGTGGAAGCATTACCGCAACCCCAAGAAAAGTTAGAAATCCTGCAAATGACCATTGAGGAATTGACAAAAAGCCAATATCTATTTATTGGTATGGATCATTTTGCCAAACCTAACGACGAACTAGCAACAGCACAACGTAACCGCACCCTCCAGCGAAACTTTCAAGGCTACACCACCCACGCGGGGACAGAACTGTTTGGCTTTGGTGCGACATCAATCAGTATGCTACATGATGCTTATGTGCAGAATCATAAGCAGTTAAAAGAATATTATCAAGCAGTTGCTAGTGATAGTTTACCAATCAGTAAAGGAATTAAACTCACTGAAGATGATATTTTGAGACGCGATGTAATTATGTGCATCATGTCAAATTTTCAACTGTATAAGCAAGAAATCGCAGAAAAACATGAGATCAATTTTGATCAATATTTTGCCCATGAACTAGAGTTATTAGAGCCATTAGCAGCTGATGGACTGGTCAATTTATCAAACGACCACATCCAAATTACCGATATTGGTAGGTTATTGGTGAGGAATATTGCTGTAATTTTTGATATCCATAATCAAACTCAAGAAAAACACTTTTCTCGCGCCATTTAACACCAAATCTGCAACTATCAGGTTGCTCAATTGGAATTCTTCATGGAAAGTATTGGTAATTGGTAGCTGGTAATTCCCCTCACTTATTACCTATGACCAATTACCGACTGTAGTCTACTGGTAGTAATTAAGATAATTTGTATCTTTAATTGGGAATTATGAATTCTGTTATATCTATCTTTTGACTTCAAAAGTTATTTCATCTGGTGGAAACGCTAACTAATTCAGATTGCTAATCTGAGTATAGATGAAATTTTTGAGGACATTATATGAATATTATTGCTTGGGTAATATTAGGACTATTAGCTGGTGCGATCGCTAAAGCAATTTATCCTGGATCTCAAGGTGGTGGAATCCTTTCCACAATGATTTTAGGTATCATAGGTGCTTTCATAGGTGGTAGTTTGTATAGTCTATTTTCCACGGGAACTTTACAATTGACTGCTACTAGTTTAAGTATTCCTGGTCTTTTAATAGCTATCGTCGGAGCAATGATTGCTATCTACATATGGGGACTACTTAGCAGAAGTCGCAGTGCCTAAATAAGTCAAAGGTAAACAGGCGAAATTAAAAAATAAGATTTAGGGAAATCAAGCATTCAATATCTCAATGCTTGATCAGTCTTAGAGGACGTTTGAAAAGTCGGAAGGGGTATAAAAATATCATTCTGACTGGAGCGGAGCGCAAGGAAGAATCTAGGCTTTGCGGCACATACACCAGATGTTTCATTCCGCTACGCTGCATTCAACATGACAAAGAAACAGACTTTTTAAACATTGTCTTAATCTCAGTTGAAAATATTTGCAGAGGCAGTTCATGTTTTTCCACAAAAAAGAGCCGATTCATTCAGTAAAAATCAATGATGCTAATCCTCGCTTTGCTCAGTTACTTCTAGAGCAATTTGGAGGAGCAACTGGAGAATTATCAGCAGCTTTGCAATACTGGGTACAATCATTCCATGTTGAGAATGCTGGAATTCGAGATATGCTGCAAGACATTGCCATTGAGGAATTTGGGCATTTAGAGATGGTTGGTAAACTCATCGAAGCTCATACCAAAAATGTAGATCAAACAGAGGCTTATAAAAGCACTCTCTTTGCTGTCAGGGGAATGGGTCCTCACTTTTTAGATAGTCAAGGTAATGCTTGGACTGCAAGTTACCTCAATGAAGGTGGAGACGTCGTAAGAGATTTGAGAGCTAATATTGCGGCTGAAGCTGGCGCACGCCAAACTTACGAAGAGCTAATTAAGCTATGTCCAGATCAAGGCACAAAAGAAACTTTAGTACATCTGCTCACCAGAGAAGTTTCTCATACCCAGATGTTCATGAAGGCTCTAGATTCACTTGGTAAGTTGACAGATCCATTATTTGGTAATATTCAGCCTGATGAAACTGTGGCTCTGTATTACAATCTGTCTACTAATGGTAATGGACACGATGAACGTGGCCCTTGGAATTCAGAACCAACATTCCAATACGTTGCTAACCCATTGGAAAGACGCTCTTAAAACTCAAATAATTGCAAATAATCAAAAAGCGTCTGGGAGTGTTACCGTGTTTCCACCCCAGACGCTTTTTAATTTCAACTTGCTCCTCACACACAACTAGACGATACTATCTACTTGTAATTAAGTAAATCTATTGTGTGACACTTTTTCAAGTTGCACAAACGATACCATTTTCAGATTCCAATAAAAAACGCTTGGGAGTGTTACCGTGTTTCCACCCCAAGCGTTTTTTAATTTTAACTTGCTCCTCACACACAACTAGAACATATCACTTGTTTGGGAAAATAGCAAGTATCTTATTTAACTCTTCATATAGTCTTAATATTACTCAAGCTCAAATCTTTAGATTTCATTTAGTACCGCAAGGCGAAATTTTCTAAGCTTCACCCCAGCGATGCCACTGACGAAAATTAGTTCCATCAGCAGACATTGCTAAACCACAGCGACCAGTCGGTAAATTGATTTGCCGATCAAAGGAGGCATCCCGACCGTAATACCACATCTTCCAAGTTCCATCAGGACAGTACAATACCTGTGGCGAACTAATAGCATCAAACTTTGATAAACCAGTTTTGGCGATACATAATCACAGCGACAGCCCACCATAAAAAAACGGTGACTAGGGCGAATAATAGTGAACCGTTGAAATTCCCTGCCCAAGATGCAAAGATGTTTTGATAGATCCAGTTATATGTGCTGATAGCGGTTTCGCCTGTGCCGATTTTGGTTCTGACTAAGACTTTAATTAGTAAAACTGATGCGACGAAAAGAGCGATCGCATTTAAGCCCATAATTTCCAAAGGTTTACTCCAGCGTCGAATTAACCTCACTTCAATTAGTTCATAACAACCAGCCAGTAACAATAATGCCCAACCGCTAGTCAACACAACATAGGAACTTGTCCACAGTTTTTTATTGATGGGGAATACCCAACCCCACGCCCAACCAATGATTAAGCAACCAATCCCAAATAAAGCTAATCCTACACTCGTGCGTGTTTGTACTGGTTGTTTGCGTATCCAATCACCAGTAAAGTAACCAGCCAAAACACTCACAATAGCTGGAATCGTACTAAAAAGCCCTTCAGGATCGCCCATGAAGTTGAAGCCATCGCCTTTATAAAGATGCGCTTTGGGGATAATCAGGCGGTCAATATAAGCACCAAAGTTGCCTTCTCGTGTTAGGACAGCAGCACCATAATCAGGTACGGGAATGTACATCATTGCTAGCCAGTAGCCAATTAGTAATACACCAGCCAATATCCATTGTCCTGGGCGCGGTAATTTGAGGACTACTAAGGAAGCCAACAAATAAGTCAGACTAATACGCTGCAACACTCCCATAATGCGAATGCTGCTGAAGTCAAAAGTCCAAATGCCTTGATTCCAAAAGCCATTGAGTAGCAAACCCAAAATAAACAGTATCGCTGCACGGCGAAATATCCGCCAGTAAACCGCCGAGGTGGGTTTGTTATCTTGGGTGTATTTGGCTAAAGAAAAAGTCATTGCCACACCGACAATGAACAGAAAGAAGGGAAAAACTAAATCAGTCGGTGTGCAACCATGCCAATCAGCATGGGTTAAGGGAGGGTAGACATTATCTACAACTCCAGCCATATTAACGAGAATCATCCCCGCAATGGTAATGCCACGAAAAACATCGAGAGAGGTCAGACGCATGGAGAAAATTTTATGCTTGATGAGTATCTAACCTACCGCGCTTGCTGCTGCTGTTCAATTAAGATTTACATCACATTGTTGAGGCTAGGTCAACCCCCTGTGGGGGAATTCAAAATTCAAAATCTTGCCCTCGAACGAAGTGAAGGGTCAAAATTAAAAATTAAAAATTAAAATCCTATAAATAAATTTAGGGGCTTGTATGCTTCTTTTTTTTGGTCAATACTACACTGAATACATAGAAACTGAGATGAACCACCTACTTGCTTGAGCTTTAACGTAATTAAACAAGGAATTTATTATGATTGTAGTCATGAAAGTTGGTTCTCCAGAAGTGGAGATTAACCGCATTAATGAAGAACTAAGTAATTGGGGTTTGACACCAGAAAAAATTATCGGTAAACACAAGGTAGTAATTGGTTTAGTAGGTGAGACTGCCGACTTAGACCCACTACAAATTCAAGAAGTCAGCCCTTGGATTGAGCAAGTATTACGGGTAGAACTGCCCTATAAACGAGCTAGCCGCCAATACCGACACGGAGAAGCTTCGGACGTTGTAGTTAATACCCCCGATGGCGTAGTTGTGTTTGGTGAACACCAACCCTTAGTAGTGGTTGCTGGCCCCTGTTCCGTTGAAAATGAGGAAATGATTATCGAAACGGCGCAACGGGTTAAAGCAGCCGGAGCGAAGTTTTTACGCGGTGGTGCATACAAACCCCGGACTTCACCTTACGCCTTCCAAGGACATGGGGAGAGTGCTTTAGAATTATTAGCCAAGGCGAGGGAAGTTAGTGGACTTGGCATTATTACAGAAGTCATGGATGCGGCGGAACTAGATATCATCGCCGAAGTTGCTGATGTAATTCAGGTAGGCGCAAGGAATATGCAGAACTTTTCCCTGCTGAAGAAAGTAGGAGCGCAACCCAAACCAGTGCTATTAAAACGGGGAATGGCTGCTACTATTGAAGATTGGTTAATGGCGGCTGAGTATGTGCTAGCAGCTGGCAACCCCAATGTAATTTTATGTGAGCGGGGTATTCGTACCTTTGACCGCCAATATACTCGCAACACCTTAGATTTATCTGTAGTGCCGGTATTGCGGAAATTAACTCACCTGCCCATTATGATTGACCCCAGTCATGGTACAGGTTGGGCTGAGTTTGTCCCATCTATGGCGATGGCAGCGATCGCAGCTGGTTGTGATTCTCTCATGATTGAGGTTCACCCCAACCCCAAAAAAGCTTTATCAGACGGGCCTCAATCCTTAACACCAGAAGCTTTTGACCATCTCATGCAAGAATTAGCTGTCATTGGTAAAGCTGTTGGACGTTGGCCACAGCCCACAGCCGCTTTAGCATAAAAGCTTTAGCTCCTCTCCGACTACATCGCTTGTATGGTGTAGCCGGAGCATACTTGTTGATGCAGTCTAATGTCTTGCTGTATATCTTAAATACCAATAAATTAACCCCGCCAAAATTCCAAAAACCAAATTTAGTAAAAATCTACTGACTGTAAACCGCAAAATATCAGGATAAAAAAGCTTTGCTGGACGTAAAGGGCTGAGAATTCTTACTAAGAGAAATATCCCAAAAATTGCATTACCACCCAGCATAACAGCAAATAATAATAACCCTCTTTGCCAGTAACGATGTTGGGGTGTACGACCAGAGATTAAAATAATTGGTTGTTGATTTTGGACTCTGCGTAGTAGCTGTTCCATGCGCCAAAACATCCACAACAGCAAAGGAAATAAACCATAAGCAAGTAATTGTAAGGGTGGAGAATAACGCCAAGTAATAGAACAGATATTAACTAAAGCATGAAAGATTAGAGAATTAATCCATGCTAGAAAAAATAAATTTTTGTAGCGATTTACTTTATAAGTAGCAGATAAATATATTCCCAGAGCATATCCCCAAGGTGCAGAGAACATCGCGTGGACTGGTGTACCGATAACACGATCAAAAATGCTAGCTGTGCCGTGATATAAATAAATCCAATTTTCTTCGGCAGTGAATCCTAAAGCAGCCGCAATAGTAAATAAGAAAACACTGGTAGAGCGTAATTGATACCGACGTTGTAAATAGGAGATGGGGATAATAACTGCAATTAACTTGCAACCTTCTTCAATCGGTGCGATCGCTATCAGTTGTCTCAGAGTAGCACCAAAAATCCCACGCTGGATTTGCTGCCAATTGAAAACCCAATTAGCTACAGTTTCAAAAACTAATTGTAAACCGAGAGCAACGAAACCCGATATTGCCCCCACCAAAAATAACCACAATAGGAATTGAAAAGGTGGGGCAATGCTGACACGATAATAGTAATATCCCAAAAATAGCAGTGGTGGTATAACTGCCCACAGCAGCAAAACAAAATCAACCACTCACCTGAGCAATAACGGTACGATGACGAGGGCTATTTTGGGTGATGCTTGGTGTTTGAAAACCAGCCTCTATTAAAGCTTGCTCAATATCCAAAGCAAAATATTGATCCAAATACGGCTCTGTACTTTTGAGCAGTGTCAAAATGTAAGGCGGCATTTTCTGGTGAGCTTCCGATTGAGGATTCATATCCATAATGGCAATGTGACCACCCGGACGCAATACACGCCGCACCTCAGCAAAAATCTTGCGGGTTGCTGACTGGGGTAGTTCATGACACATCAGAAAAATCGAGACTAAATCAAAGCTAGCATCTGGTAAACCAGTAGATTCGGCTGTAGCGTGAACCCATTTAATATTAGCTTGACGCTGTTGAGAGCGATAATTGGCAACTGCTAAAAAATAGGGAGACAAATCTAAGCCTGTGACTTGGGCTTGGGGATAAAGTGCTTGCAGAGTAAATGTACTTAACCCCACACTACATCCCAAATCAAGGATAGTTTGTGGTGTATGAGGAATTTGAGCTTTGACAATATCGTGGTAACTTTGGCGCAGTTTTGCATCACCTCGCGCCTCAGCTTCCGGCCAAATCTTAGCATGGACAGCAAGAGCCGCCACTTCCAACTCAAACGCTGCCAACCAACAAAGGTCTCCCTCATCATACCCGTGGAATGAAGTCAGATAATAATCTGGGTAAGTGATTTGAGAATTTTGGACTTGAGCTAAATCTGTTGTCCAATCACGCCCCTGGAGAGTTTTTACTTCATTTGTCCAAGGTACACCCATTTTTTCAGCCCGTTTAATCATCATTTGACGAGCTTGGTGTTTGGCTAGGCTAGCTAAAGGCTTAATTGCCAATATGCCATTCACCAAGCGGGAAGCCATGCCAGGAGCAGTGTTTACAGCAGCAGTCATAAATCAGTTTGCATTGAATAGCAACTTAAATTATGACTTAAAAACGCATGGGGCAGAAAAAAGTCAAAATTTAACTGTCACCTGTAACCTGTCACCTCTCACCTGTCACCTATCTACTTAGCCTTACTCGGTTTAAGAGCCAACAACATCTCTACTTGACTAGTAGATTTATCAGGGCTAGTAGCAGTCACACCCACCCCACGAATAGAACTCAATATCGCATTAGCATCTGGGGGTATGGGTTGTTGAGATTGAGCCGCAAAACGATTGACTAAAGACATGGTTTTGTCCATATCTAGATAAAAGTAACCCCCATTGGGTTTTTGTAAAGAACTAGTAATGGCTTTAAAACTCTCGCTGTTGTCCAGAGGTTGATTTTTGTTATTTGTCAATGCTTCTGCAACAGGGCCACCCACAGCTAAAAATACCGTGTTTTGGTCTAACCAACCATGAGCAAATAAAGCACCTTGTTGGGGGACTTGCCATTCTGTAATGTCTTTACCGCCAACGTTTCTAGTGGCGACATTAATGGTTTGAGTTTTGGCAAGGTTATCCAGCTTAGTGAGAGTGGCTTCTGCGGTTTGGCGATCGCTCGTATTAAATACCATCGCGCCACCAAAACCTATACTTGCTAATATACCTTGGTTGGATGGAATCGTACCCAAGGCAAATTCTCCATCCATCCAGCCAAAAATGTCTTTATCGAGGTCAAAATTGGCTATTTTTAGCTGTGAACGTGCCTGTTCTAAGGCTTGCTTAAATTCTGGGTACTCGTTAGATTGTTCAACGATGGTTTTCCAAGTCTGACTGATACCTTGTCCACTCACCAAAGCAAAGGTATCACTGGGGAATTGCCCTACTATTTTCGCGGGAGAATTTTGATATTGAAACTTGTTCAGTTGGGGATCTAAATTAGCGATCGCCTTTAATCTTACCCCAGCATCATCCACACCAACGGCAGCCACCATTGATTTAACTTGTTGCAACTGTTTTAAGGTTTGCGGGGTTAATGTCGTAGTCTGGGGATTAGCAGCCACCATTTGCTGAATCATCCCCGCATAATCTGGGACATAAACTTGAGCTAAAGAATTTTTCACATCCACACCTTTGGACAGAACAGCACTTGCACCGTCTTTAGTCGCAAAGGAAGGTTGACCTTTAAAGGTATCAATGGCTTTTTCTACCACTGGTTTTTCTGGAGAAAATACCAAGTAACTATTATTTAAAACAGCACTATATGTTGCTTTGCTATTGCCTTCTTTACTAGTTTGTGTAATTTTTTCACCTTTATAGTCAGATTCTGTACTTTTGACTCCCTTTTGTCCTTTTAATTTGTTAGCAAAATTTAAAGCCCCAAGTTTATCCTTGATTCCCACCACCATTAATATTTGTGGTTCTTGCTGTAACTGAGTCGTTGGAGGTTGCTCCGATTGGTTAGTTTTAGTAGCATTTGGCGGTAACACAGCCACCATTAACCCACCTACCCAAGGTTGAATATCTTTTTCAAAAGAAATGCTATTGTCACTCATTAATCCTTTGTTAAAGTCTTCTAACCCCTTGGTGACTAACTTTTGGGCTTCGGGAGTGCCAAATTCCTGCAACTTTGCCCAAGCTTGGGAGTCGGTGGTAATGTAGGTAGCCATTAATGCCGAGGAAGGCACGAGTTTAGCACTGCTTAAAGCCCCTGTACTTCCCCCACCCGTCCCCCGCAAATACATAAAAGCGGCGACACTACCAACCACTACAACGGCAGCACCAACGACAGGGATTAAAAATTTTGATTTAGTTTCAGGCATTTTGTTGTTATCCTCTTTTCCTCAAATTGTTACTGAGGCTAGTAAAAACGTCATTAGAGACTTTTCGGAATTATTCTTTATATCTAAGTGATTTTGCGGTTTCTACTAGTTAAAATAGGCAATTTACGCACTATCAGTAGGTAATCCCTCCAAAAAATACTTCAAAGGAAGAAAGTTAAAATCCGCAAACGCCCTATTGTAAATCACAAAAAATAGCTTGGTGAAAAATGGCAAGCTATCCTAATCTATATGAATACTTGAGAGTATTTGTACTGGGATTAGGTGATAGGGGAAAGGGGACAGGGGACAGGGAAGAAAATTTAACTAAGGTGATTTACATCTATGCCACACTCTTATTCTTTTGATACCGGAAATAATGGATACAAATCTTTTGAATTGCCAGGAGCTAGGCCACACTATAACCCAGACCGCCCTGGACAGGTAGAACATATTTTTCTCGATCTGAATTTGGATATCCCTAACCAAAGTTACCAAGGTAGTTGTAGCATTCGTTTATTACCCATTCGCAATGGTATAGAGCGTTTGACTTTGGATGCGGTAAATCTGCAAATCCAATCTGTCAAAGTAGATGAGGGAGAGCAAAACTTTGACTATGATGGCGAACAGCTAACTATTGAGTTGTCAGAACCAACCCAAGTTGGTAAAAAATTATTAATTGCGATCGCCTACTCTGTAGAAAAGCCCCAACGCGGTATCTACTTTATCCACCCAGACAATCACTACCCCAAAAAGCCCCTACAAGTCTGGACGCAGGGAGAAGATGAAGACTCTCGTTTCTGGTTTCCCTGTTTTGACTACCCTGGACAACTGTCTACTTCGGAAATTCGTGTCCGTGTACCTAAATCGTTAGTGGCAATTTCTAATGGTGAACTAGTTAATACTACAGAAGATGGTGAAGATAAAACTTACCATTGGTTACAGCGACAAGTTCATCCCACTTATTTGATGACTTTAGCCGTGGGTGATTTTGCTGAAATTCAGGATGAATGGCAAGGTAAACCAGTCACCTACTACGTAGAAAAGGGACGCAAGGATGATGCTCACCGCAGCATGGGCAAAACTCCCCGGATGATCGAATTTTTGAGCCAAAAGTATGGTTATGCCTATGCTTTCCCTAAATATGCTCAAGTTTGCGTGAGTGACTTTATCTTTGGGGGGATGGAAAATACTTCTACAACTCTATTAACAGACCGTTGTTTACTGGATGAACGCGCCGCTTTAGATAACCGCAACACAGAAAGTCTGGTAGTTCACGAACTAGCACACCAATGGTTTGGGGATTTACTGGTGATTAAACATTGGTCTCATGCTTGGATTAAGGAGGGTATGGCTTGCTATTCGGAAGTCATGTGGACAGAACACGAATACAGCCAAGAAGAAGCAGCATACTATCGTTTATCAGAAGCGCGTAGTTACTTGAGTGAAGATAGCGGTCGCTACCGCCGACCGATAGTAACTAACGTTTACCGGGAAGCGATCGAACTTTACGATCGCCACACCTACGAAAAAGGGTCTTGTGTTTATCATATGATTCGCGCTGAGTTAGGCGACGAATTATTTTGGCAGGCAATACAGACCTTTGTCCAGGATCATGCCCACCAAACTGTTGAAACTGTAGACTTGCTGAGAGCGATTGAAAAAGCCACGGGACGCAACCTGGCTTTCCTCTTTGACCAATATGTTTATCGTGGCGGTCATCCTGATTTTAAAGTGGCTTACGCTTGGGATGGAGAAGCTAAGTTAGCTAAATTGACGGTGACTCAAACCCAAGTCCCAGCCGATAAAAACAATAGTAAAGAATTATTTGACCTAAAAATTCCTGTTGGTTTTGGCTATACCCAAGGGGAATCTGCACAAGTCCAAACTGTGACGGTGCGAGTCAATCAACGGGAACAAAGTTTTTACTTCCCACTAGCAGCCAAACCAGATTTTATCAGCTTTGATGTGGGGAATCATTTCCTGAAAACTGTGTCTTTGGAATATCCTGTACCAGAGTTAAAAGCCCAGTTAACATCCGACCCTGACCCAATTTCGCGGATTCATGCGGCGACAGCTTTAGCGAAAAAAGGTGGATTAGAAGCTACTAAAGCCCTCGGTGCAGCCTTGAAAAATGAACCGTTTTGGGGTGTGCGGGTGGAAGTCGCGAAGAAGTTAGCAGAAATTAAGCTAGACCAAGCCTTTGATTATTTAGTTACGGGCTTGGACGACGAAAATGCTTACGTGCGCCGAGCTGTGTTAGACGCTTTAGCGCAGATTAAAACCCGTGCTAGTTACAAAGCTGTCAAAGAAGTCGTGAAAAATGGCGACAAAAGCTACTACGTAGAAGCCACCGCTTGCCGAACTTTGGGATCTATCGCAGCCGTCAATTTAGAAGATAAACCCAAAGAAGAAAAGGTAATTAAGCTATTGCAATCCGTTCTAGAAGAAAGAGCCGGTTGGAATGAAGTTGTCCGCAGTGGCGCAGTTGGCGGTTTAGCTGAACTCAAAACTTCCGAGGCTGCCCTAGATTTGCTGCTAGATTATACCAAAATTGGTGTAGCACAACCCTTGCGGTTAGCAGCAATTCGTGCTTTAGGTAAAATTTCCGTTGGTCAAAGTCCAGTTAATTTAGAAAGACTGATCGGTAAATTAGCAGAACTTGCCAAAGAAACCTTCTTTTTAACCCAAATGGCAGTCGTAGCCGCCTTGGGGCAAATGGAAACACCCAAAGCCATAGGAGTTTTGCGATCGCTCGCTGAACAAACACCAGATGGACGTGTGCGTCGCTATGCTGAGGAAGAAATGACCAAAGTGCAGAAAAATATTGGCACAGAAACTGCGTTGCGAAAATTGCGTGAGGAATTCGACCAACTCAAACAACAAAACCAAGAATTAAAAAGCCGTTTGGAAAATTTGGAGGCGAAATCCCAAAAATGAAATGTAGAATCAGAATCTTGGAGATGTTTCGCTTCGCTCAACATGACAGTTTAAGCATTTATCCCGGATTTCTCACCAATTCTTGCAACCTCAGTCCAGATTCTGTAGGGGCGGGTTGAGCGAAATCTTCGTGAATGATTCGAGTATATCTGTGAACCCGCCCCTACTGTTTGTGAGAAATGCGGGTTATGCAAGAGGTCTAAGAAAGAGCCACAATCTTCCCTAGGGGACGCTACGCGAACAATTAGTGGTGAGTAGCCTAGGCAAAAAAGCTACAAGCTCCCACTAATTGTCTTTAATGCAAGAATTTTTAACAAAATGTAGGAGTTTAAATTCCCGGCTTCTATCAAGCCGCAAGTGTTGTGGCGGGGTATAAATCCCCGTTACAACACGGAAAAAGCGAATTGCGAATTGCGAATTGCGAATTGCGAATTGCGAATTGCGAATTGCTTTAATGGCTATTACCCGTATGCACTGTTTTTACCCATTTCAAACGTTTTGGTCTAACCGACATCCGCGCTGTGGTACTGCTTATCACTACTAGCCAGTGCAACATATATAAAGTGCCTCGCACTGTCTGAAGCAGCAACACAAAAGGTGTGTAAACAGTGAATTTTTGCTCTTGGCGTATCCGCTTCAAGCCGGCATACATACCTACAACTGACATTGTGACCGACAAGCCAGTAACTGGGCCTAAAATTGGTAGGCGATGACGAGCAACTGACATGAATAAATCAGGGATAGCTGCCGTTGGCAAGATATACATGGTGAACATGAACATCAGCAAATCCCATGTTTTGCGCGTACCCATGCGATTTTTAAGGATTAAATCCCAATAATCTAAGAAACGCTGATAGCCGCCCTCTGCCCAACGGTTGCGTTGATGCCAAAGTGCGATCGCATTTGTCACGCCTTCTTCCTGCACGGCTGGGTAGAAAACACACTCAATATCCCAACTATCTAAATGCAGGCGCAAAGTCATATCCAAATCATCGGTAATGGTTTCCTCATTCCATCCGCCAAAGCTTTCTAAGGCTGTACGGCGCACGAATTGCCCATTACCTCGCAGTTCGCCAATTCCACCAAAGGCGGCACGCTGCTGCTGAAACCAAGTATCCAGAGCCATTTCTGCCATTTGCCCCTTTGTCCAAAAATTCTCTTTGGCGTTGGCGATGGCTTTTCGCACTTGCACCGCCCCCACTTTTTCACGTTGGAACAAAGGTACTACTTGAAGTAATAAATCTGATGCAACTTCCGCATCCGCATCAAAAACAGCAATAAGTTCGCCTTTTGTCAAGGGCAAAACTTGATTTAAAGCTCCCGACTTACCGCCAATGGCTTGAGCCGAACGCCTGAGTATTTTTAGGTTGTTGTACTCCTCGGCTAATTCCGCTAACACATGGGGTGTTTTATCGGTGCTGTGATCGTCAATTATCCAAACTTCGTATTGCCCGTTGGGGTATTCCAGATTACAAAGATTTTTGACTAATTTACCAATTACAGCCTCCTCATTTTTCGCAGCTACCAACACAGAAACAAAGGGTAATTCACCCTGTATTTCTTTTTGGTAACGACGGGGTTTGGCAAACACTATGACCAAAGCATGAATACCAACGATGGTAGTCAACCCTAAGACAAAGATAGAACCCCAGGAAGCTAAATGTAAGGCGATCGTACTGCTCCAGACTATGGTTAAAACTAGAGCCGCTTTACCTCTACGCCCTTGAAACCGGGATGGTAAAGACAAATCCCGCGTTTCTACCACTGACTCCTCCGTTTCTGATAGGTCAGACAACAGGGAGTTGAGTGGATCAAGTTCTTTGTAGGAATCGTTATCGGGCCAGGAATTCGCTGGCATAAGTTACTTGATTCAAAAACCAGTATTTGTCTACACCTGAAAAGAAGCTGGGAATCAGGTAACGCTAAACTGTGTAAGCAAACTTTGTCTATTTCTAGCCATTATATGGAGAGGAATAAGTATAAATAATACTAATAACTCAAAACACAATAGACTTGTTCCGCAATTGGAACTTTGACTAGGGGTAAGTCATAGCAAAGTAGCCGCAGCTTATTGTTGGCAGAAATTGCAATAAACGCATTTACTCCATGACGGCAGCAATTTGCAGTATTATTGCGCCCAGCTTCCCTAAAAGTTAATGCAGCCTTATTGTAACTGACATTTTCACTAAACTCGCAGAATTCCCCATCCGTCTGTACGGTGGGGATGAATAGCAACGGGACAAAAGCCGTTAAACTATTACCACTTATTTTTGAAGTAATGAGTAATGAGTAATGAGTAATGAGTAATGAGTAATGAGTAATGAGTAATGAGTAATGAGTAATGAGTAATGAGTAAATACCCATTACTCATTTAATGTTGAATTTTGAATTGTTAAAACTGCCGTAAAAACCGCAAATCACTGGCATAAAGACGGCGAATATCATCAATTTGGTGTAACACCATCGCAAAGCGTTCTACACCAAAACCAGCCGCAAATCCGGTGTAAATTTCCGGGTCATAACCTACAGATTTCATTACATTCGGATCGACCATCCCGCAACCCATGACTTCCAACCAGCGACCATTCCACTGTAAATCTACCTCAGCCGAGGGTTCAGTAAAAGGGAAATAACTGGCACGGAAACGAATGGGTAAGTCGCCAAACATTGCGTGTAAAAAAACTTTGATTGTGCCTTTGAGGTCTGTAAAGGTTAGTCCTTCATCAATGGCTAACAGTTCAATTTGATGGAAAACTGCTGAGTGAGTAGCATCAACATTATCTCGCCGATAAACTCGTCCTGGAGCAACAACCCGGATGGGTGGTTCTTCCTTTTCCATATAACGAATTTGTACTGATGAAGTATGAGTACGTAAAAGATTACCGTCTGGCAGGTAGAAAGTATCCTGCATATCGCGGGCGGGGTGGTCAGGTGGGGTATTGAGGGCTTCAAAATTGTAGTAATCTGTCTCCATCTCCGACCCTTGCGCCACCGTGTAGCCCATGCCAACAAAGATATCCAAAGCCCGGTCAATAATGCCGTTAAGGGGATGAATACGACCTTGGGGGCGGTAAATACCCGGCATGGTGACATCAAGAGTTTCCGCCTCTAGCTGTGCCTGAATTTGGGCAGTTTCCAAGGCAGAGCGTTGCTGGTCTAAACTGGCTTGTAGGGCTTCCTTAACTGTATTGGCGATCGCCCCAATTTTTGGTCTTTCCTCCGCACTCATTTGCCCCATGCTTCGCAACAAAGCCCCCAGTTGCCCTTTTTTACCCAGATAACTCACTCTGAGTTCTTCTAAAAGTTCTAGGGTATTGGCGGCCGCGATCGCTTGTTCTCCTTCCTGCCGCAGTGCTAAAAGTTGAGCTTCTAAGTTGCTAGTCATTAGTCCATAGTCCATAGTCAAGTCGCTTCGCTCCAATTCAAAATTCAAAATTCAAAATTCAAAATTGAAGACAATCAGTGGGGGCTTGCACCCTCTTTAATTACGAATTACGAATTATGAATTACGAATTAGTAATTATTTGGTCAATAGTCCACAGTTTTGGACTATTGACCAAATAACTTTAGTAGTATGCCATTTATTTATCGAACACAGGAGTTAAAACCATAGCTCTTTTTACCAGTTTAGAGCTGATTGACAGGTGACAGAATATTACCTGTAACCTGTAACCTGTAACCTGTAACCTGTAACCTGTAACCTGTAACCTGTAACCTGTCACCTGTCACCTGTCACCTGTCACCTGTAACCTGTCACCTGTAACCTGTCACCTGTCACCTGTAACCTATAACCTGTCACCTATTAACCTATGAAACTACTAATTAGCAATGATGACGGTATTTCTGCTTTGGGTATTCGCACCTTGGCTAACGCTTTAGCTGAAGCAGGCCATGATGTAACTGTAGTTTGTCCAGATCGAGAGCGATCGGCAACTGGCCACGGATTGACTTTACACCAACCGATTCGCGCCGAAATTGTCGAGTCGATTTTTCATCCGACTATCAAAGCTTGGGCTTGTGATGGCACTCCCTCGGATTGTGTAAAACTGGCGTTGTGGGCTTTATTAGATTCTCCCCCTGATCTAGTGCTTTCTGGCATCAATCAAGGTGCAAATTTAGGTACGGAAATTCTTTATTCTGGAACTGTGTCTGCGGCTATGGAAGGCATGATTGAAGGTATCCCTAGCATAGCTATGAGTTTAACTAGCCACATCTACAAAAACTTTGAACCTGCGGCGCACTTTGCCAAAATCCTAGTAGCGCAACTCAGCGTTAAGCCTATCCCCGATTTAATGTTGCTCAACGTTAATGTTCCTCCAGTTAATTGGGAAGAAATTGCTGGTGTTCAACTCACCCGTCAAGGAGTGCGTCGCTATGTCGATGTTTTTGACAAACGCATCGATCCCCGTGGTAAAACCTACTACTGGTTAACTGGAGAAGTTTTAGAAGATGTCGAACCCCCAGCAGGATTAAATCTTGAGCAAAATGTCCCCATTGATGTCAATGTGATTCGAGATAACTATATTAGTATTACGCCATTGCAATACAATCTTACCTATGGTAATGCACTAGATAAGTTATCTGACTGGGAGTTCAATTTTTCTTAGGGTTGTAGGAATAAATTAGGAGCTTGATATGACTGATACACATATTTTGGGAATAATCAGGTAACTACTTGGTACGACCTCAACTACTTTACGTAACTTAGCTCAAACCACGTATGCTGTTTTACCAATAACTAACACTTTTTCTTGATCGCCTGCTCAGTCCAGAAAGCAATACCCATGTCAAGGATAGAGAATCAATTTACGGTGCAATTTTGGGGCGTTCGCGGCAGCATCCCCAGTCCAGGGCCACACACTGTTCGTTATGGCGGTAATACCCCTTGTATCTCCATGCAAGTGGGCGGTAAACGCTTAATTTTCGATGGCGGTACAGGGCTGCACGTTTTGGGGCAATCGTTATTGCGCCAAATGCCAATAGAAGCTTATCTATTTTTCACTCACTCTCACTGGGATCATGTGCAGGGTTTTCCTTTTTTTGTCCCAGGATTTGTGAAAGGGAATAATTTTCATATTCACGGTGCGATCGCTCCTGATGGTTCTACCGTGGAACAGCGTCTCAATGATCAGATGCTCCACCCCAATTTTCCCGTACCTTTGCAGATTATGCAGGCTAACTTGCATTTTCACGACGTTCACCCAGGGAAACCAATACAAATTGATGACGTTACTGTAGAAACGGCATCACTCAACCATCCTGGTGAAGCTGTAGGATATCGAGTCAACTGGTGCGGTGGGGCGGCGGTTTATATTACCGACACAGAACATTTTCCCGATCGATTGGATGAGAATGTCCTATGGTTGGCGCGGAATGCGGATATTCTGATTTACGATTCCACCTATACTGATGATGAATACTATTCCCCCAAATCACCGAAAATTGGTTGGGGACATTCTACTTGGCAAGAAGCTGTAAAAGTAGCGAAAGCTGCCAATGTCAAGACATTAGTAATTTTTCATCATGATCCTGCCCATGATGATGATTTTTTAGATCATGTAGGTTCTCAAGCCTTTGCCCAGTTTCCTGGGGCAATTATGGCACGGGAAGGAATGGTACTTCAAATCCCTGTTTCAGCCCCCTTATCAGAATCTTTTTCTATTAGTAATCTGGCTGGATAAAAGTTGCTATCGGAGCGAGGGTTAATTTTAGATTAGATTGGTGATTAGGAACTATCAAATGGTTTGAGCGTACCTGTGAGGTAACTAGCAACCGATTGATGGTGAAATAAACCTCAAATCCTAAAATCCAAGTGCTAAATCTGTCTCAAAATGGGTGTTCTGTGTGGGTTGCTGATGCAACTGAAAAACTGCTAACGCCAACTGCTGTTGCCCTTGGCAAGTTTGATGGCGTGCATATTGGCCATCAAAGGGTGATTCAACCAGTTTTGCAGCCAGTCAAAAGAGATGGGAAACTGGGACTCGCCACGTCACTACTCCCACAATTAGACCCCCAAGCAGCACCACAAGAACGGATATACTCCACAGTTGTAACTTTTCGCCCCCATCCCCAAGAGTTTTTCACGGGACAAGCCCGGACTTGGTTAACACCGTTAGATGAAAAAGTGGAACAATTGCGATCGCTTGGGGTAGAACAACTAGTATTATTGCCCTTCGATAGGGATTTAGCAGCTTTGTCTCCCGAAGAATTTGTGGAAAGAATTCTCGTGCAGAAACTACGCTGTCAGCAAATTAGTATCGGACAAGACTTTTGTTTTGGAAAAAATCGCCTGGGTACTGCTCAAGATTTGCAAGCGATCGCCGCTACATATAACATTCCTGTCACCATAGTTACCCTAGAAACTTCCACACTGCCCGCCCTCAACAAAAATAGTTGTACTAGCCTAGATATCAGTGACAATGCTCCCATTAGCACTTCACTGATTCGCAAGTCTCTAGAAACTGGAGATATCAAAAACGCTAATCGATGCTTGGGACGACTTTACACCCTAATTGGTACGGTGGTGGAAGGTGAACAACTAGGTAGAACCATTGGTTTTCCTACTGCTAACCTGGAACTCCCCATTGATAAGTTTGTCCCCTGCAAAGGTGTTTATGCTGTCCGCGTGCAGATTTTGAATGAGACACCGCAAACTAATACATCTGGTGAAATTTGGGGAGTGATGAATATTGGTAATCGTCCCACCGTCAACGGGACTTATTCTTCAGTGGAAGTCCATCTACTGGATTGGAGTGGCGATTTATACGGGAAAAAGCTAATGGTGCAGTTAGTCGAATTTCTGCGTCCAGAACAAAAATTTCCTTCCCTAGAAGCCCTCAAAAGCCAAATTCAACAAGATTGCGCGATCGCTATACAAGTTTTATCACAAACCTGACTTTGGGCATTGGGATAAGAGGAAAAGGGGCAGGGGGCAGGGGGCAGGGGGCAGGGGGCAAAAATTCTTTAATTTTGAATTTTGAATTTTGAATTTTGAATTGATTAAGTGGGAACACTGTGAATACTGGGGTGGGGAATAAGGCATAGGTTATTCTCTACTCCAGTTTCTTATAGCCCAATCACTTACCCCCAACCTGTGGTGCATGAGAGAAAAAATTGACGCTCTAACCCAAAATCTTAACCGTACCATCGTTGGCAAAACTGAAGCCATACGCCTAGTTCTAGTGGCATTGTTAGGTGGTGGTCATGCCTTGCTAGAAGATGTCCCTGGAGTCGGTAAAACCCTCCTAGCTAAATCCTTAGCACGTTCAGTTGATGGTAAATTTCAACGGCTACAGTGTACCCCTGATTTACTACCAACAGATATCACAGGTACTAATATCTGGAATCCCAAAAGCGGCGAATTTAGTTTTCTTCCCGGCCCTGTATTTGCGAATGTGTTGTTAGCTGACGAAATCAACCGCGCTACACCCCGCACTCAATCGGCTTTGCTGGAAGTAATGGAAGAACATCAGGTGACAGTCGATGGTGTTTCCCGTCCTGTACCGCAACCGTTCTTTGTGATTGCTACCCAAAACCCCATTGAATATCAAGGTACTTTCCCTCTCCCAGAAGCCCAAATGGATCGGTTTATGCTGTCCTTGAGTTTGGGTTATCCCTCTGCGGATGAAGAATTAGAAATGCTGCAAAATCTCCAGCATGGAATCAAGGTTGATGATTTACAGTCCTGCATAACTTTGGCAGAAATAGCAGAATTACGCAAACTCTGCTCTCAAGTGAAAGTAGAAACTTCCTTGCAACAATACATCCTAGAATTGGTGCGGACAACCCGCCAAGATGAAGAAATTACCCTTGGTGTGAGTCCACGGGGTACAGTAGCCCTGCAAAAAGCCACCCAAGCCGTAGCTTTCCTGTTAGGCCGTGATTATGCCATTCCCGATGACGTGAAAATGCTCGCGCCTCATGTGCTGTGCCATAGACTGATTCCCAGAGGAGGGCGCAGTGCGAGAAGTGTTGTTGAGCGATTATTGCGATCGCTTCCTATTCCTTAAGGGATCGGGGACTGGGGATTGGGGACTGGGGACTGGGGATTGGGGACTGGGGACTGGGGACTGGGGACTGGGGACTGGGCAAGACAAGGAAGAATTTACTTCCTCTGCCCCCTACACCCCTACACCCCTACACCCCTACACCCCTACACCCCTACACCCCTACACCCCTACACCCCTAAGAATTCCTGCATCACCATCAAAAAATTCCGGTTCGCTGTGATAAAGTGCCGCATCGATCCGACAACCTTGGTAGGCTAAGACATATAATTCTTTCAAGTCGTTCATGAGTGGATAGCGTGGGTTTGCTCCCGTGCATTGGTCGTCAAATGCTTGTTCTGCCATCTCTTCCAACTTGGAGTAAAACTCTCGATCTTCGTCTCCTAGGGCTTGTTTAATCGTGCTGGGAATATCAACTTGACGTTTGAGATTTTCGATCGCAGATACTAATAATTCCACTTTTTCATCGGCTGTATCCCCACCTAAATGTAGGTGATCAGCTATTTGAGCATATCTGTCTTTGGCATTGGGATATTTGTACTGGGGAAAAATTGCTTGTTTGAATGGAATATCAGTAGCGTTGTAGCGGATGACGTGGGAAATCATCAAGGCGTTAGCAAGTCCGTGGGGGACGTGGAAGGTTGCACCTAGTTTGTGGGCCATTGAGTGACAAATACCCAAGAAAGCATTCGCAAAAGCCATACCTGCAATTGTGGCAGCATAATGTACTTTCTCCCGTGCTTTCGGATCGTTCGCACCATTGTTATAAGCACTCGGTAAATATTTAAACAATAATCTAATGGCTTGTAGTGCCAGACCATCGGTAAATTCGGTCGCCATTACTGATACGTAGGATTCTAAGGCATGAGTTAAGGCATCAATCCCACCGTAGGCGGTGAGTTTTTTAGGCATATTTAAGACGAGTTCCGGGTCTGCGATCGCAATATTCGGAGTTAGTGCATAATCTGCTAAGGGGTATTTCACGCCTACTTTCTCATCTGTGACGACAGCAAAGGGTGTCACTTCTGAACCAGTTCCCGAAGTTGTCGGAATCGCCACCATGATGGCTTTTTTTCCCAGAGGTGGTAATTCATAAACCCGCTTGCGGATATCCATAAACCGCATCGCCAAGCCTTCAAACTCTACATCGGGATGTTCGTACATCAACCACATGACTTTGGCTGCATCCATCGGCGAACCACCACCAATAGCAATAATCACATCTGGTTGATAGCTTCTAAGTAAGGCTAATCCTTTATTGACATTGGATAATGTGGGATCAGGTTCAACGTCGTGAAAAACATCATGTTTTACACCAATTTCGTCTAACACCTGAGTAACTTTATCGACTAATCCTAAATCAAATAATGGTTTATCTGTAACGATAAAAGCGCGTTCTTTACCTACTAAATCTCTTAAAGCTACAGGCAAACACCCATATTTCAAATATATTTTGGGCGGGACACGAAACCACAACATATTTTGCCGCCGTTGTGACACCGTTTTAATATTAACAAGGTGATGGGGTGTGACGTTAGCAGAAACTGTATTACCTCCCCATGTACCACAACCTAAAGTTAAGGATGGGTCAAGTTTAAAGTTATATAAATCACCAATTGCCCCTTGAGATGATGGGGTATTAATCAGGACACGCCCCGTTTTCATCTTATGCTCAAAATAGGCAATATCATCGATATTGGCGGGATTTGTATACAATACTGATGTATGTCCCATGCCACCAAATTCTACCAATTTTTCGGCTTTATCGACAGCTTCAGGGAAAGTTGATGCTCGATACATAGCCAAAATTGGCGATAATTTTTCATAAGCAAAAACTTCACTAACGCCCACTAATTCAACTTCACCAATTAAGACTTTATAAGTATTTGCTGCTTGGGAAGAATTATCTTGATTGTCATGATCATTTTTATGTCGCAGTGAAATTCCTGCTAACTTAGCTAAATTATCAACTGACTGTCCTACAATTGCGGGATTTAATCTTCCCTCTTTCAAAATTACATTACCCAGTTTTTCTTTTTCCTCATCATTGAGAAAATATGCCCCACGACAGAGAAATTCCTGTTTAACTTCTTCGTAAATATCATCAACTACAATAACTGATTGTTCCGAAGCGCAAATCATGCCATTGTCAAAGGTTTTACTTAATAAAATCGAACTGACAGCCGTTTGGATGTGTGCGCTACTATCAATTATGGCTGGAGTATTACCAGCACCAACACCTAATGATGGGTTTCCAGAAGAATAAGCAGCATGAACCATTCCCGGCCCGCCAGTGGCTAAGATTAATTTAATGTCTGGATGCTGCATTAAGGCTTTGGATAACTCCACTGATGGCTCATCAATCCAAGCAATAATGTCTTCTGGCGCACCTGCGGAAATTGCAGCTTTGAGGATAATTTTGGCTGCTTCTACAGTACATTTTTTAGATTTAGGATGGGGTGAAAAAATAATCGCGTTACGAGTTTTTAAAGCAATTAACGCTTTAAAAATTGCTGTAGCAGTAGGATTAGTTACTGGGACAATTCCGGCAACAATTCCCACAGGTTCAGCTATCTTTTGAATCCCAAATGTATGGTCTTCTTCAATGATCCCGCAGGTTTTTTCATGTTTGTATTTATTGTAAATAAATTCGGAAGCAAAGTGGTTTTTAATTACTTTATCTTCTACAATCCCCATACCTGTTTCTGCAACTGCCAATTTTGCTAGAGAAATTCTTGCTGAATTAGCAGCTAAAGCAGCTTTTTTGAAAATGACATCGACTTGTTCTTGAGAGTAATTTGAGTATTTAGCTTGTGCAGTTTTGACGCGTTGCACAAGTAATTCTAATTCTTCGATATTAGTAACTTGCATATTTTAGCCTTTGGCAGAATTTACTACAGAAATTTCACTTATTCATCAATTAATCAAACTTCAACCCAGACAACTTATTTGTCAAATCGCAAAAATTTCTCTACTGCGAAATATATCTAATACTGCTTGTACGTGTTCTGGAGATGGTGGAGAAGTATTTTCTAATAGGTATTCAAGACCTAATTCTTGCCATTTGTATTCCCCCATTTTATGAAATGGTAACACTTCTAATCTTTGAATATTATTAAATGGGGCAATAAAATCAGCTAAATCAGTAATATTTTTTGGATCATCAGTTAAACCTGGAACTAGGACAAATCTAATCCAAGTAGGCTTATTGATTGCATTTAAATATTTAGCTAAAGCCAGTGATGGTTCGGCATTACAACCTGTAATTTTGGTGTAAGTTGCTGGATCAAATGATTTAATATCCAGCAGGACTAAATCTACAAATTCTAATACAGATTTAGCCGATTCTAAGTTACAAAATCCAGAAGTATTTAATGCTGTATGAATGCCTAATTCTTGACAACGTTTAAATATTTCTCGGACAAACCCAGGTTGCATTAATGGTTCTCCGCCACTGATTGTCACACCTCCACCAGAAGATTTCATATAAGATTGATACTTCTGAACTTCTGTCACTAGTTCGTCAACACTAACTTGTTTACCATTTTCCATGTAGCGACAGTCAACATTGCTGCAATAAAGGCAACGTAATGGACAACCAGATGTAAAAATTAAGAATCGAATACCCGGCCCGTCAACTGTTCCACAACTTTCTACTGAATGTATGTAACCAGATTTAATGGTTTCTGGAACTACATGACTATTTTCTACTTTGTGATGTTCGATTTTAGGAGTTGGGAATTCTACATTTTGCATGGAGTTTACCTAATTTGACATCACTTATAAACCTGTCTTTTGCATCCAACTATGAGTTATAGGTGAAAAATGTGAGGAACTTGTGGGGATATATCGCTTTATACCATCAATTTCAGGAATTAAATTTGATTTGGGATGATCCCCATTAGATAGTTATCAAAATAGCCAAATGGTGGCTTTAATTTGAAGTTAAAAAATAATTATTTTTTAATTATTGGTGATAGATAATGTGTTGTTTTTGAAAAGTGGTTGGCGGTGATTTTAAGCCCTGCTTGATCCCCCCTAACCCCCCTTTTTAAGCTATCCATTACCCACATCTTTCTTAACATAAAGGTTGACAAAATCGAGGAATTGTATAGTCTCTATAGCAATACCTGAGTTCAACCAAAGTCAGTCAATGGAAGAGTGGATCAAGCAAGAACTAGAAAAAACCGAATTAGGGGATCAAAGAAGAACCAAAAGGTTAATGAAAATAGTCTCAAACTTAAGTGAAAAACCAGAAGCTAGTGTACCGCAAGCAAGTGTTACATGGTCACAAACCAAAGCTACATATAACTTCTGGGATTCACCCTACATCAAACCATCTATGATTAGACAAGGACATCAAAATGCGACAGTAGAGCGAATCGCCAAGCATCAGGTAGTCTTGGCAATACAAGATACAACAGAACTGAATTACACCAGCCACAAAGCCCTATCAGGAACAGGATATCTGGACAGCAAATATGCCAAAGGATTAAAAGTCCACTCAGTATTAACAGTCAGTACACAGGGAATACCATTAGGCATCATCGAGCAAGAGGTGTGGTCAAGAAAAGAAGAAGAATTAGGAAAAGCGGAACAAAGGAAACAAAAACCAACCGCAGAAAAAGAAAGTCAAAGATGGCTTGATGGCTTAATCACAACACAGTCAATAATTCCTTCTTCAGTACAAGTAGTGACAATTGCCGACCGAGAAGCCGATTTTTATGACTTACTTGCTTGTCCTCGCACTCAAGGGTCAGATTTTTTGATTCGTGCTACTCAAAATCGCTGTTTGGATGGTTGTGAGCAGCGTTTATGGGAAACTTTAGAGTCTGTAGAGCCTCAAGGCACAATGACGGTGGAGGTCAAACGCAATCCGACGCGACCTTCCAGAACAGCTATACTGACGATTCGTTATGCCACGATTACTATTGAAGCCCCTCAAAATCGAGCCAAAAAAGAACAACTAGCTCCGATGACATTACAGGCAATTTTAGTCACTGAAGTTGACCCACCAAAAGAGGTTGAACCGATTACTTGGTTACTTCTGACCACATTAGAAATTACCCATCTTGAAGATGTGAAGAAGTATGTGCAATGGTATTGTTATCGGTGGTTAATTGAACGTTATCATTATGTCTTAAAAAGTGGTTGTGGAATTGAAAAGTTACAACTCGAAACGGCGCGAAGATTAGAGATGGCTTTAGCGACCTACAGTATAGTTGCTTGGCGTTTGTTGTGGTTGACTTATTTAGCTCGTTGTTCACCAGATGCCAGTTGTGAACAAATTTTAGAAACTCACGAGTGGCAAATTCTCTATGCCACCGTACATCATCAAACTTATCCTCTTAAATCGCCACCGACGCTGGCTGAAGTTGTCGATTGGATTGCTCGATTAGGTGGTTTTTTGGGTCGAAAAGGTGATGGTTCTCCAGGTGTAAAAGTTCTCTGGCGTGGATTGAGCCGATTACATGATCTTGTTCAAGGTTGGCTTGTTTGTCAGTCTCTTATGGTTAATTAATCATCGCCTCATCCTGTCAGCTTGTTTCGATGTTCAGCAGAAATCAATTCTATAAAATCAGGCTTTTATGAGCTTCTGTTTCTTGTCATGTTCATTTTCTAGATTCACTGATAATTTTTTTGTCTCCTTACCCCAGCATAACCGCTTTCTTTTGTCAAATTTCATGTTAAGAAAGATGTGGGTAATGGATAGCTTTTTAAGGGGGGAAATCCTTAAAGTCCCCCTTTTTAAGGGGGATTTAGGGGGATCGAAAACCTTTTGATAGCAACGAGGGGACTTTTCAAACATCCTCTTAGAATCGTTCGTGGAATGTCCGTTTAATCACATCAAGCTGCTGTTCTTTCGTCAATTTAATAAAGTTCACCGCGTAACCTGAAACCCTAATAGTGAGTTGGGGATATAACTCAGGATGTTCCATTGCATCAAGTAACATTTCTCGCTTCAGGACGTTAACATTAATGTGGTGTCCGCCATCATGGAAGTAACCATCCAGCATTCCCACAAGGTTATTGATTTGGTCAACTTCTAACTTACCTAAAGCAGATGGTACAACTGAGAAAGTGTTGGAAATGCCATCTTGTGCATATTCATAGGGAATTTTGGCTACTGATTCTAACGAAGCGATCGCACCTTTACTATCGCGTCCGTGCATGGGGTTTGCACCTGGTGCGAAGGGTTCACCGGCTTTTCTTCCGTCGGGTGTATTACCTGTTTTCTTCCCATAGACAACGTTTGAGGTAATAGTTAATACTGATTGTGTCGGTGTGGCTTGGCGATAAGTCGGATGTTTACGCAGTTCGTTCATGAATTTGGTAACTAAATCTACTGCGATTTGATCAACTTGATTGTCGTTGTTGCCATATTTGGGGAAATCCCCGGTAATTTCATAATCTACTGCTAATCCGGTTTCATTCCGCAATACTTTGACTTTTGCGTACTTAATTGCCGATAAAGCATCTGCTACCACCGATAAACCTGCAATACCGCAAGCCATTGTGCGTATAATATCACGGTCATGGAGTGCCATTTCAATACGTTCATAGCAGTATTTATCGTGCATATAATGGATGACGTTGAGGGTATTGATATACGCTTTCGCCAACCATGCCATCATAGTTTCTAGCTGACTACAAACCTGTTGGTAATCCAGATATTCGGAAGTAATAGGTGCGATCGCAGGTGCAACTTGTTCCCCAGATTTTTCATCCTTACCGCCGTTGATCGCATACAGCAAGCACTTAGCTAGATTGACTCTCGCACCAAAAAACTGCATTTGCTTACCAATTCGCATGGCGGAAACGCAACAGGCGATCGCATAATCATCTCCCCAGTATGAACGCATTAAATCATCGTTTTCATACTGAATAGAGCTTGTGTGTAAAGATACTTTTGTACAAAAGCGTTTAAAGTTCTCTGGTAAGTGTTCCGACCACAACACGGTTAAATTTGGCTCTGGTGCTGCGCCTAAATTATACAAAGTATGCAGCAGACGGAAACTATTTTTAGTTACCAAAGGTCTACCATCTTCACCTACACCACCAATACATTCCGTTACCCAAGTGGGATCACCAGAAAAGAGTTCATTGTAATCTGGTGTCCGCAAAAACCTGACCATTCGTAGTTTCATCACAAAATGGTCGATGAGTTCTTGCAGTTCGGATTCGGTGATTTTGCCTTGTTGCAAGTCCCGTTCAAAATAAATATCCAGGAACGTAGACACTCGTCCCAAAGACATCGCCGCACCGTTTTGTTCTTTGACGGCGGCGAGATAGCCAAAATATAGCCACTGCACAGCTTCTTTCGCTGTGGCTGCGGGGTTGCTAATATCAAACCCGTAGCTTGCAGCCATTTTCTTCAGTTCAAAGAGTGCTTTGATTTGTTCAGAAATTTCTTCCCGTAGGCGAATTGTGTCTTCGTCGATGACATCTAATTCTAAGGATGTGAGTTGTGCTTTTTTGTCTGTGATCAGAGCATCAACACCATATAAAGCCACTCGCCGATAATCCCCAATAATCCTGCCGCGCCCGTAAGCGTCTGGTAATCCGGTGATAATACCATAGTGCCGACATAAGCGCATTTCGCGGGTGTAGGCATCAAATACCCCATCGTTATGGGTTTTGCGGTATTTGGTAAATATCTCTGCGGTTTGGGGATTGATTTCGTAACCGTAGGCTTGTAATGAATCTTTCACTATCCGAATCCCACCTAACGGCATGATGGCACGTTTGAGGGGTTTTTCAGTTTGCAATCCAACTATTTGTTCGAGTTCGCGGTGAATATAACCCGGTTGATGGGAGGTAATTGTAGAAACAACTTCTGTATCTGTATCGAGAATACCTTTTTCACGTTCAACTGCCATTAAGTCTTTGACTTGATCCCAGAGTGCTTGAGTTGTTGGAGTCGCACCTGTTAAAAAAGATTCATCGCCACTGTAAAGGGTGTAATTATTTTGGATGAAGTCGCGGACGTTGATTTCTTCTATCCATTTGCCAGTTTTAAAGCTTTGCCATTGTGCCAACATATTGGATTCCCCCAGTTGATGAAGCTGATGATTGGCTGCGGTATTTTTTTTGGCTAACGTAGCACGTTTGACTTTGATGTTAACTCACATTTTAGGTTATCAATCTCTACTGGCAAAGCAAGATGTAGAAATTACTGAGGTTTTGGGCGGAAATTAAAGATTTTTGTCTAAGAATACACGTTTATTTACATACAGAAACTTTTGCACGCAAATTATTGGCATGATATAGCGTTTCCTAATCACATGAGGTACATCATAGCCCCCTCCTTGCTTGCGGGGAGGGGGTTGGGGGTGGGGTTCTTGTACCTCACTAAAGCGAGAACCGCTATAAACAAAAAGTTAATATTAATACTGTCTGTTCCAATATTAAAACTAATGATAGGCTGATGGAAATTTCGTTGAGATGTTTCGCTTCGCTCAACATGACAGCTTTAGCATTTATTCATTACTCATTTAAGCAAGAAGTCTAACAATCAAGCATTTGAATAGCTAAGGTAAGTAGAACGACTTGAAAAAAGCAAACTATATTAACTAATGTAAAAAAATTGCATTTAGTTTGTAGTAAGGACTAAAGTCCTTATGAGAGGACTAAAGTCCTCACTACAAACCTTTAATTATTTACACCGTTATACTTAATTCATGCAACGCCATAAAATAACCCCAGTTTTGATTCACAGAACTGGGGTTATTTTTAGTAATGATGATTAACAATTGCGAATTGCGAATTGCGAATTGCGAATTGCGAATTGCGAATTGCGAATTGGTTTAATATCCGCCTTCTTCTTCATATTCTGGTTGCCTTTCTTTGACTTTCTTGGGAATATTCACTGGTTGCGGTGGTGTATCTTCCCAAGCATCGCCTTCTACATCCTCATAATCGTTGTAATCGTTGGTGTAGGGTTTGTAAGGTTGGGCTGGTGGTTCTTGATATCTGTCTCTACCCGTGGCTTCACTCCAGTTATCTTCTTCGTCTTCTTCGTATTGAATGGATTCATATGACCGCGCCCTCATAACTTCGCGCCGTGGTCTTTCTTCTTCTATATAATCTTCAGTCCATTCTTCTTCTAAAGCTACGGGTTCGGGGGCGCGAACTTTGGGCTTGGGTGGCTGTAGGGGTACGCCACTGGGGAGTTGATTGGATGGTGCAACGGCGCGGGGTGCGGAATAGCCATATTCTTCTTCTGCGCCTCTTTCCCAAGGTGCTTTACCGATACCTAGTCTTTCTAGGACACCGACTGTTAACTGGTTGACGCGTTCTTCAGCACCTTCAAACACAATTAATCGGCTGGGGCCTGTGCTGACGACTTCTTCTATTGATATCTCGTAGGTACTCAAAAACTGTTCGGGGATTTGTGGGACTCCTAGAGAAGCGATGATGATGGAGTTTAGCTTACCTGTTTCGCCTTCAAATTTGAAGCCGCGCACTTTGCCTAATACTTCACCTGTTTCTGTAATTACTTCCCAGTTCATCAGGTTACTGAGGCCTTCGACTTCAATATCTTCGATGACATCTTCGTTATCAACCAGGATGACATCACCAAATTGGTTGATGCTGCTAAGGTACATATAACGCGGTAGACCAGAGATAGAGATCAGGCTGTCTCGCAAACCAAGAGCCACAACCTCTCTTTGATCAATATCTACCCAAACTTGACTCACAATGCCTAGTCGTTTGCCATTGTCGCGGGTAATCACCTGGGTATTTAATATGTCGGAACGCCTAATTATTTGTTCAGAGGTCATTCTATACGGAGTCCTGATCTCGAATCCGGTTTATCTATACACTATTATTAACAAAAACTCAAGCAGATGTATTCGAGGATTGCAATTTAATGCCCAAAACTTGGGTGTACGCTCCCCGCGCTTGAGTAACGCCAATTGTGCGTTCGGCTGATTCTATCATCGGACGGCGCAAACTCACAACTATGAACTGGGCTTGTTGTGCCTGTTGTTTAATCATTCTAGATAATCGTTCGACGTTTGCGCCATCAAGAAACATATCAACTTCGTCAAAAGCGTAAAAGGGTGAGGGGCGGTAACGTTGCAGGGCGAAGATAAAGCTGAGGGCGGTGAGGGATTTTTCACCCCCAGACATGGAAGCGAGTCTTTGGACTGGTTTACCTTTGGGGTGGGCGACTAAATTCAAGCCGCTAGCAAAGGGATCTTCGGGATTGTCGAGTTGCAGGTAGCCGTCACCGTCGGAAAGGATAGCAAAAATTGATTGGAAGTTGATGTTAACAGCATCGAAGGCTTCTTTAAAGGCTTGTTGTCGCAAGGTGGTAAAATTTTCAATCCTTAAAAGTAATTCAGTGCGTTCTCCTTCTAATGTCTGCAATTTTTGACTAAGTTCTTCCAGGCGGTTTTGGGTACGTTCGTATTCTTCCAAAGCCAACATATTCACAGGTTCCATTGCCTGCAAGCGTTTGGAGAGCGATCGCAATTCTTTCTGTAATTCTTCTAAGTCTACTTTATCTGGGACTTCCGGCAAGGGGTTGGGCAATTCGGCGGCGACTTCTTGTAGTTGGGTTTGCAGTGCTGCTAAGTCTTCCCGCCGCTTTAGTTGGGTTTCTTCTAGTTTTTGGATTTCCCATTCTAATTGTTGCTGGCGCAGCAAATGCGATCGCACTTTCTGTTCTAGTGCATCCCGTTGTTGTTTTTCTTCACCCAAATTCTTTTCCATTTCGTTCATTTGGGTGCGGGTGGCTAGGATTTGAGTGCTGAGGGCTGAGTGCTGAGTGCTGAGGGCGGTGATTTGGGTTTGTTGGGTTTGTTGTTCTTGTTGATAGTCGGTAATGCGTTGTTCGGCTTCCTGGATGCGTTCTTGCAGACGTTGCTGCTGATTTTCCAGATTTTTTAATCTTTGTTCGGCTTCCCTAAAGGCGGTTTCCCGTTGCTGTAATTGCTGTTCTTGGGTTTTTATTGTCGCCTGGATTTGTTGCCATTCGCTGGGGGTTTGGGAGGCTTCTAACTCGGCTAGGGTGTGGCGGAGTTGCTGTAATTGGCTTTCTTGTCCTGGGAGTTCATTATTTAATATTTCTAGGCGGGATTGGGCTGTGGTGAATTTTTCGGTGTTTTGGGTGAGTTGCGATCGCGTCCCTGTTAACTGGGCTGTTAAACTCTTAATATCTTTTTGCAACTGCTCTAATTGCAACTGCTGTTCTCGTCGTGCTTGGCGTGTTTCTGTGAGTTCTTGAGATAGTTGTTTGGTTTTAACTGATAAAGTAGCGATCGCATCACTACAACGGTCTAAAATCCGATCAATATCCTGCAAACGCTGTTTTAAAGCCACCACTTCCTCTGATTCCGCCGCTTCTCCCTTCCCGAAGCGCAACGATGAACGCTGGTTTATGCTACCGCCAGTCATTGCGCCACTGGTTTCTAGTAGTTCCCCGTCTAGGGTGACGATGCGATATAAGCCGAGATTCTTCCGCGCCTGTTCTAAGTTGGCGAATACGACTGTGTTACCGAAAACATAATTAAATACATCACGATAACGGCGATCGCATTCTACTAAATTCACGGCATAACTCACGAACCCGTTAGCTAATCGCAGTGTTGCATCTTGGGTAATTCTAGGGGCTTGAATTTTATTTAAAGGTAAAAACGTTGCTCTCCCGGCGCGTTTTTGTTTGAGTAATTGAATCCCGGCGGATGCAATGCCGTCATCTTCCACTACAATGTGTCCCAAACGCGCCCCAGCCGCAATTTCCAACGCCAACTGAAACCGGGGTTCTACCCGTCCCAAATGTACCACCAAACCGCAAACCCCAGGCATTCCCGATTGGATGATCACTTTACTCGCTTGAGTTCCCTGGACTTCTTGCTGTGCTTGGGCTTGCGCCTCAATTTTATCTAACTGACGCTGCTTTTCCCGTTGTTCTTGCAATAGCCGCTTTTGGGTTTCCTGTTGGATTTGTAATTCCTGTTCTGTAGCAGCGAGATTTTGGGCTAAATCTTGAATAGGTTCGTTGGAAGTCTGAAACTCTACGTCTAACTTTGTACACTCAGCTTGCTTTTCTGCTAACTGCGGTTCTAAAGTGGCAATTAACTGCGTTTCTTCTTGAATTAACTCCTGTAATTGACTATTGCGTTCCCTGAGTTGTGCTTGTTCAGTACGCTGTGGTTCTAAAGTTTGCAGCAAAGTTTCAATTTGCCGATTCAACGCCGTTTGTTGCTGTACCCAAGCCTCCGAAGCTGTAGCGATCGCTGCGGCGGCTTCACGGGACTTTTCTAACCCTTCTTGTGTCTCCTCCCGTTGCTGCTGACAATAGAGGATAGATTGCTGTTCTAGACCCTGTGCTTGGGCAATTTCAGCTAATCCCTGGTGATGCTGTTGAACTTCCTGCTGAGTTTGCGCCAACCGCCTAACAGTTTCCTGCAAAGCTGTGGTTAACTCCGTTTGCTGACGTTGTAATTGTTTCCGTTCCGCCTCTTGGGTAGCGAGGGTAGACTGTACCGACAATAATTCCTCTTCACCCAAAGCTTTTACATGAGCATTGAGTTGTTCTAATTGTGCCGTTTTCTCAGCAATTTCTGTATTTAGGCTAGTGAGTTGAGTTGTCAGTTCCCCATAATTGCGATCGCCTGCTTGGGTTTCCGTCGCCAACTTTTCCTGCTGCGTTTGTAGAGAACGCCAAGACAGAACCGCCTCCCAAGACTGCTTGTGCAGATACTCTATTCGTAACTTTTGATACTTCTCCGCCTTAGCCTTATCTTGAGACAGGCGATCGCGCTGTAAAGTTAATTCAGTCTCAATAATCCGACAACTGTCTTCCTTATCCTTCACCTCATCTAGAGTAGCCTTAGCTTGATGAATCTTGCGATCAAAAGCCGACACCCCAGCCAACTCATCAATAATTTCCCGACGTTCCTTAGCATTCATCGAGATAATACTAGTCACATCCCCTTGCAGCACCACGTTATACCCTTCTGGGTAAATCCGCACACTTTCCAACTGCTCATGCAACTCCGTCAGCGTACAAGAAGCACCATTAATATAGTAATTCGACGTATAACTTCCCTGATGAGTTACCCGCAACCGTCGAGTTACACTCCATTCCGTTGGCTTGTGACCATTGCCATTAACTATTGGCTGTGGTTCAGTTTCTACCTCATCTTGTAATAATTCTTCATCACTGCTGACCACTGACACCTGATCATTGACATCTACCAAATCAGATAAATCAAAAGTCACAGTCACACTAGCTTCCACCGCCGCGCGACTTTTAGCCGTTTGAGTATTATTCACTAAATCCGGTAGGCGATCGGCGCGCATCCCCTTAGAACTAGAAAGTCCCAAACAAAACAGCAGCGCATCCAGAATATTCGACTTCCCCGAACCATTTGGCCCAGAGACGACAGTGAACCCCGGTAGTAGAGGGACTGAAGTAGTACCACCGAAGGATTTAAAGTTGGTAAGTTCGACGCGCTTAATATGCACCATAGGTGCTAGATCATAGGGATAATGAAGAACAAGTGTATCAATTAATTTAAAATTAGCAACTATTTTAGCCGAGAGAATTCTAGATTTTCTAATTCCAGAGACTCCCATGCCAGGATTTGCCAGTCTGTTCATAGTACAACATACAACCAGACTGACAATGCCTGATGAGTGATTATCGCTAAATCATGGGTAGGGGCGAGATCGCCTTCGGTCGGTCATATACCAAACCTAATTGATTAATAAGAGGAGCGATCGCACCGGAATTCAAATAGCATAGAACCAGACAACCACAAAACTAGACTATGACTCCACAAATTAAAGCTGCGATCGCTGCCATCCAACTACTCTCATCTACAGAGCGTCAACAACTGCTGCAAATTCTCACCCAAAGCAATTCATTCTCAAATTCTCAACCCGATTTTACAACCCTTAGTACCCAGTTTTTACAAGGTACTACGCTAAAGCAGCTACTTGTTAACCATTCTCCTCTAACTGTTGATAACCTCAAAGACCTGGCTGCCGATTTTTGGCCAGAAGAAGACTCTATTGAAGATTTTCTTACCTTTGTGCAACAACAGCGCCAAGAGGCGATCTAACTAAACTCCCATGAGTATTGTTCTGATTGATACTAACATTGCTTCCTTCATCCTCAAAGGTAGTGATTATGCCGAACCTTACCTGCCACTTTTGAGTGGTCAGGAATTGGCATTGTCATTCATGACCGTCGCTGAACTGTTTCAGTGGGCAATCTTACGTCAGTGGGGCGATCGTCGTCTCACCCAATTAGAGCAATATCTCTCAAATTACCTGATTATTCCAGTGGATCAATCTCTTTGTCGAGAATGGGCAAAGATTCGTGCCTATAGACAAAGTGTGGGACGACCAATTTCGCCCCAAGATGCCTGGATTGCTGCAACATCTCTACGCTACGACTTACCGCTAGTCACTCACAACATCAAAGATTTCCTAGAAATTCCCAATCTACGGCTGCTCACCCCTTCACCCTAATACCACTTATAAAACAAAAACGCAGAGGCACTCAAAAAACTCTCTGCGCTTCTGCGTCTCTGCGTGAAATTATTCCATTACACCATCTCAGAAGAAGCTTGCGCCATCGGCTGAGGCTGAGGCTGGAACATGAACAACGAGTAAACCACATCGCGGCGGATGTTGACCATCATATCCAAGAACAACTCATAACCCTCACTCTTATACTCAATAAGCGGGTCTTTCTGTCCATAACCACGCAAGCCTACCGACTCACGTAAAGCATCCATTTGCTGTAAGTGTTCCCGCCACAGGGTATCAATACGCTGCAAGATAAAGAACCGTTCAGCTTGGCGCATCAATCCTGGCTGAATTTGGTCAATTTGCGCTTCCTTGAGGTCATAGGCAATTCTCACCTGTTCATGGAGGAAAGCTTTAATCTCGCTTACTCCCATGTCTTCTAGTTGATTCGCCTGCATATCAGCCAGCAAATAGACAAACTCCTTAACTTTTTCCACCAACTTTTCCAATTCCCACTCTTCCGAGGGTAAATCAGGATTTATGTAATAGTCCACGATGTCATCCATCGTTTTTTCAGCGTACTTAATTACCTGTTCCTTCAAATCTTGACCTTCCAACACCCGGCGACGTTCGGCGTAGATGGCGCGGCGTTGGTTGTTCATTACCTCGTCATACTCAAACACCTGTTTACGGATGTCGTAGTAGTAGGTTTCGACTTTTTTCTGTGCGCCTTCTAAACTGCGGGTAAGCATACCAGATTCAATAGGCATATCGTCTTCTACATTGAAGGCTTCCATTAAACCCGCAACGCGATCGCCACCAAAAATCCGCAATAAGTTATCTTCTAAACTGAGGAAGAATCTTGTCGAACCGGGGTCGCCTTGTCGTCCGGCGCGTCCCCGCAACTGGTTATCAATCCGGCGTGATTCGTGGCGTTCTGTACCAATTACGTGCAGACCACCCCGTTCTACAACTTCGTTATGTTCCCGGTCGGTAAAATCTTCGTATTCCTGTTTCACCCGTTTGTAAGCATCCCGCAATTTCTGAATTACAGGGTCATTGGTGGGGGCTTTTTCGGCGGCTACAGCTACTTTATCTTCTGCTTCTAGTTCTGGCAAAGAGCGATCGCCATATTCCCGCACCGCCACATCTACGGCTTCTTTTAATAGCTGTTCTGCTTCTTTAGAAAGTTGGGTGGGGAAAATCTCCGGGGAAGCTTTCCAAGTTTTCACTTTTTTCCCAGGAGTGAAGCCTTGACCGCCACCGTGTCCCCCTGGTAATCCCGTAGCTCTTTGTACGCCAAACACGTCTTCATCATCTGGTCTGACGATGCGCGGCATGAAGTATTCCCGCAGTTTCAGCCGCGCCATATACTCGGAGTTACCACCGAGAATAATATCCGTACCCCGTCCCGCCATATTCGTAGCGATGGTTACAGCACCCCTGCGTCCTGCCTGGGCGACAATCTCCGCTTCCCGTTCGACATTTTCTGGTCGCGCATTCAGCAATTCGTGGGGAATGCCTTGGGCTTTGAGTAATTGGCTGAGATATTCTGATTTCTCTACACTAGTAGTTCCCACGAGAACAGGTCTACCTAGTTCGTGCATTTCGGCACATTCGCTTGCGATCGCGCGCCATTTCCCAGTCTCTTTTTTAAATACCAAATCAGACCAATCTTCCCGTTTTCTGATTCTGTTGGTAGGAATGACCGCGACTTCTAATTTGTAAATTTTTTCAAACTCGGCTTCTTCTGTCTTCGCCGTTCCTGTCATCCCACCCAATTTGGGATACAACAAGAACAGGTTTTGATAAGTAATTGTCGCTAGAGTTTGGGTTTCCGGCTGAATGTCTACGTGTTCTTTGGCTTCAATGGCTTGGTGCAAGCCATCACTCCAACGCCGTCCAGGTAAAACCCGTCCCGTAAATTCATCGACAATTACCACTTCGCCATTACGGACGATGTAGTTGACATCCTTCAGGAACAGTTCTTTAGCTTTAATCGCATTAAATACAAAGTGCGCCCAAGGATCTTCCGGGTCAAATAAATCTGTAACTCCCAAAAGTTCCTCAGCTTCCGCAAAACCTTCATCTGTTAACAGCACATTACGAGCCTTTTCGTCAACATCATAATGCTCATCTTTTTGCAGAGTGACAGCGATTTCCGCAGCTTGGATGTATTTTTCCGTCGGTCTTTCTACCTGACCAGAAATAATTAATGGTGTCCGCGCCTCATCAACTAAGATTGAGTCTACTTCGTCAATTACACAATAATTAAAACTACGCTGTACCACATCAGCCATTGATGTAGCCATGTTATCCCGCAGGTAGTCAAACCCTACTTCACTGTTAGTAACATAGGTGATATCGCAATCATAATTTTTCTTACGTTCACTGGGAGTCATGCTCGCCTGAATTAACCCTACACTCAAACCCAGAAAGCGATGCACCTGTCCCATCCATTCTGCGTCCCGACGAGCCAGGTAATCGTTAACTGTGATTACGTGTACACCTTTACCAGTGATTGCATTTAAATAACTCGGTAAGGTAGCCACTAGGGTTTTACCTTCACCAGTTTTCATTTCCGCAATTTGCCCAGTGTGTAGAATTACACCGCCTAACATCTGGACATCGAAATGCCGCAACCCTAAGACTCGTTTTCCTGCCTCTCTGACCACAGCAAAGGCTTCTGGCAGAATATCATCCAGGGTTTCGCCTTTGGCAAGCCTCTGTTTAAACTCTGCTGTTTTGCCTTTCAAATCCTCATCAGAAAGAGCTTGAATGTCTTCCTCCAAGAGATTAATTTCTGTAATGTAGGGTTGGTATTTTTTCAGCTTACGAGCGTTGGGGTCGCCCAACAAGAGTTTTAGCATGGCAGATTATGTAACTAAATTGAGAGGATGGGAATTAAAAGGGTTTAATTATTCTATTGAATATAAGAATTTAACCCAACCCAGCTATTTTAAGTAATAGATAGGTATGAGATGGAAATTAACTCGAAAACAGCAAAAATTAGATTGAATCTATTTATTTAGATGATCCGGTTGATTTCGCAGTTTAATTTGCAAACTCCTTTAATAGTATCATTTCACCCCCAGATGAGGCAGAGAACTCCGACCATACTCAACTGGGCTTATTTGGAGGGATTTCTCCACCCCCTACCACCCTCTGACTTTTCACGTTATGTGGAAAAGCTAACGTGAAACCTAACCCCCTAACCCCCTTCCCTACTAGGGAAGGGGGAAAAGTTAAAGCCTCTCTCTTTGTAGGGGAGAGGTTTGGAGAGGGGTTTTCCAGATCCCGTGAAAAGTCAGACGGTATACACACATCTTTGTGCTAGGTGCAAAATGCGGTTTGATCCCCCTAAATCACCCTTAAAAAGGGGGACTTTGATTCTAGTTCCCCCCTTTTTAAGCTACCGTGTATACACAGTTTATTGAATCACTATTAGTCCTCGAATTACCCCACCCTAACCCTCCCCTTGGAAATGGGAGGGAACTGGATTTTCTGGTTTCCCCCCTTTCCAAGGGGGGATTAAGGGGGGTAAAACCTTGATCTAGAAAGAAAATCTGACTTGTTTATACACCGTAGCTTTTTAAGGGGGGTTAGGGGGGATCAAAACGATGTGGGACAACGTTATAAGACTTGTGTGTACACCGTAGCTTAAAAAAGAGGGGTTAGGGGGAATTAAAACGATGCAGGATAAGGTGACTAAAAATAATGCAAAAAAATTGTAGGTTGGGTTGACGTTAGGTAACCCAACATTGGTTATAGCGTTGGGTTACCCTGCGGGAAAGCTTCGCCTACGCAAAGCCTCAACCCAACCTACGCCTGCTTGGGGCTAGTGGCGTTTGACGCAAGGAAACCCAACACCAATATTTATCTTGAGTTTCCGAGATTTATGTTGGGTTGCGCTGCGCTTAACCCAACCTACATTAATTAATCTACTACTTGTTTTTTATCCCTGGGGGATGTAATATTGTATATATATTGAATATGCTCATAGCCCCATATTCAAAAAAATAAACTCAAAAAAATAAATTTGATCGTTCCGCTCCGCTACACTCCAAAAGGGTAAAGAGGAAGAAGTGCAGAGGGCAAAAGGGCAAGAGTGCAAAGGGTAAGGAATCCTCACGCCACAGCCACAGCCACCACGCGAAAACCAACAAGGCCGCTACGATACGCGCGCGCGAGCCTATAGCGATTGGCAGAACGGCAAACCCAGGCATTGTCGATCCAACTACCGCCACGCAGCAGCCTTATGTCATTATTGCTACCAGTAAGCCACGCACTCCCATCTATCGGCGCGCCTTGGTAGCTATCATTATATACATCTTCGCACCATTCACATATATTACCACACATATCATATAAACCGAAAGAGTTCGGCGGAAATATTCCTACATTTGTTGTTTCTCTACGATATTCACCTTTAGGTGCAGAACCGTAGGGAAATTTACCGTCATAATTAACTAAATCTGTGGTGATGGTTTCCCCAAAATAAAACGGCGTAGTTGTCCCCGCACGACAGGCGTATTCCCATTCCGCTTCGCTGGGTAGTCTGTAGGTTTTTCCAGTCTTCTGGCTCAATTTCTCACAAAACTTTACCGCATCATCCCAAATTACTTGTTCTACAGGTCTTTTATGTGATTCAGCACCTTTATCTTTAAACTTAGAGGGATTTGTCCCCATGATGGCTTGATACTGTTCCTGGGTGACTGGATATTTCCCCATGAAGAAGCTGGGAACTGTCACCTGTCTCTGGGGACTTTCATCTGATTTTCGGTCTTTCTCCCCTTCCGGTGAACCCATTGTAAATGTTCCCCCTGGTATCTGCACCATTTCCAAGCTGACACCATTCCCCAAGTCTTCTGCAAAATATTTAGCTTCTTTCCTTTCTCTGTGAATAATTTCACCACGTCCGTTAACTGTAACGACTTCAAAAGAAAAAGGTTTCAGGCGAATTTTACCTAAAATCACTGGGCGTTCTAAAACAACCCCAGCTATATTAACAGTCTCACCTACTCCAAACCTCCGCTCCAATTCATCTTGAGCAGTCACCGTTCCCGCTTCATCACCACGCACCAAAGCACGATAACCTCTAGACACCACTAACAAAGGCTCATATTTTTCCTTTAAAGGTTCAGCTAAAGTTTCTATCACTGCTGATAACCGCACCAACTCCCCATGATTCTTATCCAGATAAGCTAGACGTAGTTTTTCTGCCAGTTTTCTTGCGGCTGCGTCTCCCTTTTGGGTGTAAGCTAAGGCTGTCCACTGCTGCACTTGATGCAAATCAGAGGAGACATTTAAATTTTGTTTTTTAACTTGATACTCAATATACTTCAACAAAAACTCTGACAATTCTTGCAGTCTATTTTCACCAAACTCCTCTTGACAACGCCTGAGTAATTCATTGCGAACCTCACGCTCCATTTCATATAATTCTGTCTCAACTTCTCTACACAAATCTGAAAGCAATAAATCAGATACTAGGGTTGTAGGGGTGTGGGGGTGTGGGGGTGTAGGGGTATGGGGGTGTAGGGGTGTAGGGGTGTGTTGAAAGAAATCTTTCCATAAACAATAAAGTAAATCTGGTGTCAAAACTAAAGGAAAAGCTGCATGAAAAGCAAAATCTAGATGCTCTTTACCAAACACCTGCTCAAAAGCTGTGATTTTCCCTTGAGCGTTATATTCTCCTATTTCCCAAATCTTGAAACTACCAATAGTTTTAGTTTGATTTTCTCGATTTAAAATTTTGACAGGCTTACCATCAAGTAACCATTGCAGCATTTGCTGATATTCAGCAACTTCTAGCGCAAACATCTTCAACCCATCTATCTGAGCGATAAATTCCGCCGTGGTATTTTGCCAATGAAAACACGGCAAGGGGTTGAGCCATGCTACCCTCTTAACATGAGGTGTAAGCATCGCCAAAAATTCCCCAGTTGCTTCCCACCGTTCGGGAACTACACGCAACCGCGCCGCACCCGCATCACTGACTATCACCACCAAAGTTTTCTCTTTTGAGCATCGCGCTAACATCGACTTAATTGATTCAGCTTCCTCACATTGAGAGTCAGAGTAAATTTCTGTCGGGACATTGTGGAAGTAGTAAATTTTCGCTCCCCGCCAAATTTCTACCAATTGGCGACAAAACGGATGAAAAGGAGACATTGAGCCGTTTTGGTCAATTAATAATACTACTTCTCGATACTGATTTGCTGCCGGAGTCAACACAGGTTTAACAAAAAATCCCCGCTTGGCGATATCGATAACTGTGTTAGGGATATCTATCTGACTAGGAATGCTACTTGGTAACTTTTGCGTTAACAGTCGCCAACTTCGGCGCAGTTTGTCACGACTTACCGGGAAATAATCTCGTTCCTTGAGTTTGGTAGAAATAGATGTGACAACTTCATTATCACTAATAGGCGTGGTGACAAATTCCGCTTCTTCTTCTTGTTTTGGCGGTTCTTCTGTTTCTTCTACTGGCTTAGTTTCTTCAGGCTTATTTATATCTGTTGGAGTTGCTGGTTCTCCCACAGGCGGCTTAATAATAGTAGATTCACTCAATCTTGCTGGATGAGATATCATTTCATTCCAGCATTTATCAAACAAGCGTTGTTGTTGTCGAGATTTTACCCAGATAGTTTGACACAACTGTTTTACTGCTTGTTTATCACCAATATCTAATCCAACTTCTACAGATTGTAATAATGTTCTCACTGCTAAATCATACTGGTCAATACCCAAAGGTAAGCCAGCTTCTCGCAAGCGTAGAAATAAATTTAGCAGTGGCGGTTCACTCATAATTTTATCTGGTTTGTAGTAAGGGCTTTAGCCCTTAAATTACTCATAAAAGAGGGCTGAAGCCCTCACTACGAACTAACTATAGTCGCTTTTATCTTGGCGATTTTTGAAAAGTGTACTAGAGAAAGGATATCTTTCTTCTTCTAACTTTTCTAACACTTCCTCTGGTGGATAAGTATTTAAAATAGTAAACCAGTCAATTAATTCACTAGTGCTGACTTTTTTCGCTGTTTCCTCCTTGTCATCATTCATTGCTTCCCGTAATTCTAAAAATCGTTGAATAGCTTGATTTACTAAATCTTTTGGTGGTGATTTAAATCTCGATGCAATAATTGTTTTTAGTTCATCTTTGCTGGGAGGCTCAATATAATGATACAGACAACGCCGCAGAAAAGCATTAGGTAATTCTCTTTCTTGATTAGATGTAATAAACACAATAGGAGGTGCATCAGAGTTTGCTGTTAACCAACGCCGAGGACGCAAATCTTTAATTTCAAACCGTTGTTCTTCTAAAGCCAATAAAAGGTCATTAGGAAAGTCGGTATCGGCTTTATCGATTTCGTCAATTAAAACTATTGTTCGATATGGTTTTTGATTTTCCTTTTGCTTATATCCTCGATTTAATTTCTTGACAAAATCTCTATCAAAAGCATAACCCAATGCTCCTAATTCTAGATAATTTGCTGGATTCGCTGGATTAGATGCGTTATATTGAATATTGATTTTTTCTAATTGTGCCGCTTGTAACCTGCCAATATAATCGTAGGTGTAAAATCCGTCTTGAGCTTTGCTAGTTGACTGGACATTCCAGAGGCAATAATCCCAATCATAATTAGTGTATTTCTGACTCAATTCATAAAATACCGCGCGAGATAATTCACTCTTACCGCAACCAGGTTCACCTTCTAAGAGCAATGGACGATTTAATCTAATAGCTAAATTAACGGCTTCTTTTAAAGTGTCACTGGGATAGTAAGGATAAATATTACGCTTTAATTTATCATTATATTCTCCGCCAACAGGGGGCTGTTTTTCTGCGGTATATTCAGGGATTTTTGAAGTCATGGGTAATTAGTCCATTTAGCAAAGGTGGTTGTTTCGTAACCAAAATAACAATTAAAATAACGATAAATGACTTTGAGTAATTTTTCGGCAGTTATCTCATTTTTCATCTCTTTAATCAATTGAGCAGCAATGTTTTTTTCTTCATCAGATAATTTTCCTTTGTTGAGATGTGCGGCAATTTTGGGTAATATATCAGATACCTCATCCTGTAATAAATTGTTGCGTTGATATTCATCAATAGAAGTTTGATGCAGTTCAATAATTTCTAATTTCTCTTGTTTAGATTTGAGTTCTTGATAACAATTATTATTTGCATTCTGACCAACCAGAAAATATATAAATATTTTTCCTGGTCTTATAGTTGGTAAATTTTTTATATATTCAATTAAATTTTCATAAATTTGCAAATAATTCTGCAATTCTTGTAGAGAAATCTGATCGATATCGCAAGTATATATTATATGTGCGAAATCTAATGTGTCTACAACAGATTTTATGTCTTGTAACCTAATTATTTTCTTGGATTCTAAATATAAGGTATTATTTAAAGAATAAACTTTAAAATTTTTAGGATTATAGGTCTTAATTTCCGCTTCTAAACGTCGCAGTAACCAAATTTGGCTAAAAGAACATGGATGCTTACTAATCAGAAACGCTAATGTAGGGTCAGGAAAATTTTTTTCTAATAATTTAATTTGTGATTTATGATTGAATAATGATAAGCCCGTCAACAATTTCTCAGAATTTCTATCAGATTTTTCATAAGGAGAATTTTCAGGGTAATCAATATAATCTCTCCAATCTCCTAATTCTAAAGCATCCCAATAAGCTTTAAATATATCCTTGTCCAGATAGTTGCCATTATAAAATTTTTTCCAACTACTATTATAGGATATACCTTTGAAACGAACATTTTTAGATTCTATTATTTCCAAACATTTATTAATAGTAATTTTATTGTTTTTACTTTCTATTTTTTCTATCTCATCTAAAAAAGATTGATAAGTATAGTCATTAAAAATAAGTTTGCTTTTGATTCTCTTTTTAAGTTCTTCAATATTAATCTGTTCTTTGTCATCTGTAAAATTTTCAATCTTTTTTTTAAATAGCTTCTGACTTGCAACAGTCAAAGCTTCGCTATCGTCGCCTTTAGTCCATTCTTTTTCTTGTATCTTCTCTAGAATTTTTTCCTTTCCTGCTTCTGAAGCCTTGACTTGTCCTGGTTTTGGTTTCTCTCTTGTCATTGCCTATTTGTATATAACTGACCCAATTAACTCCTGATCAGATCCTGATCCGATTTTTGAGTTTTTGGAAGCATTTGAGAACGTGAAGGGGTCGATCGCAATACAAGGAATTTGCGGTAATGAAAGAACATCCAACTCGTCACGCCAACACAACACGCAAAGTGTATTTTACCACAACTATACTCAGTGGATTACTCTTACTGGGTAGTGTGTCTCTAGAGAACATGGGTAAAATCCCTGATGGTGCGACAGGTGACTTGACTAAGGTAGCCGTGGTGATGATTGATAAGACCAGAAGAATGTACAACGATGAGAGAGAAAAATAGCTAATTTTAAGTTTGATTACTCCATATACTTTATAATCCCCGACTTTTGGGTAAAGTGGGGGATTATAAAACCAATTCGCAATAAATGTTCTGTTGAACTGACTTTTTAGGTTATGTGGAAAAGCTAACTTGGTGTCTAATCTTGACTCAGGCGGCGAAAATTATACTCCTTAGCACTGGGATGACAACTGACACAACTACTGATTTGCGAAGGACGTGGTAAATCAACTTGAGGATGTAAAGCTTTAAAATAGCGAGAATTATTCACACGGTAGGGTGTTGCTTCGTCTTTTAGCTGGGAGCGTGAGAAAGTAGAAAGATATCTCCAAACTAGGGTACGACTGGGATCTAATAGTGGTTGGAGAGTTACACCATAATGCTGTGAGTCTTCTAGGAGGTTTTTCCAGGTTTGGGTGGGTAAAACCGCAGGCGGCAGAGCAATATGACAACTAGCGCAATTTTCTAGATATAATTCCTGTCCTAGTTGGTATCTCGCGGGAACTACATCAACTGTACCAATCTCTGATACAGGGGTGGCACTTTGCGCGCTAGTGGCTAAGGCTAATAGCCAACCCATCACCAAACTCCAAGCCAAAATGGTGAAGATTAATCCTAAAGGACGGCGTTTGAGTTGGCGGTTACGGGATTTACGTTTAACCAGATTTGACATTCCTCACATTCCCAGATACTTAGATTTCTACCTTGTAGCTAATGATAAGGGACTTCCAGATAAAAAATATCTAAACTGTAGGGTGCGTCAGTATGAATAATTTCTGAGTATAGTTAGGTTCTATCTCACTGACGCACCCTACCCAACCATCAATTGCGGATAATTTATTTTTTACAGGACTTACGCAAGTGTCACAATCGAAAGTTGGTGCGTGACGCTATCAGTCTCATGACTACGTTTAAATACTTTTGCAGCGTCACACACCCTACATGAAAAATATGCCAGTTTTAACCTTCCCCATTATAAAAAGCAGCGATAATATAGCGAATATTGCGAAATCTTTTTGAGAGTTTGTAAAGTTCTCCCTCAAACTCATCGGAAAACCGAATTGAAACCGCATCATTACTCTACATCAATCCCGTCCCATAGCTCACTAATTGGTCTTGTTTGACCTTTCATATTTAGTTGTGGCATTTTCCCCTACACCCCTACACCCCTACACCCCTACACCCTGAATCTATAGACTAATGGCAGAGTTAGCCATTTTGATTAAATACTCACGTTTACCAGCTTTCAACCCAAGAGCATATTGCACACCCTTTTGTCGCCAAGTTAGGGTAGCATCTGAGCAATTAGCACCACAACGAAAATCTACAAAATAGCCAGTAATACCCTTAGCTAAAATGACACGTTTACCAGTGAGGCGGGGTGTTTTGCGGGTGACGGCTTCAGCAGAAACTACACCCAAACGGCAAGCTGTTCCACCTGTGCAGTCAGGAGTAAAACCTAGGAGAATTTCATATTTTTTGGCTGTAGCAGTTTCTAGAATGGCGTAAATTGGGTTTGTGCCGTCAGATTCAGGAATATATTTTGGTAATAAGATTTTAATCTGGCTTTTTTGCTTTAATTTGGGCAGAATAATCTTAAATACTGGGTGTATCTGAGAATTAGTAGTTTTAATTTGCTGTTGTGCTAATGGTTGCATTTGATTGTTTGTATTAGCTATAGCTAATTGATGAAAGCTGCTAGCACCAAGCAATAAACCTACTGCACAGACGTTGCTAAGATTTTTTAAACTCAAAATCATTTTGTCAGACCTATTTTTAATGGAATACTTAACTTGTATTTCCCATTTTTTGGCTGAAATTACGGATGAGTGAAAAAATACGATGGGTAAACGGGGAAGCGAGATAAAACCTAGGTTTGGTGGGGTGGTTTTTTTAACTAAAAATTTAATATATCGATTGATTCTATTATTTCTAACTCTAAGATTCTGTCTTTTGTATCTTTGAGTGCTGCTAAATTCCCTTCTTGACGATAGATATTTGCTGCTTTTTGAAAATCTGTAATTGCCGCTTGTAGATTTTTCATGCCAGCATAGATATTACCTCGGTTATAATACGCATCTGCATAATTAGCATTAATTTGTATTGCCTGGGTGTAATCTGCGATCGCGCCTTCTTCGTCGCCTACATCACAACGCACGTTACCCCGGTTATAATAGACATCGGCCAGATGGGGATTTATCTGTATTGCTTGAGTATAATCTGCGATCGCACCTTGGTAGTCTCCAATATCCGCACGAGCATTACCACGATTCTTGTAAGCATTGGCATCGTTAGGGTTAAGCTGCATTGCTTGATTAAATCCCGGCTGATTGCCGACAATATAACGAGCCATATCACGATTTTTATTTATATCCCCATATTGAGGATTAATTTTAATCGCCTGATTATAATCTTCAATCGCTCCTTGATTATCTCCTAAGCAAGAGCGTGCTTCTGCACGGTTTTTATAAGCGATAGCAGCATGAGGATTAATTCTGATTGACTGGGTATAATCATCAATTGCCGCTTCATAAGCTCCCAGTTTAGATAAAGCCAAACCACGCTGATGGTAAGCTTTAGCATCATCTATATTTATATTAATGACTTGAGAATAATCTGCGATCGCTTTTTTATAATCTCCTAATTGATCATAAGCTAACCCCCGTTTATAATATAATTCTGTATTTTGCATATTCAATTTTAAAGCTTGACTATAGTTGCTAATAGCCGCAGCATATTCTCCTTTACTAAAACATTCATCACCCAGTTGTTTATAATCTATGGGTAACTCTCTATAATTGTATATTTCAGGATGATTAACATTTACTTTATTTGTATCGATTGGGAATAACAATCTTGGCTGTTTGCTTACCAATTTTTTTTGCTGGACAACATAATTATTGTTAGTAGATTGTAACTGTTCCAAATAACAATATAAGCCACCAGCATATAACAATTGATCTATCCCGAAAGATATGCTGCCGGTTTTCAATTTAATCATCCGTGTGGGAAGAAACCCAGCTAATAACAAGTGATATTCTGATTGTGCTTCATGCACAGCTTCTTGAATTAAAATGCAAACTACCACGGCATTTTTTTCAACTTCTTCAGAACTAACTGACCATCTCACTCGATCAATACTGCCATGACGAGATTTTACCTCAACACCAAGAGAAGGATCGGCCGTGAGAGTAAAATCTATCTTCCCATCACCACCAAATCGCTTTTCATAGTCTACTTCTGTAATAAAATCAGCTAAACGCTCTTTAACAACTTCCTCACCCAATTTTCCCTTGAGGTAGCTAATAAAAACATCCCGGACTGGCGAAACGCGCTTATATTTTTCCGCCATCTGCCAACAAAAATTCCGTAAGGCTTTTAATCTCTCACCGGAAATAATTGTCAATTCACTATATTGACCTTCATTTTCACAATGAAGTAAACAACCAGATGATAATCTTTTAATAAAATCAGACTGTAGCGATCGCAGTAGGGTAATCCAGTCCATGTAAAGTTCTGCGAATTTTTTGCTGAGATTATTTTAATGATATATCGAGCTAAAGTAAACCTGGTAATTCATTTACTTTATGGATTTGGATATTTCGGAGATTTATCACAGATTTTTGTTAGTAAATTCAAACATATATAGAAAATTTCAAATCTATAACTCTCTTAATATCAAGATTATATATCTTAATAATGTTTTTTGATTCCCAAAAGATGAAACGGTACTTACGGATTCAAAATCCTCAATAAAATGTGTGTGTTGATACAATAAATTTCCAATAGCTGTTATATGCTTTCAAAACCCTTTACTTTTACCCTAATAGCGGAACTACCGCTAGAAAAGCACCAGGATGTTGAGGAATTTCCCCTAAATTAGTTCAATTGGATCTGATTCAACAGAGCAACAATTGTGCTATGAGGTAAGTATTTTCCTGCATTCTGGTGATTTACTTATTTATAGTGTAAGAGGCAGAATAGGTAAGAACTCAGCACCAACTGATTGCATAGTTACTGGTATCATCAATCATCGCGCCATATTCATCCAAACTGTAGCAACAAGTCTGACTCTAAGACAACAAAACTATTTTGTCACAGATTGGATGGTGATGTTATGCTACGATGCGGAACGCAAACGCTTTTGCTTAAACAAGTTTTTGCAGTTTATTAAAGAAACAAGTAAAAGTATCGCCAGTCACATTAAGATCAATTTGCTGGGATACTCAGCACCATGTCAATTTTCTTTAATTTTTTTGCCCTGTGGTTACTTCCGTGTTATCAACTATCAATGCACTCAAGCAACCAACGAGTGATGCTTGGGTAGAACAAGCGATTTCTAATTTAGACATCATTTTGCTTGATCATTCCCACTGTGAACGCAAAGCGGCTGGGGTGGCGTTAAACTTTATGTTTCGCTATCCTTCTAATACTAAAATGGTGAGAGAATTAACTGCGATCGCCCGTGAAGAACTCGAACATTTTGACTTGGTGAATCAGTGGCTAGAAAAGCGAAATATCCCTCTAGCACCCTTACCACCACCTCCCTACGGTGCGGGGTTGAAAGCTGCTGTGCGTCCTCAAGAACCAGAACGGTTTTTAGATTCCTTACTCGTAACTGGCTTAATTGAAGCACGTAGTCACGAACGCTTAGGACTATTAGCTATACACTGTCCTGATTTAGAATTAGCTAAGTTTTATAAAAGTTTAATGGCATCAGAAGCGCGACATTTCGGTATTTATTGGGTTTTAGCTGATACTTATTTTGACCGAGAAATTGTCACCGAACGGCTAGATGAATTATCAATAGTTGAAAGCGAGTTACTCGCACATTTACATCCAGAACCGAGAATTCATAGTTAATAGAATCACACGTTATTTATGTTCCTACAGTTAACACATATTAGGTTACTTGTCTCCAACTACAGAGACTGTTTTTTGTTCTACCGCGATGCGCTGGGATTTGTTATTGATTGGGGTGATGAAAATAGCGGTTACGCTGAGTTGCATACCGGGGATGGTGTCAAGCTGGCTTTGTTTAGAAAAGAGTTAATGGCGGAAGCAATTCCTAGTGCTTATCAACCTTCAGCGATTGAGTGCCAAAACAAAATGGCTTTGGTGTTTGCAGTAGATAATGTAGATGAGTTGTATTATCATCTCAAAGAAAAGAATGCCATCATTGTGACTCAACCAATGGATCGTCCAGAATGGGGATTAAGAACAGCCCATTTTCGTGATCCTGATGGTAATTTGATAGAAATTTTTAGCAATATGAGCAGCTTGAATTAGGGTTTTACTGGGTGGGGAATTGAGGGTGGAAATTTAAACGCAGAGGGAAAGAGAGGTAAGCGCGGAGGTACGCAGAGAATTTGCTGTTAATTTAATGAGATGCTGTACTTCTGCTGTATCTAAATTTTTTTTGGGGATTTTCTTCTGTAGTCTACCTCCAAACAGGGGCATAATTCATGCTTTGAGAGTGTGACCTGAGTTAGAATCAGCTAGAGAAGCTATACGCTGGGTAAATTCGGGAATAAATCCAGAAAACTTTTCCGTACAAACCTGACCCACAAACGGTAATGAACAGCCACTACAAAGACTTCTTAATTCGTAACTGGCAAAAAAGCGATCGCACTAAAGTCGCCGCCGTCATCAGTTACGTATTATCAGAATACGGTTTGGGTTGGGAACCTAAAGGTGCTGACCGCGATGTGCTGGAAGTGGAAGAATGTTACTTAGCCACAGGTGGCGAGTTTTGGGTAATTGAACACCAAAGCCAAATAGTTGGTACGGGGGCATACTATCCCAACCATCGGGCGGAAAAGTCCGTTGAAATCAGGAAAATGTATCTTTTACCCAGTGTTAGGGGTTTAGGATTAGGGAAATATTTGTTACAACAGTTAGAAGCAGCGATCGCTAGTCGTGGTTTTGAACAAATTTGGATTGAAACCGCCAGTGTATTGGTAGAAGCAGTCAAGCTGTATGAACACAACGGCTATCAGCCAGCTACAGGGGTGGAAACTTTACGCTGCGATCGCGTTTATGTGAAATACCTCGATAGGTGACAGGGGACAGGTGACAGTGAAGAAGATGCTAGTGCGTTGCTGTGCTGGTGGGAGGCTGTAAAATAATGCTCAAAGGGTTTCTGGACTTATTTTTGCAATCTAACTGTCCTTTGTGTCAACGTTCTACATCTGGTGTGTTTTGTGAAAACTGCACTAGACAGTTACACAAATGTCATCACCAGCAGCCTCAAGCTTTATGGAAACAGCCAATACCTGTATTTGGCTGGGGGATGTATGGTGGGGTGATCAAACGCGCGATCGCTGTGATGAAATATGATCATCAACCTCAAATCGCTCGACCTTTGGGACAATGGCTAGGGGACACTTGGTTATTACATTCTCTTCATCAAGAGCAAAAAATTGTAGTCGTACCAATTCCTATGCACGCCAGTAAGCAAAAACAACGGGGTTACAATCAAGCGGCATTAATTGCCCAAAGCTTTTGTCAAACAACTGGATTAAAATTGAAACTAAATGGTTTGATAAGAGTGCGCGAGACTGAAGCGCAGTTTGGTTTATCGGGAGCTGATCGAGAAAAAAACTTGGCTGAAGCTTTTGCTATTGGGTCAGATTTTCGCCAGTTCTACCCCAAAGCGTCAGTATTGTTAGTGGATGACATTTACACAACTGGTGCAACTGCAAAGTCTGCTGTGCAAACACTGCGTCAATCTGGAATCAAAGTTTTAGGGTTAGCCGCAGTTGCGACTGCTGTAAAATACAAAGACATTCAAAATTAATGGGCAAGCTATCTCTGAGAAATCTATAATTAACCAAACTACCCTGTTATTTTGGGAACATCGCCTACTATGCTCAGTCGAGATATTATTAAAAATTTCAGTAGAATCATCATATTTCCAGCCACATTATTCGTAATTGGTATCACAACAACAGCAACTTTGGCTCAAAACAATAAGTTGTATAGTCCTATTCCATTAACTGATTTTAAAGAAATTAGTGATACGCTTTCAGAAAAAGATATTCCTACTGGGCAGGGTGGATTTGCTCGTGATTATGCGGTGAAGTTGAATAAGGGTGATAACTTAGCAATTGATTTAACTTCAGATAGTTTTGACAGCATCATCACACTGTTAGCACCCGATGGTTCGACGTTAGCAGAAAATGATGATGGGCCTGATGGTACTAGTAATTCTCTACTGTTTACCCGCATCAATGAAACAGGGACTTTTATTATTCGTGTCCGTTCTTTTGGGGAAACTGGAGTTGGGGCTTTTAAATTAAAAGTGACGAAATTACAACCCATGAAGTAGAGTAATGAGTGCTGAGTGCTGAGTAATGAGTAATGAGTAATGAGTAATGAGTAATGAGTAATGAGTAATGAGTAATGAGTAATGAGTAATGAGTAATGAGTAATGAGTAATGAGTAATGAGTAATGAGTAATGAGTGCTGTTAGCGGTAGCGCGGCGTTTAGCCGGTGCTGAGTATTGAGTGCTGAGTAATTAAGTAGAAACATAAAATTGTATTTTCTTTACGAATAACACGTCTCTACTTAATTACGAATTACGAATTACGTTAGCGTAGCGGGGCGCAGCCCATTACGAATTACATAGTAGTTAGAACACAAAGAAATAAAGCTTCAGTCCACTCTACGACTGCGCCGTAGGTGTCGCCTGTGTGTCCGCCTAACTTGTGGTTGAACCAAGCACCTGTGAAAGTGGCGATCGCACTCCCAGCTATCATCATTACTACTGGTATAACTAATCTGTGTCCATCTAGCAGCCACACTAAGCCACTAACAGCCAACATTAACAACAGTCCTGGGAGTAAGTCTCGGTAGGAACGGATTGCTTGTTTATGTAATGCACCTTTACCGGTGGGTTTTAAGTAAGGATAGCGGAGAATTGCTAGCTGTTGTCCCCAACGTCCCCAGCCGCAAGCAGCCATTAAAACTAGCCAACGGTTGTCTGTAATATCTGTTAAAGCACTCGTTTTTAATAATATTAAGGCGATCGCTACCATTGCACCAAATGCACCTGTAGCACTATCCGCCATTACTTCCAGTCGTCGTTCTGGATTACCCCCAGCCAAACCATCAGCCGTATCCATCGCTCCATCTAGGTGCAGTCCGCCAGTTATACCCATCCACACAGCCACTATTAAAGCACTACGAGTGAGCATTGGTACACCCAAATAACTCATTCCTATATCAAGTAATCCTAAACTTCCGCCAATCACTAATCCCACAAAAGGCGCAAAATGTGCTACGGAGTGAAACTCTAAATCCTGGATGTAAGGCAAAGGAATAGTAGTATAAAATATCAGACTTGCCAATAATTTAAATATTTTTTTTCTCCACCATTGGAGCAGCTTTAGCATATTTATATGTGATATGACAATTACATTATTGAGTGCGATCGCTCTGATTTTTTGAGTTTACCAGCGATCGCATCATGCACAATTACATTCTCTCTAATACTTGAATCCCCAACAAAGATAAGCCTAGTTTCAAGGTTCTCGCTGTCAAATCACACAGAACTAAACGGGAAGTCCGCAATGGTTCTTCTGCGTTCAATACTTGTACCCCCTGATTGCGGTCATAAAACACATTAAACTTTTTACTTAGCTCGTAGAGATATTCACATAAACGATTCGGTAATAAATCTTGCTCTACAGTGCTAATAACCTCACCTAGTTGCAGCAAGAATTTAGCCAATGCAAATTCCGTTTCATGCTGCAATATGACTTTGGCATTATCTCCCAACTCTGCAAAGTTAATCTCACCCTTGCGGCTAATCCCTTGAATCCGGGCATAAGCATACAACATATAGGGTGCAGTATTACCTTTGAGATCCAGCATTTTGTCATAGCTAAAAATATAGTTACTGGTGCGGTTTTGACTCAAATCAGCGTATTTGACTGCACTGATACCAACGACCTCAGCAACTTTGTTGATAAATTCGTCAGTTTCTTGGCGTTCTTCTTCTTTCAATCTAGCTGCTAAGTCTGCATGAGAGCGAGAAATTGCTTCATCTAACAAATCCCGTAACCTGACAGTATCACCCGAACGGGTTTTAAATTTCTTCCCATCTTCCCCCAACACCAAACCGAAAGGAACATGAACCAATTCCACATCATCAGGAATCCATCCGGCTTTACGCGCTACTTGAAAGAATTGGGTAAAGTGGTTGGCTTGTCCCGCATCGGTGACATAAATTATCCGTTTGGCTTCATCTTGTTGAATCCGGTAACTTAGTGCAGCTAAATCAGTTGTCGCGTAATTATAACCACCATCCGATTTTTGTACAATCAAGGGTAAAGGTTCACCTTCTCTATTAGTGAAGCCATCTAAAAAAACGCATTTTGCACCTTGATTTTCTACTAATAAACCGGATTTATCTAATTTTTCTACAACTGTTGATAGTAAGGGATTGTAAAAAGATTCGCCGCGTTCAGTTAATTTGACATCTAGCAAGTCATAAATTATTTGAAACTCTTGGCGAGATTGTTCACACAACAATTTCCAAGCATGGAGAGTATCTTCTGCGCCGGCTTGCAATCTGACAACTTCCTGGCGTGCTGTTTCTTGGAAGACTTCATCTGCATCAAACCTTTGTTTGGCTTTGCGGTAAAAACTGACTAAATCACCGATATCTAAAGCATTTGCAGTTGTTAAGGCTTCTGGATAGACTTCCCGCAGGTAGGTAATTAACATCCCAAATTGCGTACCCCAATCACCCACATGATTTAACCGCAATACATCATGTCCGCGAAATTCCAGAATACGGGCGATGGAATCACCGATGATGGTAGAACGCAAGTGTCCGACGTGCATTTCTTTGGCTATATTCGGACTAGAAAAATCGACGATTTCCCGTTGTGGGTATTTTGCTGTGGGAACACCCAACCTAGAATCTGCATGAATAGCGTTCAGTTGTGCTTCTAGGTATGCTGTTTTAAGTTTGAGATTGATAAAACCAGGCCCCGCGATTTCTGGAGTTTCACAGATTGCGGAGATATCTAATTTTTCTACAATAGCAGAGGCGATCGCTCTTGGTTGCTGTCCTAATTTCTTACTCAGCGACAACGCCACGTTGGCTTGATAATCACCAAATTTAGGATTGCTAGCAGCAACTAAAATCGGATCTACTCCGGCGTACTCATCCCCAAAAGCAGCGACCAAAGCCTGCTCAAGTTTTACCTTTAGTTGTTCTTGTGTAGCGTTCATATATAGATGTTATCTGTTCGAGGGGGCTATGGGCTGCTTGATGATTGGACTTTCTCCAAGGCTTGATTATTTTAACCTTAAAATATAGTCAGCTAATCTAACTGAGGAGTGTCATGTTAGAGTCATGGCGATCGCAATATCTCTACTGACAGGGTTAAAACTACGCAAGCGATCGCTCATCCCTGTATAAACGCGATATGCCCTGTTTTAGCACCGGCTAAACGCCGCGCTACCGCTAACAGCACTCAGCACTCAGCACTCAGTAGAGAGAGGCAAGATTTTTAAGATTTTATGTGGCAACCTGATCTTTTTAACCGTAAAATCGAAGACAAGGTAAAGTTCAGTAGAACAGCAGCCTTAATTTATAATTCAGTTAAAAAATCAGGGTTAAAAAGTCATAAATACATATCAAATGGTAGATCGGATCAACGATATCGCTTGGCAAGCACATCAAGGTAGCGTTGCAGCGATTATTCAACTATTAAACGACAACCTCACTAAGTCTGGTGTGAGAATCAGGGCTATTTTTGCCGATGGTATCTTACAACTGTTGTGTGAGGCGGCTAAAGTAGAGCTACTTGAGCAATCTAGCCTAGTAGAACAAATCCAACAAATCCTTGAATCCATTGCACCGCGCAATATTCGCCGCGTCAATATTAATAGTCGGATTGTTCGGGAACAGCAATTATTGTGGTTGACAGAAATTGAGCGCGAAAATCAATTACTCTGGTCACAAGAAATTACCCTGGCTCAACCAAATGTTGTCCAGCAATTAATTAAAGATTTTCAAGCAGCGCAAGAACTCGGACAACATAATTTACCTGAGTTATCACCACTGACTCACAAGGATAAACCCAGAAAATTATCAAAATTTAAATGGCAATCAGCACTAGGTTTTTGCTTATTGTTATCACTAGGTTGGATAATTTCTGCCCAATTTGGCGAACAAGTGAAAAATTTGGTGCAACTAGAAAATAGCCGTAATTCTGCTATAGGTAATACTAGCCAGACGAAATCAACAAGCGATAAATCTGAAGATTCCTTCGCCGAAGCAGTACGAATTGCTAATCAAGCTTCTGCTGCGGGTAAAACAGCTACAACTTCAACACAATGGTTGGAACTAGCCGCTATGTGGCAAAGAGCTTCTGATTTAATGGCAGGAGTATCACCAGATTACAGTCGCTATCAAGAAGCGAAAATTCGTACACAACTTTATAGAAAATATAGTGAGACAGCGCAACAAGAAGCAGCTAAAAGTAAGTTGTAAGTTATGCAAACTGCATAATTTTTCTTAATAAATGTAAATAATTGTTACTTCAAATAAATTAAGTAACGCAAAATATGTGTGTGCGTAAAAAAGTCTTTGAAGGGTATCCCCTCAATATTCCGGGGTAAGGAGTTCTTCAGTCATCAATGAAAAACCAAAAGGATTGAGAGCAGATTTTTCCTGAATAATAGTTGCTAAAGAAGGAATATTCCCAACCTGAGAAATCCGGTCACGGATATACTCAAAAAAGCTAATTCCCAACTTACGAGTAGTAGCAACAAGAGACATAAAAGTATCCCAAGCCTGAGTACCTTCTAGAGTTTGAGTGGCATAACTAATATTACGCCGTTGCACCATTGTCCTAGCAGCTAACTCCGCCGGATTATTATGCAAAGGTAATTCAGGATGCTCTAAGACTAAAAGCAACTCCGAAATTTTCAGCAGCGTTAATTGTTTTCGCTCATCCAACTGTTGATAACCGGTTTGAGTATCGAAAAGTTTCCAAAACTCAGACCGGAGTTTTTCTGCCATCTGTTGACTGGGTGCATCTTTGTAAGCCAGCAAGTCTCGGTAGTAATCCCAGAAATCATCCAGGAATTTATCAAGAGCTTTTTGGTGACAAGCAACATAAGGGGTCAACTTTTTGTAATGTCGTCCTTCATGCACCCAACACAAAGCGATATTATCAGTCAGTAATTTGAACTGAGGAGCATCATCACAAACGAGAGTTTGCACCACTGGCCAATCAGTTTGTTGATGATAAAAAGCAATCGCTGCTGCTTCTATAATCCGAGTCCGGTGTTGAGAACCTAGTTTGGGTAGATATGTATCAAGTAGAGTATTAAACTCTGCTTCACTCAACACAGTTTCTTGAGGTAATAGTTTAAGAGCATTTTTCCATTTAGTCGGGATTTGGAAAGTCTCCACTAAATTGTCTGTAAGTTGATTGAGAATCAACTCCAGTTCTGTGGCATTTTGCAATACTTTTACTACACTCAATCTGTCTTTTTTGGCAGTGGTCAGGTAGATTGTATAGAAAGGGTTGCAGACTACATTAGTGGTATAGTTCACCCCACCCACCCGCGCACCAGTTTGGTCGAAGTTTTGCCAAGGACTGCTCTCTAGTCCCGACGCATATACTTCATCTTTCTCGCTTTCAAAATCAGTGTGGTTTTTAATCAGTAGGTTCGATAAATATCCGGCTGATATGGATATCCCAATATCTTCTAAAAACTCTAATAATTTGCCTTGGGTCATGTTGCCCCCATAGTATAGGCTCATCACCAAAGCTTTTATTCCCGGACCGAATTCTCCTTCGTAACCGCAAGGCAGTTCTGCTAAATAGGTTTTTCCCACTGAAGGTGAGTAGTATTTCTCTTTACGGAATAATACGTTGTCCGTTCCCAAGGTGATGTCTTGGATGATTACTTCTTGATAGCCTTTAAACTCTGCGTCTGCTGGCAGTTTGTCCTGGGGATATTCCAATATTTGTTCTCTATTTATTTTAACTGTCGCTTTCTTACTGCCTTTGTTGTGCTTTTTTAGAGTCTGTCGTTCTTTTTCTGATGAGTGATTGTTGGCAAATCCTTTCTTGCTGCTTTTGATGTCTGGTTGACCTTTTTCTCCTTTCAGGCGGTTGTTTTCATCTTTTAACTGTTGATTTTCATCTCGTAATTCTTTGACTTCTGCTTGCAATTGCTCTATTAGGTTCAGTAATATTTCTACTGTCCGACGCATTGATTCATCTGCAATTCCTTTTGGCTCGATGGTTTGCAGTATCTCTTCTCCCAATTTTTTACTCGAATCTAGCTTTTGCGTCATGTGTCATATTTTATGATATTGCTTGTCCCTCGCTGACTTTATTTTTTCTACTACCCCTACTTATTGAGCCGATACTTTGAAGGTTCATATTTACTGGAAACAGGCGCGGCAGGGCTCGAACCTGCGACAATCCGCTTAGAAGGCGGATACTCTATCCAACTGAGTTACGCGCCCAAGTAAAAACTCAGGCTTTTTTGAGAGCCATATATATGATTATATCGTTACCTCTACTAATAAGCAATCAAAAAATTGGAGATTGACGACTGGCAAGCCTAAGATACTCGGTGCAAGTTAATCAATTTAGACTGAAAAGTCCACAAAGCGGCAATTAATTAGTTATATTATGTGGTCGATGGGAGGGTATTTGCCTGTTGATGGCTTTGGCGTAGCCTCTGATCGAGATTGCGTCACCGAAGAGGCAGAGGGGAAGGGGGCCAGGGAGCAGGGGGAACAAGCCCTTCTCCTGGAGCGCGGAGCGTTCGCGTAGCGTCTCGTAGAGAAGCGGAGCATGGGTATGAGTACAAGCTCTGTCTCAGTTTTCTCCCTTGCTCCCTGCTCCCTGCTCCCCTGCCTCTTTTGACTGCCTAGGATAGCTTATGGGCTACGCGCCTGCGGGTTGGCTACTCAACCTACACCACGTAAGTAATCGCACTCTTGGCGATGTCGCCAAATCAGATTATAAATCGCATATCTACAAAGCCCCTGTGAGGAGTTATTTGCTAGTGCCATGTTTATTTTGAAACGGCAGGATGTTGAAATATCAAGCATTCAGCACCCAAAAAAGGATCAGCAAGTGCCGATTCTCAATTATCAGGGGCAGACTTTTCGCTTGATTAGTGTATTCAAAGCAGGCCAAGAAGAAGAAGCAAGAACCTTGTGGAGAGAATTAACCGATCATCGGGGTAAGGCTTGCGTGTTGCTGGAAGAACCGGAACGCTTTAGCGTCTGGGGTAAGGTACGCTTAGACCAAATAGGTAATGATACTGGTGGACATAGCAAAAACGGCACTTTCGTCCAGGCTAGTATTTTGCTGTTGCAAGCCGTTCACATGGATATTGAAGAGTTCTTGGGGACAAAGCAAGCTTCATTATTTGAAAAAGATATTGCAGAAGTCTTAAAACAGCAGCAGTTTCCTGAGACGGCTTCGATTGAAGCGGTAAAATACTGGGTAGCTAATAATCCCCTCGAATCCGCCAAACTTCCTCCCTGGAAAGAGAATCATGTAGTAATTTTCTTACAAGAACTACATAAATTAGGGAAAACTTATTTTGGTAATGCCAATTTTGCCCATCAAGTAGCCAATTACTTACAGGATATGCCCGAAGGAGAGCGATCGCTATTTATATCTTGGCTAAGTCAATCTTCCGTGAGTAAACTGTGGCAATAGCATAGAACTTGTTGCAAAACAAGTAACTATAGATAGTTGCTATTTATTCATAATTGTGAATCTAGAAGTTATCGCACATCAAAATTTTACCAGAGTGCATTTAGTTAAATCCTATGAATAGTTCTTACAAAAATTCACCCCCCTTGAGCAAATCCCTGTTCACTACCCAGAAAATAGTTTTGGCTAGTATTGGCTGGGGTGTGCTGGCACTGCTATACTTTTTATTATTCAGTGCCAAAGTTCCTGGATCTGATGGTGTAGAAACCCGTGCCGAGTGGTACGTAATTGGTACAAATATTTTTGAAGGGCTAGCTTATCTGGGTGCTGGGATTTTATGCTTAAGGAATTGGCGTAGTCAACAGATTGTTAGTAATCGAAATGTCTGGCTGGCCATTGCTATAGGTATGATTTCGTATGTCCTAGGAGGGATATTTTTTGGGTACACGGAAATAGTTTTAAAAGATGAACCGGATGCGTCTATTGGCGACGTGTTTTTTGTATTAAGTTATATATCCCTAGGCGTAGGCATGATTTTAGCAGTAGCTGCTAGGCGAATTAATCTAGAAAAATGGCAATGGCTAGTTGTCTTAGCAATTGGAGTCTTTGGTAGTTTGTTGGCTTGGTGGATTTCTATGCAGCAAACCAACAAATCAGAAGAATTGCTAGTAGTGGTTTTGAACTGGTTTTACATAGTTAGCGATGTACTGCTGTTAATTATCGCGACCATTCTGCTATTAGCTTTTTGGGGGGGGCGAGTTGCCCAATCCTGGAGAATGATTGCAGCGGCCGCGTTTTCGCTCTACATTGCAGATATGTGGTTTAAATACGCCCAGGGTCCCAATTATCAAAGTGGAGAAATCTTAGAAGTGTTTTGGGTGTTTAGTGGAGTGTTATTTGGTATGGGCGCAGCCCTAGAATATGACGCATCATTAAGCCGGACTAGGCGGGAGCGCACAAGAAAACGAGCATAGAAAACATTGGTGTCTACCGTGAGAAAACTAACAAATCCTGACAAACAAGAAATTCTCAAACTATATCGAGAGACTGCGGAAACAACCTCAACTTTAGCAGAACGCTATGACGTGAGTAACTCCACAATTAGCCGTCTGCTAAAAAGTACCTTGCCAGAAGATGAGTACGAATACCTCGTTTCATTAAAACGTGCGGCTAGGACTCCTGAAGGCAGAGCGCAAGTCAGTTATGAACAAGTACCTGCTTTTGTTCAACCAGAGCCGGAAGTACCCGCTAAAAGCCAGGAGAAACCACGTTTAAAATCTCCTGAAGTTGAGCAACCAAGGCAGGTAGAACAACCTGTAGCCTCACCAGACCAAGAAGAGGAAGACAAGCAAACCCATCCTGTAAAAAGGGTGCGGAAACGCATTGTCACGGAAGTAGAGGCAAAACCAAAGCCCAAGCCAATAGTCGCCAAGCAATTAGAAATCCCAGTAGAACAGCCGCAGGAAATAGCCAGTATTGCTAGTCCTTTACTCGATGATGACAAATCTGACGTAACGGCTATTGCCAGAATGCTGGGAGAAGATTTGCTAGACGAGTCTGAAGATTTGGACGATGAGGAGGATTTAGAAGACGATTTAGACGACGATGAAGACTACGAGGAGGACGAAGATTATTTTGAACAGCCAAGACCTCTTGTAAGTAGACGTAGGACAGGAGAAATACCAGTTCAAGTCTTACCATTATCGGTAGCAGCTTTACCCAAAACTTGCTATTTGGTAATTGATCGCTCCTCGGAATTAATTACCAGACCACTCAAGGATTTTGGTGATTTAGGACAAATTCCTAGCCTGGAAAACCAGCAAAGAACTCTACCTGTGTTTGATAATCACCGAGTTGCTAAACGCTTTTCTACCAAACGCGATCGCGTGATTAAAGTTCCTGATAGTAAGATGCTGCATAAGGCTCGCACCCATTTACAAGCCAAGGGTATTACCAGACTATTAATTGATGGTCAGGTCTATTCCCTGTCTCTGGTGTAAAACAAAGTAGAGACGTTGCATCGCACCGTCTCTACAGGCTTGATTAATCATTTGCAGATATGCTTGGGCTTGCTGCCGAGCTTTACTGTTTTCTTGAGTGAATTTACGGTGAAAATATTAAAGAATTAATGGTGTTAGCTCATAATTATGCCATTGACGCTGATACCATTCTGCGACTAAAGGACGAATAATAAACTGGGGTCGCTCATCGCCTTTGACATCAATTCGTACACAAGAATAAGGACGGCGTTTCTGTGAACCTTGTCCATTACGACCAAGAAAAAGATGCGATCGCGCTATTAATCTTTCTCCAGTCCCAAAGGTTTCAGTTAAATCTCCTCCCTCTGTGCGCTGGCGACGCAAACTATAACCACTACCGCCACAAACCAGCCAGTTGATATTAGCATCAGCGTGTCCCGTGTCTACAGTTTGTAGGTATTCTAAGCAATGGGCATGACCATTTAAGACTAAATCTACCAAAGGTCGCCCTTGATTGAGCGCACCTATTTCTTGAGCTACTGCATCTAGTACCCCACGCAGACGGCTGCGAATTACTAAAGTCTGCGCCTGTTGCCATTTTGTCGCCTCTGTCACATAGGGCGGATGATGAAAGTAAATGACTCTCCCTCGTACTTCTGGGTTATGCCAAGATGCAATTAATCTGTGTTTGAGCCAGTCTAATTGTTCGGTGTCAGTCTGCGGTGCTTGATCAGTATTTAACTGCTTGTCGATATCAACAATAATTTCCTCAATTTGGGATAATTTATAGTGAAAATCGTCTAATTGTTCGGCTTCGTTGGGGTTATCTCCATTTAATTTCGCGGCAGATTCGATAATTTCCATCTTCTCCCGTTCTAAATCTTGCTGACGACTGGCTAAGATTTGGCGATCGCTGTCACCTTTTTTGGTTTTTGGTAAAGGCTGCGGCTGATTAAATGTGTTGGAGTCAAGGGCAAAAAAATCAATCCCACCATAGCGAAAAGTGTAATATCGATTAGGTAGGCGGGTAAAATATCCTGGTTGATAGACAAGAGCGCGGCCTGTGTCGGTGGTAGCAGTGTAGTGTTGATCTAAATGGCGGGGTAATTCTCCTGGTAGGTTAAACCTTTGGAGATAGTCGAGAAAAGCCTTAGCGTAAGCATTCCCCACCCCTGAACCATGCAAACCAATATCAATATTTAAGCGCGATCGCAATATGTATCGCATCGGTAAAGTTGACACCGATAGCAAACTCAACAATAGCGGTAATTCATAGTAATCATGATTACCGGGGACGGGGAAAACTGGTAACTTAAACACCATCTCGTCGTAAGCAACTTTTTTAGGCTGCTCTCCACCCACAAGTAATTCTCGGTAAGGTTGAATAAAATTTTGGCGATAGTATTCACTCGAACCCACCAAATAAATTACATCTCCTGTGTGTAGCAAAAAGCGACATTCTTGATGGTGGGGTAACATCAATTCTGCTACCTGTCGTTGGGGGTTGTGTCCCTTATGTCTACCAGAACCACTATCACCCACAACTAAAAAAGAGAAATCCCTCTCATCGGCTTGTCCGTCATCCAGCACTAGACGAGTTTGATCAATATTCCGTTCTAAAATTAACGAGTCTTGCCAACATACCCGTTGCTGCATCTTACGGATTTTTTTAGCTATTGCCGGATCTTGGACGAGTTTCAATAGTATTTACTCCTTTTGAGTGGTGAGTGCTGTTAGCGGTAGCGCGGCGTTTAGCCGGTGCTGAGTGGTGTTAGCGATAGCGGGGCGTTTAGCCCGTGCTGTTAGCGGTAGCGCGGCGTTTAGCCGGTGCTAAATTCCCTGTTGACAGCAATCAGCACTCCTTTTTAATTTCAATCTCTAAATTTGGTAGTCCTTCTAGTTTCTCTACTAGTTTCTCTTCAGGTACTGATGGGACAAATACCTTTAAAGCTGCGGGGACACATTTAATCTCAATTGGTGTTGTCGCCACTACTTCGCCGTCAATTACTACCTTTTGTGGCGGATCAGTTGTAATTTTAAATTGTTTAGCTCGTAAATAGCCAATATCATCTCGTTCGGCGGCGTTTCCAGCAGAGGCGGTTTGAAACAGATGATAGGTAGCTGCGATCGCTCCCGCTTTGCTATTAGGTGCTACAATTGTCAAATCTAGTAATCCATCATCGTAAATAACTCCAGCCGGCCCCTGTGCTAACACTGAAGTTGGGGGTGCTGCATTAGCCACCGTTACTGCTGAAGCACTAGTTTTAATAATTTTATCTTCGGTTTCAATCTCGACATCAAAAATTTCTAACTCTCTAAGCTGTTGAATACCAGCAAGGATATACGCCATCATCCCGAAGCGTTTTTTAGAGTCCCTATCTGCCATGTCTACAGTTTCCGCCTCGAAACCAATCCCTGCTAATAGAATCATCGGCAAATCATTACAATAGGCGATGTCTATATCACGGGTGATTCCCTGTAAAATTATCCGACAAGCCGCATCAATAGCATCAGGAATACCTAAAGCTGCGGCAAAAGCGTTAGCCGTTCCCCGTGAAATAATGCCAAAGGGAATATCCGTACCCGCCACCGCCAACGCCGCCGCCGATAAAGTCCCATCCCCTCCAGAAGCAATAATTAAATCTGCTCCCTGTTTGACTGCTGCTTGTGCTAACTCATCCGCACCAATATCTTCTGTTGTCAGGTAAATATCTAAATTAATTTCCGGTTCTAATATTGCCCGAATTTGCGCCAATTCCAACTCTGGATTGCCCTGTCCAGCCACCGGGTTAAAAATAAGGCAAGCGGAACGACTCATAAAAATGACAGGTTATTTAGTTGCTAAAAGCTCAAATTCTAAATTACCATTTCTACAAAATTCCGACTTCCTTCTCTTGGCAGTAGTTTGAGAGACTCAACTACAAAAATCTCACAAAAAAGCGCAAAGACCCTCAGATACTCTCTGCGTCTTTGCGCCTAATGCGTGAGCTTAGGGACTTCCAGATAAAAAAATATCCAAACTGTAGGGTGCGTCAGTGCAATAGAACCTAACTATACTCAGAAATTATTCATACTGACGCACCCTACCCAACTATCAATTGCGGATAATTTATTTTTTGGTCTTCCCTTATGCTTATGAAGCTACTTGAGCAGCAGTCCGAGTCCGTCGTCTTCTACCATCAGCGACCTTCACAGGAGGCTCATCGGGGATTTGCATCAATAAAGTTACAGAAGGCTGACATTGCAATTCCCGCCGAATAGAACGGTGCAATTCTCGCTCTAAAGTCCCTTGCAATCCACCCCAATCTACGTCTGCTTTCTCACCTTCTCCCGTGACAAACTCTGACCAACGCACATTGAGAATTTCTTCAATACGCTGTTGCACCCATTTTTGTACTAGCGTTCTATCTACACTTGTCACCACACCCCGCAGATGAACTTCTGGCTTGGCCATGAGTTTACCCTGCCAATCAATAGCGGCGGCAATAGTCACAATTCCTTCCTCTGCCATGCGTTGCCGTTCTTGGAGAACCTTAGCACTCACCATACCAGAGCTTGTAGTATCGACCAATTCAATACCTGATGGTACTTTCCCGGCTACACGAATGGAGTCTTCCGTCAGTTCGATCACATCCCCATTCTCAATAATCACCATGTTCTCTTGCGGTATACCCATCTTCTGCGCTGTTTGGGAGTGTTTCACCAGCATTCGATGTTCACCGTGGAATGGTACAAAGAATTTGGGTCGAGTTAAGGCAATCATCAGCTTTTGTTCTTCCTGACAGCCGTGGCCAGAAACGTGAATACCTTGATCTCTTCCATAAACAACTTTTGCCCCCTGAATCATCAACTTATCGATGGTGTTGACGACTGCAATAGTATTACCAGGAATGGGGTTAGCCGAGAAGACAACTGTGTCTCCCTGACGAATTTTAATGTGGGGGTGTTCTTTATTGGCAATCCGGGTCATGGCTGCCATTGTCTCACCTTGCGAACCTGTCGTGAGAATCAGCACATTTTCGTCGGGAAGACCGCGAACTGTATGCAAGGGTTGGAACAGTTTATCTTCACACTTGATATAACCCAGATTTCGGGCATGGGCGATTAAATTCAGCATGGAACGCCCCACCACTGTCACCACACGATTATGCTTTTTAGCCAGTTGCAAAATCATGTTGATGCGATGCACGCTGGAAGCAAAGGTAGTGACAAATAATCGCCCAGTGGCTTGACCAAATACTCGATCTAGGTTAGGGAAAACCGCCGCTTCCGAAGGGGTAAATCCCGGTACTTCGGAGTTAGTGGAATCGCTTAACAGACAAAGTACACCTTTTTCGCCGTGTTCTGCGAGGCGTTGCAAGTCAAATTTCTCGCCATCAACGGGGGTGTGGTCAATTTTAAAATCCCCTGTGTGAATCACCACACCCAAGGGAGTATGAATAGCAACGGTGAAGCTATCAGCAATGGAGTGGGTGTTGCGGATGTATTCTGCAAAGAAGTGTTTGCCAATTCTGACCACATCACGGGGAAGGACTGTTCTTAATTCCGTGCGATCGCGCACTCCAGCTTCTTCCAATTTCCCCTCTAACATGGCCATGGCGAGTCTTGGCCCATGAATTACAGGAATATCAAATTGTTTGAGGTGGAAAGCAATCCCCCCGATATGGTCTTCATGACCATGAGTTACGATCATGCCTTTAATTTTGTGGCGATTTTCCCGCAGATAGGTAGTATCTGGGAGAACTATATTCACTCCGTGCATCGCCTCGGTGGGGAAAGCCAGTCCTGCATCTAATAAGACGATTTCATCATCGTATTCAAAAACGCAGGTATTTTTCCCAATTTCATGTAAACCGCCCAAGGGAATAATTTTTAGAGCAGGTGTAGATTCGTTTTTAGCCATTTTCTCCTGAGGTTGTTTGTTGTTTTAGGGTTAATAAATTCAAACTTATTAATCTTGTATGAATGACAACATTAGCCTGCTGTTTGCCAGCAGCCAAATTTTCATTAAATATGTAAGTTTTGGTGCAATAGAAAAGATAATTTACATTGAATAATTCATTGTATAGCTATCAAATTTTTCAACAGGCGTTGCCATAGAAATTTAGTCACAATTATGTCGATTTAATCAATATACAGTTTTGACAAATAGTAGCAATTAGCAAATACCGCAATAATGGTAATTATGATTAAATTAATTCGAGTTTTTTCATGACTGCTGCTAATTTTTCACTCACACTAGGGTCAGTGTCACATAGTGGCAGACGAGTCGAGCCAACCTCCCAGCCTTGAAGTTTTAGTGCTTGTTTAATAGGGATAGGATTTGTAGAGAGAAATAATGCTTTAAACAATGGGAAACATCGTAGATGAATTTCACTAGCAACTTCCACTTGACCTGCATCAAAAGCTTGAATCATCTGTTGGATTTGGTTGCCTACCAGATGAGAGGCGACACTTACAACACCCTTAGCCCCGATCGCTAACAAGGGGAGGGTTAACGAATCATCTCCAGCGTAAATCTGAAACTCTCTTGGTGTCAACCTGCGAATTTCACTGGCTTGGTCGAGATTGCCACTAGCTTCTTTAATGCCTACTATATTCTCAATTGCAGCTAATTGTACAACTGTCTCTGGAGAGAGATTTTGACCAGTACGTCCGGGAATGTTGTACAACAATATCGGTGAATCGGGACAGGCCTGGGCGATCGCCTGAAAATGCTGGTACAGTCCTGCCTGTGGCGGTTTGTTGTAGTAAGGTACAACTTGTAAAGTACCATGTACACCTATTTTAGCTGCTTTTTGCGTCGCTGCGATCGCTTCTTTGGTGGAATTAGATCCACAGCCAGCAATTACCTGTGCTTTGCCTGCTACTGCTTGCAAAACTTCTACAAACAACTGGTACTCTTCATCCCAACTCAAAGTAGGGGATTCCCCAGTTGTACCACACACTACCAATGTATCTGTACCGTTGTCAGCTAGATGTGCTGCTAGTTCTGCCGCTACAGCATAGTTTACACTACCGTCAGCTTTGAACGGCGTAATCATAGCGGTTAAAACTCTGCCAAAATCTCCCACCCTTTTTTCACTCCTAACTACCTTTTTTTGTTTTTATGTCTTGGTGGTTTTTATTGTAATAACTTATTTATGAGTTGTTTACAAGATTTATAGTGCTGTTAGCCGTAGCGCGGCGTTTAGCAGGTGCTGAGAAGACAATGACTAGTTCTTCTCCCCTACACCTCTACACCCCTACACCCCTAAGAAGCATATACCTTCGCAGGTTGGAGTAAGTTTTTCTCTACTAACAACTCAGCAATTTGGACTGCATTCAATGCAGCACCTTTACGAATTTGGTCGCCACATAGCCACAGTTCCAACCCACAGGGATGAGAAATATCTTGACGAATTCTACCCACTAAAACCTCATCTTGACCACTGGCTTCGATGGGCATAGGAAAGTAATTTTTGCCCCAGTCTTCTACTAATTTTACTCCAGGAGCGCGGCTTAAGATTTCCCTGGCTGTTTCTGGGGGAAATGGTTCAGCGAACTCTAGATTAATTGCTTCCGAATGCGCCCGCAATACGGGAACTCGTACACAAGTTGCAGAAATTCTAATTTGTGGTGCGTCAAAAATTTTGCGGGTTTCGTTGACCATTTTCATTTCTTCCTCACAATACCCTGAATCTGTCATGGGGGAGTTATGGGGAAATAAGTTAAATGCTAATGGGTAGGGTAAAACTTCAGCAATTGGTGACTCTCCTTGGAGAATGGCACTACTTTGGATTTTCACTTCTTCCATTGCTTTTGCACCTGCACCGCTAGCAGATTGATAGGTAGCGGCGATGATGCGCTGCACTGGTTTGATTTGATGTAAAGGCCAAACTGCCAAGGTCATCAAAATCGTGGTGCAGTTGGGGTTGGCTATAATCCCTTTGTGGTTGGCGGCGGCTTGGGGGTTGACTTCTGGGACTACTAGGGGAACTTCCGTGTCCATACGGAAGGCACTAGAATTATCGATGACGACTGCGCCTTTTTCGACGGCGACTTTTGCCCAAGCTTTGGATGTCGAACCTCCAGCACTAGCTAAGACTATATCAACATTTTCCAGGGCGCGATCGCTCACAAGCTCTACTGGTATATTTTCGCCTTTAAACGGGAGCGATCGCCCTACACTTCTGGCTGATGCTAATAATTTTAAATCCGCTACCGGAAAATTCCGACTGGCTAGTAATTCCAACAACTCTGTGCCTACAGCACCAGTTGCCCCCAAAATAGCTACACGATACAACTTTGACAAACTGACTTCCTCCTTCTAAGAGGTTATGGGTAATTTAATGTTTTGGTAAGATTGAAGATTAAATAGCAGTAACAGAGGTTAAAATTTTTTTTAATCTCACTGAATATCTCTGACAGATAAAAATATTGTTTCAATTACATGACATAAGTTAATAGTAAAGTTTACTGTATTTCTGGCTGAAATTTACCACTAATATCAAAAAATTAAGTACATTGTACAATGACCTGCTCTCAAGCAGAAAATCTATAGTAGCTTAAACATAAGTCTGTGGGTAATTCCCTCCAGTAAAGTTATAGCGGCAAAGTGTCCAGTCTTTTGCCATTGGCAGTACACTGGATCTCTACTGAAAGGCAGGAAATATGCCTTGTAGACACCTCCCATTCTACCCAAGAGACATCAAATCCAGAAGCGGTAAATCGCATCTTGTGTGTACTTGGAGTCACAAACACCAGAAAATTAGAGACGAAGCATGAAAGTTACCCAGGAAAAACTTCCCGCTAGCCAAATTGGGCTGGAAATAGAGATTACACCAGAAAGCACTCAGCAAACTTACGAGCAGGTTATCAGAAACTTAGCCAAAACCGTCAATATTCCTGGGTTTCGTAAAGGCAAAGTACCTAGGCAAATATTGTTACAGCAATTGGGCAATGCTCGCATCAAAGCCACCGCACTGGAAGAATTAATCCAAAATGGGATTGAAAAAGCAGTAGAACAAGAATCCATCGAGGCGATTGGTCAACCCCGTTTGCGCTCTTCCTTTGATGATTTAATTAATAATTATGAACCGGGAAAGCCCCTGGTCTTTACGGCGGCTGTTGATGTCAAACCAGAAGTTAACATAGCCCAGTACACTGGGCTGGAAGCTAAAGCTGAAGAAATCAAGCATGACTCCAATCGGGTAGATGAGGTTCTAGAAAAAGAACGTCAGCAAATGGCCACATTAATTCCCGTGGAAGGACGTGCAGCCCAAATTGGTGATGTAGCTGTAGTAGATTTTCGAGGTGTCATCGCCAAAGCCGAAGACGCAGACCCGGAAGCTGAACCAGAACCAATTCCTGGCGGTGAAGCTAGTGATTTTCAAGTAGAGTTAGAAGAAGATAAATTTATTCCTGGCTTTGTTTCTGGCATGATGGGGATGAATCCTGGCGAAACCAGAGAAGTTTCGGCGCAATTCCCCGACCCCTACGTGAACGAAGAATTAGCCGGGAAACCAGCAATATTCACAATCACGCTCAAAGAACTCAAAGAAAAAGAACTTCCAGAATTAGATGATGACTTCGCCCAAGAAGTTAGCGACTTCGACACCTTAGAAGCTTTGCGTGCGTCTTTAGATGAGCGATATCAAAAAGAAGCCGAGGACAAAACCAAAGCTAACAAGCAAGAAGCCTTGGTGACAGAATTAGTTAAGCACGTAGAAGTCGATTTACCAGCAACCATGATCGACCAAGAAATTGATACGATGCTGACACAAACAGCAATTAAGCTGTCACAGCAGGGCTTAGATGTCAGGAAGTTATTTACTGAAGATATCATTCCGCAGTTACGGGAGCGATCGCGTGATGAAGCCATCGAACGTCTCAAGCGGTCTGTGGCTTTACAAGAAGTCTCTAAGCGCGAGTCAATTTCACTAACTCCCGCAGAAATTGAAGCCAGAGTTACAGAACTACTAGAGCAGTACGCAGACGAAGAGATTGACGAAGACAGACTGCGCTCTGTAGTAGAAAACGAAATGTTAACCGAAAAAATTATGGATTGGCTCTTAGAACATTCTACCGTGGAACTTGTGCCAGAAGGTTCATTGTCCAACGAAGAGGAAGCTACAGAAACAACTGAACCTGAGACTGAGGCAGAAACCCCAGAATCTACAACAGAATCAGGGGTGTAAGGGTATAGGGGTGTAGGGGTGTAAGAGTGGGGAAAATGATGATTTTGCCTTGGTTTTACACTCATCATTCATTTATCGATGAAAAACCTGTACTTGTCAGGGGTAATAACCCTTCGCACAAACCGCAAATACTGGGTTATAAATGCTAAATGAGGGATTGAGTAAATAGGCCTATTTTTCTATGCCCTATACCCCATTCCCAGTAAAGAACAAATACTTGTGATCTTACTTGCCTGATACCCTGCTACACGAGAAGAATATAGATGAGGCATAATACACATAGGTAAAATCAAAATTTACTTTATTTCCTACCTAGCAGCGATCGCTAGCACAATATCTGTAATCAACCTATCTTTAAAAGTTCTCCTATGCTTGTATCGCAGTCGGCAAACTACCCCATCAGCAGTTTAAGTCAAATCGGAGGAATTTCCTCCAATTTGCATGGCATTAGCAATATTGTGCCTATGGTCGTGGAACAATCGGGCATGGGAGAAAGGGCTTTTGACATCTACTCCCGCCTACTGCGCGAGCGAATTATATTTCTGGGAACGCCCATAGATGATGCCGTAGCTAACACGATTGTTGCCCAGTTGTTGTTCTTAGATGCTGAAGATTCAGAAAAAGACATCCAACTGTACATTAACTCTCCCGGCGGTGCTGTCTACGCAGGCATGGCAATTTATGATACAATTCAGCAGATCCGTCCCGATGTTGTTACCATATGTTTTGGATTAGCCGCAAGCATGGGGGCATTTTTGCTGACAGCAGGAACTCAGGGTAAACGTATGTCTCTACCTGATTCCCGCATCATGATTCACCAACCTCTGGGCGGCGCACAAGGTCAAGCAATTGACATAGAAATCCAAGCCAGAGAAATTCTTTATATTAAGGGTATGTTGAATCAGTTATTGGCTCAACACACTGGTCAACCCTTAGAAAGAATTGAAACAGATACTGACCGCGACTTCTTTATGTCGGCAGAAGAAGCAAAAAACTACGGTTTGATCGATCAAGTCATCTCCAGACAAAATCTTCCCACCGCAGGGGAAAATGTCACCATTGTCAAATAAGAGGCTGGTATGTCTAAGTACGACTCCCATTTAAAATGTTCGTTTTGTGGCAAGTCTCAAGAGCAGGTGCGTAAATTAATCGCAGGCCCGGGAGTCTACATCTGCGATGAATGCGTTGACTTGTGTAATGAAATTCTAGATGAAGAGTTACTAGATACTAATGGGGCGGCGGCGCAACCAGCACCAAAATCAGAACCACCTCAAAAACGTCGCACCCGTTCTTCCAGTCTCTCCTTGAGCCAAATACCCAAACCTAGAGAGATTAAAAAATACCTCGACGAACACGTCATAGGTCAAGATGAAGCCAAGAAAGTTTTATCAGTTGCCGTTTACAATCACTACAAACGGCTAGCGATATTACAAGGTAAAGGCAGTGGCAAAAATGGTGCTGATGATGCTGTAGAACTGCAAAAATCCAATATTCTCTTAATTGGCCCTACTGGTTGTGGCAAAACTCTCCTAGCCCAAAGCCTGGCCAAAATTTTGGATGTTCCCTTTGCCGTTGCTGATGCCACTACTTTGACAGAAGCCGGGTATGTAGGGGAAGATGTCGAAAATATCTTACTGCGACTACTACAAGTAGCTGATTTGGATGTAGAAGAAGCGCAGCGAGGCATTATCTACATCGACGAAATCGATAAAATTGCCCGTAAGAGTGAGAACCCCTCAATTACCCGCGACGTTTCCGGCGAAGGTGTGCAGCAAGCTTTACTCAAGATGTTGGAAGGCACAATCGCTAATGTTCCACCCCAAGGCGGACGCAAGCACCCTTATCAAGACTGTATCCAAATCGATACCAGCAACATTCTCTTTGTTTGTGGTGGAGCGTTCGTTGGCTTAGAAAAGGTGGTAGAGCAGAGAGGAGGCAAAAAGGCAATAGGCTTTGTGCAACCGGGAGAAGTGCAAACAAAAGAAAAGCGGGCGGCAGATGTACTGCGTCATCTTGAACCAGATGATTTAGTCAAATTTGGCATGATTCCCGAATTTATCGGACGCGTACCGATGGTAGCCGTGGTAGACCCCCTAGATGAAGAAGCTTTAATGGCAATTCTCACCCAACCACGCAGTGCCTTAGTCAAGCAGTACCAAAAACTGCTGAAGATGGATAACGTCCAACTAGATTTTAAACAAGATGCCTTAAGAGCGATCGCTCAAGAAGCCTATCGGCGGAAAACTGGTGCGAGAGCTTTACGCGGTATTGTAGAGGAACTCATGCTAGATGTGATGTACGAGTTACCATCCCGTAAAGATGTAACGCTCTGCACCGTCACACGAGAAATGGTTGAGAAGCGTTCCACAGCCGAACTTATCGTACACCCATCTTCACTACCCAAGCCAGAATCAGCATAATTACTAATTCGTAATTCGTAATACTCGCTTTGCTAGTATTACGAATTATTTTGACTATGGACTCTTGAAAAATGCCTTATATCAATGTTCGTGGCGTTGAGCATTATTATGAGTGGGTGAAACAGCCATCTGACAGAGCAAAGCCTGTGATGGTGTTCATTCATGGTTGGGCTGGTTCTGCTAGGTACTGGAAAAGTACGGCTAATGCTTTAGTAGACCAGTTTGATTGTCTACTCTACGATATGCGTGGGTTTGGGCGTTCTCAGGGTAAACCAACGGTTGTCGAAGTTAGTGAGTCTGTTGTTGAGTCACAGTCAAGCCAACAAAAATCTCAGGCCGTTCAAGAGTTAAGTTATGAATTAGAAGAATACGCGGAAGATTTGGCAGTTTTGTTAGATAAATTAAACCTCCAGCGTGTTTATATTAATGCTCACTCAATGGGTGCTTCTGTTGCAGCCTTGTTTTTTAACCTTTATCCCCAACGAGTCGAAAAAGCAATCTTGACCTGTAGCGGAATTTTTGAATACGACGAAAAAGCCTTTACATCCTTCCATAAATTTGGGGGCTATGTAGTTAAATTCCGTCCCAATTGGTTAGGAAAAATACCATTTGTTGACAGGATGTTTATGGCGAGGTTTTTGCATCGTCCCATCCCCAAATATGAGCGTCAGGCTTTTTTACAAGATTTTCTCGACGCTGATTATGATACGGCTTTAGGTACTATTTTTACTTCGGTAAGTAAGGCACAGGCGGAATTAATGCCCCATGAGTTTGCTAAGTTGCAAGTGCCGACGCTACTAATTGCTGGGGAGTATGACAAGATTATTCCGGCGGAAATGGGGCGACAAGCAGCAGCATTAAATGACAAGGTGGAGTTTGTCATGATTCCTAATACGGCGCATTTTCCGATGCTGGAGGACGCACCAACTTACCTGCGGCGCGTGCGGGAGTTTTTGCAAGTTCCTGTAGCGGAGTTGCAAGTGAGTTAGGTTTTAAGCTTATCTTCTCACTCTATCTATGACTTAGATTAATGCCGTAGACAAAGTTTTTGCGATCGCGGTAAACTATAGTTTTTCCAATGATTTCTTGACTTCTGTGGACATCACAGGCATTGCTCTGGCAGGCGATATCTACAACGGGCAAAGCCTACGCTTTGGTAAAATAGAATTAATTATCCTTGCCCAAGCCAAAGGAATGACCAGATTCATCCATGACCAATTCTCCAAAGACTACCTAGAAGAACTACTAAAACCATTCGGAACAGTTCAAGCACCAAGTCGAGTAGCAGCAGAAGTCAAAGAAATAGACGTATTATTCACACCAATTCCCACACAAACAGCCAACTTAAACACCTTGGGAATATTAGGCTCAATGGCAACAACCCCAGCTATATTTGAACCATTCCGCAACCCCGCATCAGTAGACGAAATTGGCGATTGTATCTCTAAATTATCAGAAGTAAAGAGCGAAATTCAACGAGAAGCAAAGCGCAATAAAATTAAAATATCAGACACAGAAATTCCCCAACTGTGGATACTCACACCCACCGCATCAGAAAATATCATATCCGGTTATGGAGGAGAGCCGAAATCAGATTGGTTCAAAGGAATATACTTTTTACCCCAACATTTCCGCACAGCCATAGTTGCAATTCATCAGTTACCGTCTATTTCCGAAACACTATGGCTGAGAATACTAGGACGTGGTAAAATACAGCAGCAAGCGATTGATGAATTAGTCACGCTCCCAACCACTCACCCATTCAAAAGAGTGACGCTAGAATTACTTTATAGTCTGCAACAAAATTTGCGAATCAATCAAAATATCGAAACAGAAGACCGGGAGTTAATGATGAGATTAGCACCATTGTATCAGGAAGACAGAGAACGGGCTAGACAAGAAGGTGTACAACAAGGCTTGCAACAAGGCTTGCAACAAGGTTTACAACAAGGTTTACAGCAAGGAGAACAACAGTTAATTATTCGCTTATTAAATCGAAGGCTGGGAAACATTGATTTATCTCTCATCGAGCAAATTCAACAATTATCTATTGAACAGTTAGAAATACTAGGGGAAGAATTATTAGATTTTGCCACAGTCGCAGATTTAGAACTCTGGTTAAACCAACAACAAGACACCACAAATCAATAAATTTAATCACAATTAAGATGAGCGATCGCCTGATAAAATCATCAACAATAATGTCAGGCGATTTCTACGACGGACAAAGCCTACGCAATCATTTCTACATCAACCCAATCCCAATTCTCGTTTGAGTAAGTTAATTGAATTTGTACCGATGTAACTGTCTACTTTAATCAGCTTGGGTGGACGAATGATATCTTCAGACGCTGCTTGGACTGCTGTCTGCACTATGCTAAAACAAGCTTGATCGCAAATAATTACCTCGGCGCGTTTGACAATGGCTTGCAATTTATAACTATCCTGTGGTTGGGTAGTCATAATTAATAAGTCATCACCTCGTAAACCGTGTAAGATTACCTCCGCTTGATGACCAATTCCAGAACTGAGACTAACTATACCTACACAGTTATCTTTAGGTAGGGTTTTCAGGAGGTTGAGTTCTTTGCTGTAGTCGTAGATATCGAGAGGAATCACCCGCACAGATTTAGGTGCTGCGATCGCTTCCACGTCGTTGATAAAATATCTACTGGTAACTACCGTAGCTGAGGTAGTTTTATCGAGTATTGCCGCTAACTCTTCTATTGCTACTAATTGTACGGGTATTTGCAAGGTGTCTTCCAATTCATAGACCATTAAATCACCAACACCCAAATCTTTAGAAGGGGCTGCAACTAATACCCGCGCACCACAACGTAAACGCCAGTCAATTTCTGCTAAAAATATCTCTCGTGCTTGATTAAGTGAACATCCTTGGCCAATTAGTTCGTCAAGGGCTTGCTGCAAAACTTTTGAGGCTTCAGGATGTTGTTGCAAAATGGGTGATTGTAGCCGACTTCCGCCTTCGTGTCCTTGGGCGCGGACGTAAATTCCTGAACCAGCCAGACTTTCTACAAAACCGTCTTCTTCTAGCTGACGGTAAACTTTACTGATGGTGTTGCGGTGTAGCCCCGTTTGCATGGCTAAAGCCCTTGTACTGGGTAACTTGTAACCTGGCGAATATTGCCGAGAGGCGATCGCAAACCGCATTTGATTAAATAGCTGGGTTGATGCGGGAATTTCACTATCTGGCTGAATACGGAATTGAATCATCACCCACACTCCTGAATACTAGTATCACGAAATCAATTACGTAAAGCCTGCGGCATAGCTGCGCTTAGAGCGTAGCGGGGCGCAACCCATTACGAATTACGAATTACGAATTACGAATTACGAATTATATTGACTCTTGGTAATTGAGATTTAATTGGCAATGGACTAAACATACTGGCATAGTTATATCAAATAATCACAAAGCTTTATCAGGTTGCATGGGTAAAAATTATTATGACTGAGCAAGCATTAGATACTAAAGTTGTGCAGATTCCGCACAATAATTTACAAATCTCTGCATACTTAGCACAACCCCAAGCACCGGGTTCTTACCCAGGAGTTGTGGTTTTACAGGAGATTTTTGGTGTAAATGAGCATATTCGGGAGGTGACAGCACGCATTGCTGAGTTAGGATATGTAGCGATCGCACCAGCACTATTTGAACGAGTTGCACCTGGTTTTGAAACAGGTTATACCCCAGCCGATATTCAAGTTGGTAGAAAATATGCTTGGGAGCAAACTACAGTATCAGAATTATTAAGCGATATTCAAGCCGCCATTGACTACCTTAAAACCTTACCCAACGTAAAGAAAGATGGCTTTGGTTGTATAGGGTTTTGTTTTGGTGGTCATGTAGCCTATCTTGCTGCTACTCTACCAGATATTACTGCGACAGCTTCCTTTTATGGTGCGGGAATACCCACTCGTACACCAGGAGGAGGCACTTCAACTATTACCCACACGTCCGAAATCAAAGGTACAATCTATACATTTTTTGGTAAAGAAGATGCTAGTATTCCCCCAGAACACATCAAGCAGATTACAGCAGAGTTAGAAAAATACAACATTTCCCATCGTGTGTTCAGCTACGATGGAGCTGACCACGGATTTTTCTGTAACCGTCGTCCTAGCTATCATCCTCAAGCAGCAGCTGATGCTTGGGAGCAAGTACAGCAACTATTTGCTAATATTTTGGCAAAATAGAAAGTGATCTACTTGCCTACACCACGGTTACAGGTTTGTAAATTCAACATTGCTGTTAATCAGAAGATGTTGGATATTTAGTCAAAATTCATAATTTGTAATTTCTAATAGTGAATTAAATATTTTCAAAAGCCTTTCTAAATTACGAATTACGAATTACGAATTACAAACTCCGTTGGTATCCAATCAAATAACAACAATTTATTGTCAATTGTCATGAATTCCGAATCGCAACTTTCTCAAAAAGCCAACTCGCCTTTTACGATGGATGACTTTGCTAAGGCGTTAGAAAAACACGACTACCAGTTTCAAAAGGGACAGGTTGTTCACGGTAAAGTTTTTCAGCTTGATCCTGATGGGGCTTATGTTGATATTGGCGGCAAATCGTCAGCTTATATTCCCCGTGATGAGGCTTCTTTGAGAAGTGTTACCGATTTATCGGAGGTATTGCCGTTACATGAAGAATTAGAATTCTTGATTATCCGCGAACAGGATGCAGAAGGTCAAGTAACTCTGTCTCGAAAACAGTTAGAAATTCAGCACATCTGGGAAAAATTGGTGCAGATGCAAGAAAATTCCCAGACAGTGCAAGTACGGGTGACAGGTGTGAATAAAGGTGGTGTCACCGTTGATTTACAATCATTGCGAGGATTTATTCCGCGATCGCACTTGGCAGAACGTGATAACTTAGAAGCACTCAAAGGTCAAACTCTCTCCGTTGGCTTTTTGGAAGTAGACCGCAATAACAAGAAATTAATTCTTTCTCAGCGTTTAGCAACCCGTTCTAGTAACTTCAACTTATTAGAAATAGGTCAGTTAGTAGAAGGTAAGGTGACAGGAATTAAACCTTTTGGTGTGTTTGTTGATGTTGAAGGTATGGGTGCTTTACTGCACATCAAGCAAGTCAGTCAAAGATTTATTGAATCCCTTGAAAAAGTCTTCCAAGTCGGTCAACAAATTAAAGCTGTAGTTATTGACTTAGATGAAGGGAAAGGTCGCATTGCTATCTCTACCAGAGTGTTAGAAAACTTCCCTGGTGAAGTGGTAGAAAATCTAGAGGAAGTTATGAACTCAGCAGAAGCACGCGCTCATCGATCTGCTAATAAATCGGCTGAATAAGTTTTGTTGAATTTATTGCGATCGCTTTTTTTATGCAAGGATGAAGAGAGCGATCGCTTTTTTATATTGATGGTAAAATTTTTTACTTATATTCTTTGATTTGTTGTGCTTTTGCCTGCAATGCGTTCTGCAAAATCTTAATTACTATAGCCTCAAGTGAGCAATTTTCAGCATTGGCTAACTCTTGCAGTTGTGCGTATAAATCATCGGGTATGTTTACGTTTACAATAGCCATTCTTGACTTCCTACAAGAATTTATTGCTCATGGTAGCACGATTGATTTTGGGGGAAGAGGTGAGGGTGTGATCGCATACAGGCGATAAAAATATCGCACTTTGATTTTCAAATAAATCAGAAAGTGCGATCACAGAGTAAATTAATTGAATCCACAAAAACTACTATGCTGTAATCGTAAATACTCAGGTTAAAAATGAAGCCACTGAGAAGTATTAGGACAGCACACCACCACCGATAACACCCCCCGCAGTCGCTTTACCAGCTATTATACCGAAGGCAGGATTTGATGTAAGTGCAGTAACTGCAACACCGACTACAACACCTACTACAATACCAGATGTAGTATGTACTGCCCAATCAGCAGCATATTCTTTCCAACTTTTTGTCATTTTTAACTCCTTGTAAACTAGCTTATCCATTCTCCTTGTAAATATTTTCGTCTGCTACAATTGTTGTTTCGTCAGCGTAATTACCGAAAATGTCTTAAAGATTTCGCTTTGTTATCAATGCTTTTTTTCAGTTATGCTCTTACCTATGTGAGTGATATCCTTGACACTCCCCAGCCTAAAGGCATGGGGATTCTACATTCACAGACTCGCCGTTAGACGACAGGCCTCGGCCAATCGCCCAAGAGGGCAAATCTCCTGTAGCGTAAGTTCCGGTATGCCCTACCGTACTGAGTCCTAGTCTCAAAATGTTGATTGCTGCGTTGATATCTCTATCTTCCACATATCCGCAATGTGGACAAACATGAGTCCTGGTAGACAGAGATTTCTGCACTTTCTCGCCACAGTTAGAGCAATTTTGACTCGTATTATAGGGAGGAACAGCAACTGTTACTTTCCCATATTTCTGACCAAAATATTCTAACCACTCTCGGAAAGTTGACCAACCAGCGTCAGATATTGATTTTGCCAGTTGCGGGTTACGTACCAACCCTTTGACATTCAAGTCTTCATAGGCCACCAAATCATTAGATTGGATGACGGAGTACGCTAATCTCTTGCAATACTCTTTTCGTTGCCTACTTACTCTTAAATGCTTACGAGCATATCTATTTCTAGCTTTGTGGTAATTGTTGGATTGCCTTGCGCGAGCTTTCTTCTTTTCTTTGCTGAACTTTTTAGACTTTTTGCGATTTGCACGGTTTAACTGTTTTTCTGATTTGCGGTAGAACTGGGGGGATGATTCTACATTGCCTTTATTGTCAGCAATGAAATACTTTAGCCCCAAGTCAATACCCACTAATTGATGTGAAGGTTGAGTTTCTATCCTGGCATCAGCGTCAATTGCAAATTGGGCGTAATAGCCATCAGCACGACGTACCAAACGGACACGCTTAATCTGCTTGATGTCGTAATAGTTAAGGTCGTAAGTCCCCTTTAACTTGAGAGTTCCGATACCTTTCTTGTCTGAGAACGTTATCGACTTACGAGTAAGAGTTAGCTTCCATCCCGTTGATTTATATTCAACTGAACGGCAGTTTTTCTTAAATTTAGGAAACCCCTTTTTACCTTTAACTTTTTTCTTGCAGTTGTCGTAAAACCGAGAAATTGCACTCCAAGAACGTTCAGCAGCAGATTGTCTAGCCATTGAGTTAAGTTCGTCAGCAAAAGGAAATTCCGCAGCTAATACAGCACAATATTTATTCAAAGCATACTTATCTACCTTTGAATCCTTGTTATCCATCCAGTAGCGCAAGCACTTATTTTGAATGAATTGGCTGGTACGAATTGCTTCGTTTATTGCCTGATATTGCTTTTCTTTACCCTTAACCTTAAACTCGTAAACAATCATGGCTTTCTCCTGGCAAGGACGCTCCGCTTAGATTGCTTTGCTACGCAAAGCTACCGCGAACGACAAAGTGGTACGACCAATTAACCACACTCTTATGCTACCACAAAAGGATAAAGCCGTCGTAGAACGACGGGGTTTTCAACCCAAATTTTCGATAAGCAACAAGAAAAAATGGCTCTTCAGTTCTTTTTACGGAGTCGAATAATAAATAAAATCTAATCATAGCCTATGTTCCTTGCTATGACTGGATTTGAATTTTTTGAGCCTTTCTATAAAACGGCTATTTTAATGCCTTACCATAAAACCAACGCAAGAGCGGAAAAATTAAGAATAATGGCTCTCCCAGAGTTGGTTTGATAAATTAACACTAAAAAACGGCCAAAACGATTGCTATAACGAGGTTGGTCTAAAATGGAATCAAAGAGTTAATAAAAATTTACTTTGTTCCTCTTGAATCCCTGGCTATGTAAGCATTTAACCTGATATCAAGTAAACTTTCACTCTGGCAGTCCCAATATTTTTCCGCACTTCTTGTACAGAAATCAGATTACCAGCCTTGCTATCAGCTAGTCCAGCTTCAACAGTTTGCCGGACATAAATTTGGTACATCAAATCATCCCATGTGGAATTTTCTGGTAATCTGTCAATTAATTTGCGGGCTTCTTGTTTGATATTGAGATTTTTCATCACTGGTTAACCAAATACTGCTTGTGCATCCATTTGGATATATTGTAGATGCAAAATATCTGTAGATTTTTACAACAACCAGAAATCAACGGAGAGGGGGAGATTCGAACTCCCGGAGGTTTTAGCCTCATCCGATTTCAAGTCGGACGCAATCGACCACTCTGCCACCTCTCCAAATAACCTGTCGAGCTACTGCTTTTCCTACATTTTTAGGTTAGCAATAAAGCTGACAGATAATACTATATCCTATCATCTACGCAGATGGTACTACTGAAGGCGAATATCTACGATAAACTACGTGAAGGCTCATAAAAAATTTCTTCTGATGCGACTTGGAAATCCTTGTCAATCCAAACTAGGGCGGCTTTGGTAACTACACCCGCCTCTAGGGACACTAGGGAAAAATTTCGTAGTTTTTCGCCGTCATGCTCTACAATCCTGGGGACACGGGCAGCATTTAAGTAAATTATCCCCTCTGGGCTTCTAAAGACTGTTTTTCGCAGTTCCTTCTTAGTGTGCCGTAAGGTATGGTGCATATGCCCAAACGTCACCAAAGAAATCTGTTTACCAGCATTGATAGTTAAAGAAACCGCCTCAGCTAAATCGGGGTCGCCAAAGTCGCCACCTACAGGATGCCAATCTTTACCACAGGGGTCTTCGGGGCGATCGCCTAATCCACTTGGCCCGTTATGACCGAGAAAAATGATTGTGTCACAAGCTGCACTCTTCGCCGTCGCCAAGATTTTCTCTGCTGATTCTTCTAAACTCGTCACACCGTAACGTTGTTTGCAGATGTCCGCAAACCTCCATTCATGACCACCCCAACTGAAGGGACGACCCCCAACGACAGTTAAATTCCACTCTGGGAAATCTAGTTTACCGTAACCGACATGAGCTACACCTAGTAAATCAAGTTGTTCCTGTACCCAGTCTTCCTTGGTGCGATCGTAAGGACATTTCTTCCGTCCCCACTCTGTCGCAGTGTACCAAGCATCATGGTTGCCCATAACTGCTGCTTTGGGAATGTCGAGGGAAGCGATCGCTCTGACTACTTCCACCGACTCGTTCCCAAAATCTCCCACAAACAACACTAAGTCAACACCCAGATGCTTGAGTGCAATGCCATCTTCTGTTTCCCACTGGTCGTGAACGTCTCCCACTACAGCAATTTTGAGAGTTGTTGATTGCGATTTTTGACTGGTCATGCCACTTTCCTTGCCGTATATCTCCAGCATAGGCAACTCAGCCAAATTTGGACACAATTTTGGGGTATTAACCCCCCAACTATTTTTGGTAAAAACTACTATAATTAATGCACAGCCAAAACTTGTAACAAAAAATTAACTCTTAACTGTGTTTACCACTGCTTTAGCTCAACGCGAACAAACTCAACCAGGTGGACTACCACTAGATTTATTTGCTGCGATTGAAGGTCTAAAAAAAGAACTCAACGCGGTGATATTGGCGCATTATTATCAAGAGCCTGATATTCAAGATATTGCAGACTTTATTGGCGATTCATTACAACTAGCTAGAGCCGCAGAAAAAACAGATGCAGAGGTGATTGTCTTTGCTGGGGTTCACTTTATGGCGGAGACAGCGAAAATCCTCAATCCTAACAAGTTGGTGCTGTTACCGGATTTAAATGCTGGTTGTTCTCTAGCTGATAGTTGTCCACCAGCAGAATTTGCTGCTTTTAAAGCCGCCCATCCTGATCATTTGGTAGTGTCTTATATTAACTGCTCTGCCGAAATTAAGGCGATGAGTGATATTATCTGCACCAGTTCCAATGCTGTGAAGATTGTGCAGCAAATCCCCCAAGAACAGCCGATTATTTTTGCCCCAGACCGGAATTTGGGACGGTATGTGATGGAACAGTCTGGGCGGGATTTGGTGTTATGGCAAGGTAGCTGTATAGTGCATGAAACCTTCTCAGAGAAGAAGATTGTCCAATTAAAGATAACTCATCCAGAAGCAGAGGCGATCGCACACCCAGAATGTGAAAGTAGCGTCTTGCGTCACGCCAGTTTTATTGGCTCTACAGCCGCTTTACTCAAATATTGTCAAACCAGCCCTAGCCAAGAATTTATCGTCGCTACAGAGCCAGGTATCATTCACCAAATGCAAAAAGTAGCTCCTCATAAGCACTTTATTCCTGCTCCCCCAATAAATAATTGTGCTTGTAATGAATGTCCATTTATGCGGTTAAATACTTTAGAAAAACTATATTGGGCGATGAAAAACCGGACTCCTGAAATCACTATGTCAGAAGATATCCGCCTCGCTGCACTGCGACCAATGCAACGGATGTTAGAGATGAGTTTTTAGTTAGTAGAGACCCGTTAGTGTAAAGAAAATGCAATTTCCCATCTCTATAGAACCAGTTTGGGATCTTTAGTCCCAAACTGGTTCTATAAATTGAGTTATCAATAGACCTCTTGCATAAATGCTGAAGCTGTCATGTTGAGCGAAGCGAAACATCTCAAAGATTATACATTTCATTCAGAATGACACATCTAATTTTCGGAATTTTGCAAGAGACTCCATGAGCTGCGCTCATAAGGAGCAATAAAAATTTATTTTCCCTACTCCCCACTCCCTATTTTCAAGGCAGGTCTAATATCCTTTTTGTCATATTCAAGGATATTTAAAAATATAATAAACATTTGATACCAAAAATTCTGATATCATATTCATGAGTAAGAATAAGCGGCTAATATTTTACATATCCAAGTGCCGAGTTAACACTAAAAGCCTTGCTTAACTTTTGATTAGCTTGTTAGTCATAAAAGCCCGTGACGAGGATTGAACTCGTGACCTCACCCTTACCAAGGGTGTGCTCTACCACTGAGCCACACGGGCGAATTTTTTGAAAATTCTAGATTTTGAATTTGCATGAAATCCAAAACCTAAAATCGAAGGTGGGCCGGGCTGGATTTGAACCAGCGTAGGCGTAAACCAACGGATTTACAGTCCGTCTCCATTAACCACTCGGACACCGACCCGTATGTCCCACGATTTACAATAATAGCAGCATATTTTGGGAATGGCAAGGGGTTTAGAAAAATTTTAGAAAGTTCGTAGTCAAGACTAAAGTCCTGAACGTCTCTTAGCACTAAAGTCTGGACTACAAACCTGTCTAATCTAGAATTTCTCCAGTTTCTTGCAAGGAGTGCAAGCGGCGATAAATACCTTGATGACGCAAGAGTTCATCATGGCTACCGACTTCTACAATCTTTCCTTGGTCTAGAACGATAATCTTGTCTGCTTCTCGTACTGTACTCAGACGGTGAGCAATAACGATTGTGGTACAAGTCCCCTGAATTGATCGCATTGCCAATTGAATGGAACGCTCAGACTCGTAATCTAGACTAGAGGTAGCTTCGTCAAAAATCAGCACATCGGGTTGTACTAGCAAGGCTCTTGCAATACCCAAACGCTGTCTTTGTCCACCAGATAACCTGACACCACGTTCCCCGACAACGGTGTAATAACCTTTGGGTAGTTGCTGGACTACTTCTTCAACTCTGGCAATTCTACAGGCTTCTTGAACTTCTTCTAAAGTAGCAGTCGGTCTACCGTAGGTGAGGTTGTCCAACACAGTCCCGTTAAACACGTCTACCTCTTGGTGAACGATCGCCAGTCTACGTCTATACTTACCTACATTCAAGGTGCGAATATCTTGACCATCAATGAGAATTTGTCCATTTTGGGGTTCAAAATAACGCAACAGTAGTTTCACCAAGGTAGACTTACCAGAACCAGAACGTCCGACCAAGGCGACTGTTTGGTATGGCTCAATCAACAAGTTGATATCTTGCAGCACTTTACGGTTAGCATCATAACCAAAACCAACGTGAGCAAATTCAACTTTACCAGTGAATTTATAGGGTGATGTGGTCTCGTTTTCCTCACCTAAAATCCCTACTGATTCATTACCAATTGGTTCTTGCAGAAATTCATGAAACCGCAACATCGAAGAATAACGCCGAGAAAAAACTTCCGCTAGGGTGCTAATTGGTTCTAATTCAGCATAAGCCATACTCGAAAGAGTTAAAGTCATGACAAAATGACCGATAGAAACTCTACCGTTGACTGTGGCTGCTAATGTTAAACCTAGGATGGTAAATACACAAAACTGAATTACGGTTTTTTGCCAACTCAGCAGCTTTATGTAACCTTTGTGGATGCGATAATCAACTACTGTTAGCTCTCTATCTAAACGTTGCCTTTGGCGTTTTAATTCCTTGGTTTCAGTAGCAAAAGCTTTGACAGTTTTGATATTCGTGATTAATTCGGAAGTTCTACTTTCCGTATCCTCCATGTATTTATCTAATTTGCTTTCATGCCAAATTATCCGTTGTAATTCCTTTAAGCTAAAGCCAAGTATAGCTACAAAAGAAATCAAATATAACAGCGCAATTCGCCATTCAATCAAGACGATAAATACAAAGATTCCTAGTAAACGAAACATTTTAGGAATTAATTGTCCGGCGATTTCTGGATATGTCCAAGTGTGGTTAGAAATCCCTCTAGCGACTCTGCCGACTATCCGTCCGGGGTTATTTTCATCATAAAATTCTAGGGGGAGAGTCAGAATTTTCTCGATGGCAATTTGGATTTTATCCCGACGGGATCTTAAAGCAATATCCCAGTGAAACCAACTAGTTAACCAAGGTTGTGTAGGTGCTTTAACTACAGTCACAAGAAAAATTATCCCTAGCAATACACCTAAAGATAGAGTTTTATTGACTGGATAATTAGTCAAGTTAGAAAAAATTGCGATCGCTTGTGTTAATGGTCGATCCAAAGGTTGACCAGACAGAACATTTAAAATCTGTCCAATTGCATAAGGGACAACCAAGTCAATAATTTCGTAAATACTAGAAGCTACAATACTGAAAACACTCAGCTTCCAGTCGGGACGAAAGTAATTGAGAATGTCTCGAAATTTAGCCATGATGCACACTGCCCAAGAGTGCGAGTGTTAGCTTGGAATTACAATATTACATATATAATACAAGTGTAGTCAATAGCTCAATTAATAAATCACCCAAATGGATGAGAAATTTAAGGGGTGTAGGGGTGTAGGGGTGTGGGGGTTGTTATTTCTAGGGATAAAATTCTAACCGATAGCGATAAAGGGCTACGGGTTGAGAAGCGGCTTGAAAATAATCTGGGTCTTGGGGTGAGAGGTAGACAGCAGTAACTTGATCTGCTTCAATTGTTGGATTCGTTGTAGAAAGTTGATGATAAGCGGTGGTAGATTCAACTGAGTTTAAATAAGGTCTAGAACCACCTTTAAATATTTGTTGAAATACTTCTGAGGTGATGAACTTTTTATCTGAGTTAGTTTCTGTGGCGCGTGCAGTCACAATCGAAATTAATTGGCGTTCTGGGCGTAAAAATGTAATCTGACGATTAGGTAAATCAGGATCAACTTTGACTGATAACACCGTTTCATCTCCTAAATAAGCCCTGGCTAAATTTAGGCTGTTAAATGCTCTATCTGCAACTACATTTTGAGAATTATTATTGATTTTAGGAAGAATTTTTAAGCCAGAGTTAGTTATTTTTGATTGAATAAACCGGACTAAAAAACTCACAGGTTTGTTGAGTTGTTGGCGATTTCCTTCAAACCCAGGTGTAACGATATCTGGTGCTAACGGTGCGGCTAAATCTACTAAGGTGCTTTTAACTTGCCAAGTTCCAGCCATCCATTCAGGGTAAACTAAATCTCCTTTTGCTGGTTGTACTGAGGTTAATTTTTCCCAGTGAGGAAAGTTAGTCAATCTTTGAGATAATTCACCTGCTATTGCATGATCATTCCATCCCAATAGACACAAAAAAATTAAGCAGATACTCAAAATTGCTTTTTTAGTCATTAGTTATTAGTTATTAGTAGGTACTAGTACAGCACGGCGTAAATAAACCTAACTTTTCACGGGATATAGAAAACCCCTTTCCAAAACAACTCTCCCCTATAACTGTAGAGACGTTATATCCCGCATTTCTCACAAACAGTAGGGGCGGGTTCACAGATATGCTCGAATCATTCACGAATATTTCGCTTAACCCGCCCCTACGGACTCTGGACTGAGGTTGCAATAATTGGTGAGAAATCCGGGGTATGCAACGTCTCTACATATTCCCCCTTCCCTAGTAGGGTTAGGAGGGGGTTAGGTTTCTCGTTAGCTTTTTCACATAACGTGAAAAGTCAGTGAAAACAAGGACTAAAGTCCTTACTACGAACTCAATGATAATAATTTTACATTGCTTAATATAGTTTGATTTATTTGATCTTATATTTTTGGTTGTTAATTTTCCCTTTGCTGTGCAGAATGAAGAGTGTTCAGAATTAGGCTAAATACTAACAGGTGACAGTGCATGGTCAGAATGCTCAAAAAACTGCGTCGCCGAGAGTCCACTAAATCCCATAGAGACGAGTTCTATCATCACCCAGGGACTGTACCAGGCACAATAATTATCGATGCAGATGCTCCACCACCGACAATTTTGTTGATTGACTACAACCAAACGGATTTTATTCGTCAACAAATAGCCACCCCGGAAGAATCTATCCCCTATCTAGATCAAGAATCCATTTCTTGGGTAGATGTCCAAGGTTTAGGTAATCAGGACATTTTAGAACGAATGGGGCGAGTGTTTGAATTATCTCCTCTGGTTTTAGAGGATGTGGTAAATGTATCTGAGCGTCCTAAAGTTGAGGATTACGATGACCAATTACTATTTATTGCACGAATGGTAGTCCCTAAAGAAAAAACCTATGGTTTTTATAGTGAACAAGTAAGTTTAATTTTAGGGAAACACTACTTGCTGACAGTCCAAGAAGAACCAGAACATGATTGCTTTGAGGGGGTGAGGGTAAGAATTGAAAAAGGGAGAGGGACTATTCGCCGCAAGGGAACTGATTACTTAGCCTATGCTTTACTAGATGCGATTATTGACGGATTTTTCCCGGTTTTGGAACGTTACGGGGAACAACTAGAAGACTTAGAGGAAGAAGTCATAGTCAAACCTACTCGCAAAACCCTACAAAAGATTTATCACTTGCGACGAGAATTACTGCAACTGCGTCGTGCTATCTGGCCGCAACGGGATGCGATCAATTCTTTAATACGCGATCGCAGTGACTTAATTAGTGAAGAAGTGCAAATTTATTTAAGAGATTGCTACGACCATGCAGTACAGGTCATGGATATGGTAGAAACTTACCGAGAGCTAGCATCTGGCTTGATGGATGTATACCTCTCGGCTGTTGGTAACAAGATGAATGAAGTTATGAAGCTGCTGACGGTAGTTTCGTCTATTTTTATTCCCCTAACTTTTATTGCGGGTATCTATGGGATGAATTTCAATACCGAAAAATCACCATATAATATGCCCGAACTGAATTGGTATTGGGGTTATCCACTTTGTCTAGCAATTATGGGATTTATCGGGTTTGGGTTACTATTTTTATTTTGGCGACGGGGTTGGCTAGAAAATTCTACAACCATTAAGCGTGATTAAATATTAGCAGTTGGCAGTAGCCACAGAGAAGAAATATTATAGGGAGTCTGGACGCTGAATTATGGCTACAAGTAGCGACCAAAATTTAGTGGTATTGACCATTTACATTATCGGTGTTGCTTACGTCTTTAATATGATGGTTGAATCCATTGACGATCGCATTAAATATGAATTTAAAAAAGGAGTTGTGGACGACCAACTCAAAGAGCAAGGTCTGGATGACAAGATAGGCATTTCCTTTAAATTCAAATCCTCAGATCCGATGGACGAACTCAAGGAACTATCAATGAGTATCGACAATAAGTCTGAGAGTCTCGCCATCTATGTAGACTGGGACAATAGTGCTTTAATCCTCAACAACAAATCATGCCGAGTCATTAGAAAATCACCAGATTTAACCCGTGACTTAGCCTTACCCCAAAGTCCCAGCTTGATTGTTCCTAAAAAGTCACTATCAGAAGCAATTACCGCCGAAGATTTATTTGGACGGGATAAAGACACTGGTATTTATGCAGTGAAAAAACCCATAGTTGATATTGGGGGGTTAAAAAAAGGTGGTCCACCGCAGAAAAAATTGTATGGCGACTTTATGAATAGGGGCAAAGAGTTAGAATTTTCCCTACAACTGGTACTACGCCTATCGGAATTACGAGCAGGTATAGCTCTCGGTTCAGAATATCCCCCCATCTGTATCATTGATTGTCCCTTCACCGTCAAAAAACTACCGTGGACTTACGCTCTCCCCTGGAATAAAAAGAAATAACCAAACCGCACAGATGATATCATCCGGGACTACACTGGAAAGAGGGAGAGAGTAGGCGTAGGTGGTTGCAGATCAGTTAACCCTGGTTTGAGGAAAGTCCGGACTCCCGAAAGACCAGACTTGCTGGATAACGTCCAGTGCGAGCGATCGTGAGGATAGTGCCACAGAAAGATACCGCCAAGACTAGGGAACAGATGAGAGGTGACAGGTGACAGTAAATTTCTGCTGTCACCTATAACCTGTAACCTGTCACCTCTCTTGGTAAGGGTGCAAAGGTGCGGTAAGAGCGCACCAGCAACGTCGAGAGGCGTTGGCTCGGTAAACCCCGGTTGGGAGCAAGGCCGTAGGAACTATGGTTGGTCTTTTACCAGTTCCGCCTGAAAAGAGCCGCTAGAGGCGTTTGGTAACAAACGTCCCAGATAGATAACCGCCATCATGTAGAGTAATCTACATAGAGAACAGAACCCGGCTTACTACCGACTCTCTCCTCTTTTAGTCCATACTCAATAGTCCATAGTCAAAAGTAACGACTATCAACTGTTGATTAATGACTAATAACTGTCAACTATCAACTGTCAACTATCAACTGTTGACTAATGACTAATAACTAATGAGCCTTGTTTATCCACGTCGTCAGCGACAGCTTGAAAGTTTGGTGAGAAAATTAGGTCTGCCAACCACTGCACCGATTAAGTGGGAATTACTAGACTTAGCTTTGACTCATCCTACGGTTTCCGATTCAGCTAATTATGAACAACTGGAGTTTGTCGGTGATGCAGTAGTGCGATTAGCGGCGGCTGTGGTGCTATGGGAAACTTATCCAGATTGCCCTGTGGGAGATTTTGCCGCCATTCGTTCAGTTTTGGTGAGCGATCGCATCCTGGCACAATTAGCGAGAGAATATGGTTTAGAGTTACACTTACTAGTCGCCGGTAGTGCCACCAGTGATAAAATTGGTCAAGAATCACGACTAGCAGATGCTTTTGAGGCAGTTTTAGGCGCGTTTTACCTCAGTACCAATAATTTAGAATTGATTCACTGTTGGTTAGACCCCCACTTTCGCCAACTGGCGGCAGAAATTCGCCTTGATCCCGCTAGGCTCAATTACAAAGCAGCTCTCCAAGAGTGGACGCAAGCCCAATACAAAGTTTTACCAGAATATCGAGTGGTGGAAGTCAATCAAGCCAACCGCACTCAAGAGCGTTTCATCGCTGAAGTCTGGTTGTATGATAAAAAACTCGGTGAAGGTAAAGGACGCTCGATCAAAGCAGCCGAACAAGCCGCCGCCAAAATAGCATTTTTAGCAGTTATTCCCAAGGACGATCCTGTATAAATTTTGAATTGCTATTCAGGGGTTGACGCTTAATAATTTACCCATGACTATTAATTAATGACTATTAACTAATAACTCATGATTAACATTGCTGTTATTGGGGTTGGGCGTTGGGGAGTGCATTTACTGCGGAATTTTTTAGCACTACCTCAAGTTAATGTTGTGGCGGTAGTAGATCCGCACTCAGAAAGATTGGCGGTAGTCAAGCAGCAATTTAACTTAGATGAAAATGTTGTATTGACGACACAGTGGCAAGATTTACAGCAATTGTCAGGGTTAACAGCAGTTGCGATCGCCACTCCTGCTACTACCCACTATACTTTAGTCAAAGATGCTCTCAACTGGGGTTGTCATGTTTTAGCAGAAAAACCCTTAACTCTAGACCCAGTAGAATGTAAGGAACTTTGTCAACTGGCAGAGCAGAAACAATTAATACTGATGGTTGACCACACTTATTTATTCCACCCAGCCGTTGAGGGCGGAAAATCTGTAGTACAAGCAGGTAAGTTAGGTGATTTGCGTTACGGCTATGCAGCGCGTACCCATTTAGGCCCTGTCCGCCAAGATGTCGATGCACTCTGGGATTTAGCCATTCATGATATTGCCATCTTCAACAACTGGTTAGGTCAAGTACCCACCAGCGTACAGGCTACGGGTAAGGTGTGGCTACAAGCTGAAGAAAGTAAGCAAACTAACACCTCACCATCAGGTTTAGCAGATTTAGTTTGGGTAACACTCACCTACCCAGATGGGTTTCAAGCCTTTATTCATCTGTGCTGGTTAAATCCTGATAAACAGCGTCGGTTAGCCGTAGTAGGTAGCCTCGGTACTTTGGTCTTTGATGAAATGTCACCATCATCACCCTTAACTCTATTACATGGTGAATTTGAACAGCAGGGAAATCTCTTTTTACCAGTGAATCAAAGTCAAGAAGTGCTGGAATTACAAAAAGGAGAACCTTTACAAAGAGTTTGCAGCACCTTTGTTACTTCTATCCTCCAGAACACCACCCCAAAAGTTTCATCAGGTTGGGTAGGTACAGAGTTAGTCAAAATCCTCTCTGCACTAACAACCTCCCTCAATCACAGTGGTCAATCAATTTCCCTGAACAACTCCTAACAAACTCCCCGCGTACCTCCGCGTCCTCTGCGTTTAATTTTATTTCTGGACTGGTTGGGGAGCTAATTGAGATTGATTAGACTTATAAACTCCGTTACCGTTGAGAGGAGTCTGTTCTAGCTGCGTAGCAAAAGAATCTTCTGAACTTTCTGCTACTGGGGTAAGTTTTGATATCTCAATTACAGGTAAAGTAATTTTTACAGACGTTCCCATATTTAGACCAGCACTTTCTAACGTGATAGTACCGCCCATAAGTTCAATTAAGTTACGGGAAATTGCCAGACCCAAGCCTGTACCTTCACGTGTGTTGTTACCATCCACCATCACAAAAGGACGAAATAGTTTGTGTTGTTGAGTGGGTTCAATTCCTAAACCTGTATCTGTGATAGTGACAGTGACTTGAGATTTGCCCCCACTATTATGTAAAAATGTCGAAATTGTAATACCACCTTCATCGGTGAATTTCGTAGCGTTGCCAATAATATTGATTAATACTTGTTTAAGTTTGGCTGCATCTGCCTTGACAGGAATTTTTTCAGTACCCAAATTAGTTTTTAGCTGCAAACCTTTGCGTTGAACATTCACTGATTGCAAATTGATCACTTCCAGCAGTATTTGTCTAAAATCAAGCGGTTCTGTAACTACAGATAGTTTACCTGCTTCAATTTTGGAAATATCTAGTAAATCGTTAATAATTCCTAGCAAGTGGATAGCTGTTTCATCAGCACGTTCGAGAAATTCGATTTCTTCTTCCCGACTATCACACATATCATCTTTAACAAAGCGGATAGAGTTGATAATGATATTAAGTGGATTGCGTAATTCGTGGGAAGTTGTCGCTAAAAATTGACTTTTAATTTGGTTGGCAGTTTTTGCTTCTTTCCAAGCAATTTCTATTTCTTCTGACCAAGCTTTGAGCCTATCAACCATTTGGTCTAGTGCTTGTGCTAGCTGATTAAACTCTCGAATTTTGAAGTTGTGGGGTATGGGATTGGCGACGTGGTGGCTGTGAATATTTAACGCGTAGTCTCGTAATGCTTCTACAGGGCTGGCTAAGTAAGGAGCTAAATAAAAAGATGCCAATAAGCTAGCACCAATCAAACCCACTGTTAATACAATCAGAATGAGTTTGATTTCTTCTAAGCCTAATAGGGCATTATCTACACTTGTGACAGCCAGCACTACCCATTTTTGTCGTTTTTGGATGGTGATGGGGTCATTAATGGCTGTATAACCGACAACTAATTCTCTTCCATCTCGAAAATATAAATTTATTGACTCTCTTTTACCTGCGATCGCATTTTTGAGAATACTTTTGAGTTGAGCTGCATCTGGGTGTTCTCTGATATTACTTCCCACCAACTCTGCTAATGGGTGTGCTAATATCGTCCCGTCTTCAGCAATGACTAGGGTTGAACCAGTCAACGACCCAGGTTTATTTTTAGTTTGTTCATATAAGGCTGATTGTAAACTCAAAGCATACCGCAATTGCCCAGAACGATTGTAAACAGGTGCTAAGATAACTAATCCTAGTTGTTTTTGTGGCCTTTTTTGACCAGTCGTTCCTGACTGTGGCGGTGGGATGCTTTTGATATCTACCCCGTTACTGGGGAAAGGTAGATTAATTGGCGTAATGGCTTCATTACCGCAGCTACTGGCAACGATTTTATCACTTTGCAAATTAGTTAATTGCAAGCACTCAACGTAGCTGGGCAATTCTTGTGTTAACTGGGTGAAAAATTCTTGAATTTCCGTTGGTGATCCCGACTGAACAACTGTCGTGCGACTGGCAAGTGATAAATTAATTTTGAGATTAGCGATCGCATTTAAAATTTTCTCCCCTTTGATTACAGCACTGTCCGTCAGATTTTGACGCGCGGTTCTCAATAAACTAGAACGTGCCTTATTCAAAGCCGCTATTTGCCCAAGAATTAACACAGGGACAAACAGCAACAAAATTCTTGTTACTAAAATACGTCTAAAGGATGATTGACGGGGATTAGCCATCGAGTGTCTCACTTCACAACTGCAAAACCACAACAGTCTAGATATGCAACTAAACCAGCTAAAGGAGACATTTTATAAATTTATCCATACTTGATAATCAGCCCCCAAAGGTATCAAAGATTTAATCAACAAAAAGCAATGTGCTATACCAAAAATTGTAGTCGGTAGATGTGAGATGGACTTGTGCTGCATATTGATCAACTATCGCGGGGAAGAATTTCAAATTAAAAATTTTCCACACTAACAGTAATTTATCCCTGGATGTCTTGTCCCTCACCCTAAAGGTGGAATGCGTTGGTGGTGGGTCTAAATTCCCAACCATACGCATGATAACAGCTTAACTGATAGCTGATAACAGCTTAACTGATTTCAGAGCCATCTTGATAAACGGAGGCAGAAGGTTTATGAGTTTTTACATGATTTTTTAGCTGCCTAAGAATATCAAATACGCTATAATCCTATTCCTTAGAGCCTCCTGCCTTCAGTCACACAAGCAGACTAGCAACCCAACCGAATGGTGCAACATCGTCCACATACGACAGTAGTTTTAGCCATGAGTGCAGATGGCAAAATAGCAGATTTTAAGCGATCGCCTGCTCGATTTGGCTCAGATGTAGATATAACACACTTACAACAGCAAATTGCTACCGCCGATGCCGTGTTATTGGGTGCAAGCACTCTGCGCGCCTACGGTACAACACTGACAATATCACAACCGATGCTTTTACAGCATCGACAACAAGAAGGTAAAACTAACCAGCCGATTCATATAGTTACTACACAGTCTGGCAACCTCAATCCGGAAATTAAATTTTTTCAGCAAGCAATTACACGCTGGTTACTCACAACTACGGTAGGCGCACAATCTTGGCAAGGAAGATCAGAATTTGATCAAATTTTAGTTTTTGAAACACCAACCGGAAAAATTGACCTGATCGCTGCTTTAAAATACTTGGATTCTCTACATATAACACGCTTGGCTGTTTTAGGAGGGGGAACATTGGTAGCTTCTATGCTGGAGTCAGATTTAATAGATGAACTATGGCTGACTGTTTGCCCTTTAATTTTAGGTGGTGTGACCGCACCCACCCCCGTAGATGGTCAAGGATTTATGTCACATTTAGCTCCTCGGTTGCAACTTTTAGAAGTTAAAACAATAAACCAAGAAGTTTTTCTCCATTATCGTCTGCAACGACCAATAGATTAGATTACGCTATTGATTGAAAAGTAGAAAAGTGAAAGGGTAAAGGGTAAGGATTATGCTTTCCCCAATCCCCAATCTTCAATCCCCAGTCCCCAATCCCCAATCCCCAATCCCCTAACAATGGTAGAACAACTCAAGCCGCGTTATTCTAGCGTTTGGATCAATACAGTTGCCGAAGTACCCCAAGATGCCTGGGATGCTTTAGCTTTACCCCTCAAAACTCCTTTTTTAGAGTGGGATTGGTTGCATAATCTGGAAATTTCCCAGAGTGCTACAGCTAAAACTGGCTGGCTACCAAATCACTTGACATTGTGGCGCGACAAAACACTGATAGCTGTTGCTGTTTTATATCTCAAAGGTCATAGTTATGGCGAATTTGTCTTTGATCACCAGTGGGCAGAGTTAGCGGAACGCATCGGTGTACAATATTACCCGAAACTTTTGGGTATGACCCCATTTACCCCAGCTGAAGGCTATCGGTTTTTAATTGCTCCTGGGGAAGATGAGCATGAAATTACAGCGATGATGGTACATGAAATTGATGCTTTTTGTCTCAAAAATCGCATTTCCGGCTGTCATTTTCTCTATGTTGACCCTGATTGGCGACAAATTTTGGCACAGACAGGCTTTACCCCTTGGTTACACCATAGTTATATTTGGGAAAATTCAGGATTTCAAAGTTTTGATGATTACTTGTTAGGTTTTAATGCTAACCAGCGTCGTAATATTAAGCGAGAACGCAAAGCCGTAAAAAAAGTAGGGTTAAAACTACAACCCCTAACTGGGGATGATATTCCTAAATCTTTGTTTCCGTTGATGTACCAGTTTTATGCTGATACTTGTGATAAGTTTGGCTGGTGGGGTAGCAAATATCTAACCAAACAGTTTTTTGAGCAGTTACACACTAATTATCGTCATCGAGTGGTATTTTTTGCAGCTTATAGCGAACAAGATGAACGTCAACCTGTAGGGATGTCTTTTTGTTTGTTTAAAGACGATAGATTATATGGTCGCTATTGGGGAAGTTTTCAAGAAATTGATTGCTTACATTTTGATGCTTGTTATTATGCACCGATTGAGTGGGCGATCGCTAACGGCATCCAATCATTTGATCCCGGTGCTGGTGGACGACATAAAAAACGTCGCGGGTTTCCGGCTGCGCCTAATTACAGTCTGCATCGCTTCTATAACAGCCGTCTATCACAAATATTACTTCCCTACATTAAGGAAGTAAATCAACTCGAACAACAGGAAATTGAGGCGATTAATGCAGAGTTACCTTTTAGTAAACAAGAGTAATTGATAATTGGTAAATGATGGCTGAGAAAGATTTACACTTGATATGGAGTGTAAAAACCCGGAATAAATAAATTTAATTTTGAGACTGATTATGGATTTGATACTGGAAAATTTGGCAGCAATTGATGATAGACTTTCTCAGCGTCATATTGAGCTTGATCCTTATGGATATTTTATTATCTACTTGGATCGAGCAGAGGGTTTAATTTATGCCAAACATTTTACAAATGTCATTGATGACCGTGGTTTAGCTGTAGATCCGGAAACAGGAAAAGTTATTCCTGCCAAGGGTAAAGTCGAACGCACCCACACAACAGTGTTTAGCGGTAGAACAGCTAAAGAATTATGCGTCAGGATTTTTGAAGAAACTCAGCCCTGTCCAGTAGGTCAGCTAGACCACGCAGCTTATTTGGGGCGTGAATTTGTCCGCGCTGAAGTAGCTTTAGTTGCAGGGCAAGAGTATATCCAAGATTAAGAATATGGGTATTGGGCATCAACAGTGAACAGTTATCAAGTGACTGATAGCTGTTCACTGATTGAAATTTCCCCAGTCCCTAATTAGCCTTCCGATGACGGTTGAACTGCCAAATATATATAGTAAGTCGCCATCGGAATAATAGTGGCAGCGATTAAAAGTCCCACTACCCAAGCAGTGGCATTATCTTTGTCAGTTTCGCCTGCTTTTTTGAAAGTACCTTCTACCTGTACTTTGTCAACGATTTGGGGCGGACCGGGATCAGGTTGACCAGAGAGAACAGCAACTAGGCGATCGCTCGTATCCAAAAATGCCTGATTATATTTGTTACCATCCCGCAAGGGTGCAGCTAATGTTTTATCAGCCACACTCTTAGCAATCTCATCTGTTAATAGAGATTTGACTTGATTCCCAGAAATAATTGCAGTGCCGTTAGTGACTGTATCCAACACTAACAAAGTTTGATTTGCTTTGGCTTCCTCTGTAGGAAACCATTGGTCAAATAGTGCCTTAGCAAAGCTTTCTGGGGTTTCCCCATAATCTAAGCGGCGAATTATCACAAATCTGACTTCGTTACCCGTTTGCTTTGCCAAGTCATCAAAGGTTCTGCTAATCTGACCTTCGTTGATACGGCTAATAACTTCACTTTGATCTACAACCCAGGTAGAATCACCTGCTGTCAGGTTGGGTATTTGATATACACTTGTCGCTAATGCAGAGGTGGTAAATAGCGAAGAAGCTAGAATCACCGTCAGCAAGGGCAAAATCAGCCGGATGAAAATTTTCTTCATCCTAAAAACTTGGTTGAGGAGCTGTTTCATTTAATGATCCTATAATACCGACTAGCACCAAAAATACTATACAACTAATGCCCAAATCACCCCTTTCACAGATTTATCTAACTATTGGCTCATTCACTCAACCAAATTTCATCCTGTTTACTCAAACATACAATTTTATTTAAGGAGATATCCCTTGATCTCATTTGGTGACTATAAAAGTAGAGCTTCTCAATACATTACTTTCATAGACTCAGAATTCTATCCAGACTATCTTGATGAAGCGAAAACTATTTATAGCAGTGTTATAGAGCAGTTTACAGAGTTAGCTGATCTGGCTAGCAGCTCGGCTGACTTGCTAAGAAGCATTACCAGTAAACCAAATCCATCCCGAACTCAGTTGTTACGGGTTTTTCGCAAATATGTATCACCAGACACGTCTGTTGAGATGTTGAAAGTCAAGAAGAAAATATCAAATATTATTGCAGATTATGGACATAGATTTAGAACACTAGAGGAAGTTAAAGCCAACTTGGCAAGCCGTCCCAAGCCTGATGAAGCACTCATGGCTATTCTTATGGAGTATAAAAGTCGTGGACAGAAAGGATATGAACTAACCGAAGCGTTCTTTTTATGGTTTGAGTCAAGTTTTGGTTCGGAGTACTTGATTCAAGGACCAGTACGTGCTGGAAGAGATGTAATGCTTAATGAAGTTTTAAAAGATTGGGATGCAAAAACACCCGCAGATATTCTTATTTCTCGTAATCATGAAACGCCACTAGTTATAGGCTTTGCTCGTTACGATTCGGATCGAGGAGGATCGCAAGAGGATGATCGTACAGGTGGAAATAGAGATAAAGTAACCGACATCCTGAGATATGCTGAGACTTATAAGTTACCTCTAAAAGTATTTTTTCTAAATGATGGGCCAGGACTTACACTCGGTTCTATGTGGAATGACTATGCTTCTCTAGAAAACTACGGCAAAGGAAGAGTCATGATATGTACTCTCAAAATGCTAGATGAAAGATTTACCAGAGATTGGCTTGAAAGTTAAGTTGACTCTGCCAATTCTGAATAGATGTTTCTGGAATACTTTGTAAGTCTGAGGCTACCTCAACATATAAATCAAGTCCACTGCGTAAAACTCTATTGGTATCTAACAAGCATTCTTGTTTTATCTGAGTTCCATTGCTATTAATAAAGTCGCCCATAGCTTCAGTACCTTTAGCTAGGCGATTAACAGTAGTTTCTATCGCCAACAGAGAATTATCTATCCCTATCCATTGCCTTTCTAGTTCTTCCGCAACTGCAATTGTCGTACCACTTCCAGAAAAAGCATCTAGTACTATATCTCCTGGATTAGAAGAGGCAATAATAATTCGCTTAAGCATTTCTGAGTTCTTTTCAGTTGGATAACCTGTAATCTTGATATTTTGATTATGGGCATCTTTGAAATCAAGCCAAATATCCTGAACAGGAATCCCTTTACTATTGTCAAGATATACTTTTCTTCTGGGATTACCTGTTGGTGACCAATAAATTTCACCTCTTGCATCCATTTCATCTAGAGTTTCAGGCTTATACTGCCAGTGTTTACCAGGAGGGGGAAGCATCCCGCGCCAGGGTTGACCAGTAGTACCATTTCTTGTTCCTGGCGCATGAATAGGAACTTTTTTATAACGTCTTCCGGTTTCTTCTTCTACGTATTGATATTCTTTCTTAGCAGTACCTTCTGTCCAACCTTCAAAGGCTTGATTCCATACATAACTTTCACTTTTTGTATAAAACAAAATATAGTCTGAAATATTGCCGTATTGCTTCCGCGTATAGTTCTTGGGATTACATTTCTTCCTTGTGATCCAATTACGGAAATTCTTAGAGCCAAAAATTTCATCCATCAAAACCTTGACAGGGAAAGCCATATTATCATCTAGATGGACATAGATAGAACCATCGTCAGCCATTAGTTCTCTCAGCAAAATTAGCCGTTGGCGCAGAAATTCTAAGTAATCAGCCCCATTAATCAGATCATGATAAGCATGATTCTGTTCCCTAGATTCAAAGTCAGCACCCGTGGCATAGGGTGGATCAATGTAGACTAACCTAATATTTCCAGCAATATTAACGTCATCTAATAAAGCTCTAAGAACCCTTAAATTTTCGCCATAAATTAATCTATTTTTAGGCGGCTTCTCTACACTAGCAACGCAACACAACTGCGCTGGAGAGATATTCAAAATATTTTCAACTGCTACTTTACCCTCATACTCTAACCTGAAGGAGATATTATTACTATTTTTTAAAGTGCTATTCCGGTTGAGTTTACTAGGGATTCCAGTTGCCATCTAAATTTCCGTCTTGGTGATCTTTATTTTGAATATCGAGGAACTCATCAAAATCCCGCCTACGCACTCTCAATATTTTTGTCTCTACTTTTTTTGCTTTCAAGCTATTGGATGAGATCCATCTTTGCACCGTTCTCTGATGCACTCTTAAAATCTCGGCTATTTCATTAGTTGTTAAAAATTGTTTACTCTCCCCACTATTACCCTCTGGATTATATCGCTTATGTCGCAGAAATTGCTTTTATTGCATTTTACATCTAAGATGTTTGTGTCGCAACTGTCGCTTTTGCTATCTTCAAATACACAGAGTAACGAAGGGCAATAGAGAAAAAGCGCGATCGCTGATTACCTGATAAGACTTATAAGATTTGACTTTTTGCTTCAAGAGATTTTTCTGCTATCTTTCTATTATTTAGAATTTTGGACACAGCAACCCGATTGAGTTCACACCTAAACCCCAATTAGGTCGCCATTATCGTACTTACTCTTTTTTATGGCTAACTTAACCAGTATTATGGGGTTCGCACAGTTTTTATTTAGATTTATTGTGTTAAACACACAAACCTATGGCAAAAAAACAATTTACTGGGTTGAAAACAGAGTTTTATGAGCATCCATTTGACCACAAAGCACTGATGTCTTTAGAACGGACTCCAGTCCTACCTCTATTGTTGAAAAAAGTCAATGAATATGGCATTGATAGATTACTGCGGATGCAAATAACTGGTGGTGAATTTAAAGTCACACCTCGTAATTTTCCCAGTCTCCATGATGCTTTTTTGGAAGCCTGTCATATCCTAGATATCACTCCCATTCCAGAACTTTTTCTATTTCGCGGTACGGGGTACATTAAAGCCTACGCTGTGGGAGTGGAAAAGCCAGTAGTGGGGATCAATCTGGAAGGAATGGAATGGCTTTCCCATGATGAACTATTATTTGTGTTTGGACACGAAGTTGCAAGGATTAAAGGCAAGTATCTGGCATACCAGCAAATGGCTCACGTTATGCCTGTTGTGAAGAACTTGATTAGTAGTACAACATTGGGGATAGGTGGACTAGCTGCTAATGGGATAGAAATTGCCTTATATAACTGGATGATTATGGCTAAATTTACCGCCGATCGCGCTGGTTTATTAGCTTGTCAAAATCTTGATGTGGCAATTACTGCTTTGATGAAATTGGGTGGATTACCACAAGAGTATTTGAATGAAGATACCATCAATGATTTTGTAACTCAGGCTCGTGCTTTTGAATTTAATAATCTGGATAGTTTGGGTCAATTTGCTAAAACTTTTAGCTTCATGGAACATCTTCTACCCTGGACAGTAATGAGAGCATCTGAACTTTTGAAGTGGGTAGACTCAGGCGACTATGAAGATTTGCTGCAAGGAAAAGAACTAGGAAGTCAGCAACCTGAAAATCAAGAAGATGACGAAAACTGGAACTTTCTCTCTGCGTGGGACGGAAATAGCTAGGGGATAGGTGACAGGTGACAGGTGACAGGGAAGAGTTTTTTGAATTCGGAGTGAAGCGACGTGACCATAATTTTAACTAATGATGACGGTATTGATGCGCCTGGGATCAAAGCTTTAGCTCAAGCTGTCAACGGTAACAATGTAATGATTGCTGCACCCAAACACCATCAATCTGGTTGTGGTCATCAAGTGACTACGACGCGTCCAATTAATTTGAAGCGGCGTTCTGATTTTGAATATGCGATCGCTGGTACTCCTGCTGATTGTGTCAGAATTGCCTTAACGCAACTGTGCCAAGATGCTAAATTTGTCTTGTCAGGAATCAACGCCGGCGGTAACTTGGGAGTTGATGCTTATATTTCTGGTACTGTTGCGGCTGTAAGAGAAGCCGCAATGCACGGTATCCCCGGTATCGCTATCTCGCATTATCGTAAAGCCAAGCAAAATTTTGATTGGGAGTTTGCAGCTAAGTTAACGGCTGAGATTTTAACCGACTTATTACACCGTCCCCTAGAACCGGGATGTTTTTGGAATGTGAATTTACCCCATCTACAACCAGGAGAAGCAGAACCGGAGTTGATTTTCTGCCAACCTTGTAATAAACCTTTACCAGTCAACTATCGGATTGATGGTGATGATTTTTATTATGTAGGGGAATATGGCAAACGCGATCGCACTCCCGGTAGTGATGTAGATGTTTGTTTTTCTGGTAATATTGCGGTCACTCAATTAAAGGTTTAAGGGTATTGGGTATTGGAGAAAAATGAATCACAACTCACAACCGGCTAAACGCCGCGCTACCGCTAACACAACTCACAACTCAGCACTCATCTAATCCCTGAATTAATGAAGTCAATTTATCTAAAGTTTGTGTAAGTTGAGTTAATCTTTGTAATGAATCATCCTGTGATTCTGCCAGACTTTGGACTGCATCACACAAAGCAAAAATTTGATATCCTTGTTGCTGTAACTGCTTGCCTTGTGCTTCAACTTGGCAACTAAGATTTTCTAATCTGTCTGCCAGTCGTTCAATTGTTTCAGTTGTAGAGAGTACAGCTTCTCCAATTTGCTCAACAATCGATTCTAGGCGGCTAATTTTAACTTCGATCCCAGATGAAATCATGTCTTGACTACCCCGATAGTGAGAGAGCATTTTTGTAGTTGAATATCAATAATAATTGGTTGATTTAATTTACTAAATACAGCCTGATATAATCGCTGTTTTAATAATATTTCTGCTTTGCTTATTGCTGCGTCTGGCAGATGATAGAGCATTTTTGCAAATAAAGTGATAGTTTGTCTAGTTTGGGTTAATTTTTTAACCTGCTAGCTTGCACTATGAGCAATTTTTAAACGGCATAAATTCTTTCACACATATTAATCTGTGCCAATCATCCTCCATGAAATATGTTTATCTGTCTTGATCTTAAATTCATCAAACTTCATGATCCCCTGAAGTTAGATGAAGATTAAGTAAATATACCGTAAAACATCAGGTTTTATATGTTCTTAAGTTTATATCCTGTGTGAAAATCAGTAATACTACCATTATTCCTAAAGATTCGGCTAGAGAATGTACCATGTACCCAACACCTGTACAAATAATCTTGCAAAGTAATACTTGTAAAGACTGGACATTAGAATTTGCACAACATCCATCAGTACAGTCAAAATTTAAACGTTGTCTAGATATTTTAGGGAGTCTGGTAGGACTGTTGATTTTGGCTATTGCGTTTGTGCCGATCGCGATCACTATTAAACTCGATAGTCCCGGTGCGATTTTCTTCTCTCAAGAACGCTATGGAGTTTATGGTCGTCCCTTTCGCATTTGGAAATTCCGTTCAATGGTCAATGATGCGGAGAACCTCAAATCCTTAGTGGACAACGAAGCCAACGGACTGGTATTTAAGAACAAAAATGATTTCCGCATCACAAAAGTAGGACGCTTTTTACGCAGCACTAGTTTAGACGAACTCCCCCAATTTTGGAACGTGTTGATGGGTGATATGAGTTTAGTGGGAACACGTCCACCCACTGCTGATGAAGTAGCAAAGTATAATAATCGCCACTGGCAACGTTTAAACGTGAAACCAGGTTTAACAGGTGAATGGCAAGTTCATGGGCGATCGCAAGTAAAAGATTTTGAACAAATAGTTGAATTAGACTTACGTTATCAAAGCAATTGGCATCCACTATACGATGTACATCTGATTTTTAAGACCATCTACGTCATCGTTGGTAGGATTGGAGCTTTTTAAGCCAGGAAGCATCAACCAAAAGGATTTGACTTTTGACTTCACGGCGGTACTAGTGTGAGGCTGACATCTTGCATCTGGGTCAAAAACTGGGTTTCTTGAGTATATTTGAGGTTGAAAGCCTTGATAACTCTTGAGAAACCCGGTTTTTTCAGTCTTGTTGATACTCATAAAATTAGCGTTTCCACTCCATTAACGGCAAAATTGTAGTTGAAAGCAATAACCGAAAAAATTACTTTAGCGTAGCGGGGCGCAACCCATTACGAATTAGTTACGATGATTAGACCAAACTCTTGGAAAAATCGCCTGACTGGTGTCTGGAACAAGACAGCAGGAGGCTTAAGACAACGCTTACCTGTAGACCAAGTTGCACAGACAGTAGCACAGTGGTTTAGCATTAGCGAAACTGAAATTACAGAAATTTTAGAGAGAGTCCGCAAGGAACTACCAACAACAGAGGCGTTGTTAATTGGTAAACCCCAAGCTGGCAAAAGTTCCATTGTTCGGGGATTAACAGGGGTTTCGGCTGAGATTGTCGGTCAAGGATATCGTCCCCACACACAAAACACTGAACGGTATGCTTATCCTTCCAATGAACTGCCATTGCTAATTTTTACTGATACAGTAGGGCTAGGAGATATCAACCAAGAAACTCAGGCGATTATTCAAGAGTTGGTAGGAGATTTACAACAAGAAACCAAACGCGCCAGAGTCTTAATTTTGACAGTAAAAATTAATGACTTTGCTACTGATACTCTACGCCAGATTGCTCAAAAGTTGCGTCAGAAATACCCAGAAGTACCCTGTTTACTAGCAGTTACCTGCTTGCATGAAATTTACCCTCCTAGCGTCTCTGACCATCCAGGTTATCCCCCCGACTATGAAGAGGTGAATCGGGCTTTTATGGCGATTCAAGAAGCCTTTGCTGGATTGTGCGATCGCTCGGTTCTCATTGACTTTACCTTAGAGGAAGATGGCTATAATCCCGTGTTTTATGGCTTAGACGCACTCAGGGATAGCCTCGCCGAATTACTTCCTGAAGCAGAAGCGCAGGCAATGTACCAGCTATTAGATAAGCAAGCATCAGAGAAACTTGGCAATATCTACCGAGATGTAGGTAGACGTTATATTTTATCATTCGCTGTGATGGCAGCGACCCTCTCGGCTGTACCATTACCCTTTGCTACTATGCCTGTATTGACCGCCTTGCAAGTGTCGATGGTAACTATATTGGGAAAACTCTACGGGCAAAACTTGTCGCCATCTCAAGCTGGTGGTATTGTGAGTGCGATCGCAGGTGGTTTCTTAGCCCAAGCCATTGGTAGAGAATTAATTAAATTTGTACCAGGTTTTGGTAGTGCGATCGCAGCATCTTGGGCAGCTGCTTACACTTGGTCATTAGGGGAAACCGCCTGTGTCTATTTTGGTGATTTAATGGGAGGTAATAAACCCGATCCCCAAGAAATTCAGTCGGTAATGCAAGAGGCGTTTGAGAAAGCCAAGGAACGGTTTAAGGGAATCAAGCATTAAACCAATTAGTAATGGACTTCTCAAGACGATAAGTCATATATATTAAGGAAGAACCACAGACGTAAAACCCACCTAGGCGGGTTAAAAAGTGTCGTTCTGAAATTTTGAATTTTGAATTGATATTTAGAATGGCTACAAAAATTCCCGTCACTGTCATTACAGGCTTTTTAGGTAGTGGAAAAACCAGCCTAATTCGCCACCTCCTCCAAAACAATCAAGGCCGCCGCATTGCAGTTTTAGTCAACGAATTTGGCGAACTTGGTATTGATGGCGAGTTGTTGAAATCCTGTCAAGTTTGCCCAGAAGATGAGGAAAACGGGAGTAATATTTTTGAATTAACTAATGGCTGTCTCTGCTGCACTGTCCAAGAAGAGTTTTATCCGACAATGCAGGAGTTAATCAAACGGCGCGATAGTATTGACTGTATTGTAATTGAAACCTCTGGGTTAGCTTTACCCAAACCCCTTGTCAAAGCCTTTCGCTGGCAAGAAATTCGCAACGCCGCTACAGTTGATGCCGTGATTACAGTGGTAGATTGTGCAGCCGTCGCCGCCGGGACGTTTGCTAGCGATTTGGATGCGATCACACTTCAACGTCAAGCCGATGATAGTCTAGAACATGAAACACCTTTGCAAGAATTGTTTGAAGACCAATTAGCTTGTGCAGATTTGGTAGTCTTAACTAAAACTGATTTAATCGATGCAGCCACAAAATCACAAGTTGAGCAATTAGTCAAGCAAGAATTACCGCGAGTTGTGAAAATGGTAGAGAGCGATCGCGGTCAACTCGACCCATCTATACTATTAGGATGGCAATCTGCTGTTGAAGATAACTTAGATAGTCGTCCTAGTCATCACGACAACGAAGAAGACCACGACCACGATGACGAAATCAACTCAACACACGTAGTTTTAGACCGTGCTTTTGACCCAGAAAAACTGCAAAAACAGTTAGAAGCACTAGTACACCAACAAGAAATTTACAGGATTAAAGGCTTTGTAGCCGTGCAGAATAAACCCATGCGCCTAGTAATGCAAGGTGTAGGAAACCGCTTTGAAAAGTTTTATGATCGTCCTTGGCAACTAACAGAAGCACGGCAAACCCGTTTAGTATTTATTGGGCGTAATTTAGACTCAACAGAGATAGAATCACATCTGTTAAGTTAAGAAAGAATTCTAGAATGGAGAAATTGCTTTTTGTTTCTCTGTGTTGTAAAGATTCTTTTTTACCACAGAGGCACAAAGAAGAAATTAGAATTCTTCACTAAAGTTTTGGTTAATTTTCTTTCTAGTCCTTTATTCTCTGAAATTTTTGATTATGAACATCACGCAATTATTCAACGTTGCTAATCTTTTTGTGTTGCCTTTTTGGGCTTTAATGATTCTTCTCCCCAACTGGAAAGTAACACGCCGAGTCATGGAATCATACATTCCATTTGTACCTTTAGCTGGGGCATATTTATATCTATTTATTACTAGTATTACCCCAGAAAATGCCCAAGCTTTATCTAATCCACAACTAGCTGATATTGCGCGATTCTTTGCTGATGAAACAGCTGCGGCGACAGGTTGGATTCATTTTTTAGTGATGGATTTATTTGTCGGTAGGTTTATATATCGGGAAGGACAGAAAACTGGAATTTGGACAATTCATTCTCTAATACTGTGTTTATTTGCCGGCCCTTTGGGAGTGCTATCTCACATTTTCACAGTTTGGATTACTAAAGCCATATCTCCCCAATCTGAAACTGAATTAAGTGTTGAGTCCTGAGTGGGGAGTAGTTAAGAATTTTCAATAAACACAAACGCAGAACCCTAGTTTATTTAATAAACCAGGGTTCTGATCAAGATATTAATTTTCAAATTCAAGAAGCTTTAGCCATTCTATAATTTGCATCTAACCAACAACGTGGTAGACCTTCTCCAGAAGGGAAGACAAGATTTTCTTTTTTAAAAGTATCAGGTTCTTGTTCTTCTTGACCTTCTTGGTCTTGTCCATGAACTATATCTAAATTTGGATCGATTAATTCTTGAAGATCAAGAATTTTGACTAAATCTTGGCTATTTTTGATTTGTAAAAACATCTCACTACCTCCGATCAAAAAGTATCTAGAAAACTATATTTGTAGGGAAACTAAAATTTCCACAGCAACAGAACACAAAGACAAATCTGATTTATCTGCGGTTATCTAAGATTAATTTTTCTGAAATTTTCTCAAGCCAACACAAATATTTGAAGCCAGGAGATTAATCACAATAAATAAAACTATTGTAGAAATCCTTGCTGATCAAATTGTGTATATAATTGCCTGCCTACACTTATAATTATATCTCGCGTTGATATCTCTCTAAAATATCTACCAAGTTAACTTGACATTGCAGAGGTAATAAATCGAGCAAAGGCAGTTCTCTCCTACCACCGCCAATTTTTACCGGGATAGATTCCAACACTTGTATTACTCGGTCTTCAGTGACAGCCTTGGAAGTAATTAAAGGATATAACTGTTCAGCAATGACGGTATGCAGCTTGGCATTAGATAGATAGAGATGCCATTTAGCAATATCTAAATAAATACTGTCACCAATTTCAGCTGCTAGGGCTTCTAGTAATTCTGTGGTGTTAGTCTTAGCCATAAAAATTACCCTATATCAAAAAAAGAGCGCGAAGTCTCGAACTAATTAACATTATCGCGCAATTTATCAGGCAAACACACAACCACAGGTTACAATTGCCCCAGCTTGAGTGTTCCCTCTTTAGGTGGATTTTGGGGGTGTAGGTGAATAATTAGCGATCGCCACAATGTAAATTAAATGCACCAACAATACTAAAACCCAACCCGCCGTCAACAACGGCAACCACTCCCAAGTAGTTGTTTTCAAGATATGGAAGAACCATAAGCCAGAATTAATGGTAGCAGCAACGGCTACATGAACCGCGAAATTCATGCGATCGTCTAACTTGCGAAATTCAGGGTCATTGCGATCGGGTTTGCGAGGCCAACGAGGAGGCATAAATATTTATTACGATTTTTAATACACTTGATTATTTTAAAGTTTTTAGGGATGTAGTTGCTATTTAAATGAAACATTCGATGAGGATGATATTGAGTATTAATTTTTACTGAATTTTAGTTTACGTCCCACTATGATTGATATAATCTCCTGATTTTCCGCCGATTTTACTGATTAATCGAATCGATTCAATTTGCATGGATTTTTCTAAGGCTTTGGCCATATCGTACAAAGTCAAAGCAGCAATAGAAACAGCCGTTAAAGCTTCCATTTCTACGCCTGTTTCAGCTTTAGTTTTGACTGTAGCCTGAATTTGATAACCAGGGAGTTCAGAATCAGGTGTAATTTCGACGGTGACTTTTTGCAGTGGTAAGGGGTGACACAGAGGAATCAAATTAGCAGTCTGTTTAGCTGCCATAATCCCAGCTATCCGCGCAGTCGCTAAAACATCCCCTTTAGGAGTATTCCCAGCTTGAATAGCCGCTAAGGTTTCTGGTAGCATCCGCACCTGGCCAGCCGCGACAGCTTGCCTGACAGTAGAGGCTTTAGCTGAGACATCTACCATCTGTGCCTGACCCTGGTTATCAAGGTGAGTAAGGTTTGGAGAATTTTTTTGAAAATTGTCTTGCATTATTCCCAAAGAGCGTGTTACTATATATTTCTTGTAGGGGCGTGTAGCTCAGTGGACTAGAGCACGTGGCTACGGACCACGGTGTCGGGGGTTCGAATCCCTCCTCGCCCGCTTGAAAAGGCAAGAGTAAGTTATTAATAATTTACTCTTGCCTTTTGTATTGGGCATTGGTTTGTACCCAGTCCCCAGTACCCATTCCCCAGTCCCTACTCCCCATTATTCAACGAATAGGTATCTTCAGTGCGACCTAAAGCGAAACGTAGGGATTGGGATAAATTTTTGCTGGATAGGGTAAGGAAGATGAGGAGTCCTAAGAAGGTCAAACCGGCACTGTAGCCAAACATAGTTTGATAGCCAAATTTTTCAGCTACAAATCCTAACAGGGGAGCTGCGATCGCCAGTCCTAAATCAAAGCCAGCGATACAAAGAGCAAACATCCGTCCTCGTTCGTGTGGTAAGGAACGGTCTGTCATCAACGTAGTAATCATGGACATGACTGTACCACCGCCACACCCTTCAGCTAAGGCTGCCAAAATGAAAGCATAGGTGCTGTTAGCTTGCCACAAGATGAGACAGGCTAGTGTATAGGCACTAATCCCAAAGGTAATAAACAAACCACGGCCAAAGCGATCGCTAGCTTTACCTGTAAATAATCGAAAACTAAAACTAGCGATCGCCGCAATTGTAAAAAATAACCCAGCGTTAAAATCCACCTGAGTTGATTTGATGAACAGCGATACAAATACGTGTACAGCACCGACAGAGACACCAACCAGCAACATAACTAAAGCTGGTACTCTCACCCGTGGACTGATCAAAATTTGCCAAAATTTCTGATTGCTACCCGTATTTTGCTCATATTTCTGTACTGGTGGATTGATAACTTGTGCCGCACTTAAAAGCCCTATAGAAGCAAATGCCGCAGATAGCAGAAATAATGATGAGTAACCAGTTTCAGCTTCTAAATATCCCCCCAAAGCCGGCCCAATTGCCAAGCCTAGAGGAGCAGTTAAACTCATATAACTAATGATTTCGCCACGAATAGCAATAGGGGCTAAATCTGCTACCAATGCACTATAGCCTGTAGTAAAAGCAGCAACGCTAATACCATGAAAGATTCGCACCAACATCAACATAGGAATTGATGTAAACGCCAAATAGCCAAAGGGAGCTAAAACGGCTACTGTTGTACCAATCAATAACAGCAACTTACGACCATATTGATCCGCCAACCGTCCTAAGATGGGACGAAACAGCAACAACCCAATGGCGAAACCTCCCATGACAATGCCAATTTCTTGCTTGCTGCTACCTATACTTTCCATGTAAACAGGTAGTGTGGGCAAAAACATCGCCGTACTAGACCAGAATAATAAACCTGCTGTAAATAGAGTCAGCAGGTTACGTCTTAGATTTGCGTCAAAGGTATGAAAAGCTTTCAAGGCAGATGCAATTGAGTTCTGGATTCTTCATACATATTGTTACGTTATTTATCTTTTTTTGCCACAACTTCCCGGACGCGATATATAGGCCTTCCTTGGGATTCGTGGTAGGTACGCATCAATAACTCTGCCAACAGACCAAAGCTAAATAGTTGTACTCCCGTAACTAAAAGCAGCACCGCCAAGATGAGCAAAGGACGATTGCCAATCATCTCACCCATCGCTAACTTCATAAACGTCAAGTAAATGCCTATACCTGCCCCCAAAATCATCGAAATTAGCCCCAACAACCCAAAGACGTGCATGGGACGGGTGAGGAACTTTTTCATAAACAGGATGGTGAGCAAATCCATCAATACCCGGAAAGTCCGCGATAAGCCATACTTACTCTGACCAAAACGCCGCGCGTGATGACGCACAGGCATTTCCGTAATTCTTGCGCCTTCGATGTAAGCTAGTGCAGGTAGAAAGCGGTGTAGTTCACCGTAGAGATTCATATCTGCTAATAGTTCCGCTCGATAGGCTTTAAGCGAACAGCCGTAATCATGAATATAGACGCTAGTAGTCCGACGAATTAGCCAGTTAGCAATTTTAGAAGGCAGCAAGCGATTTAATGCCCCATCTTGGCGATTTTGCCGCCAACCACTCACCAAATCGTAACCTTCCTCTAGCTTGGCTAAGAGAATAGGGATATCATCTGGGTCATTTTGCAAATCAGCATCTAAAGTGACGATCGCATTCCCTAGGGCATATTTAAAACCAGCCGCCATCGCCGCAGTTTGTCCATAATTCCGTCGCAGAATCACCGCCTTTAAATCAGGGCGGCTTTGGGCTTGTTCTTTGAGAAACTCAGCCGAACCATCACTAGAACCATCATCTACGCAGATGATTTCATAGCTTAACTCACTAGTAGAGAGAGAAGAAGCGATCGCCTCCAATAACAAAGGCAAACTCTCAACCTCATCCCGCACCGGCACAACCACCGATACATCTGGAACAATAGCAGAAATCAAACCATGCTCCTCATAAGCAATTCAAAATTCAAAATTCAAAATTCAAAATTCAAAATTGGGGATTGGGGATTGGTTAAAAAGTTCTACCTTGTCTCCCCTGTCACCTGTCACCTATCACCTGTCACCTATCCCCTACCCTCATAACTTCTCACAACCCGCCCAGCCCCTCGTAACTGCTGATAGTATGACCGACTGACCACATCTCCCTGTTCCGAGAGGATGTCAATTCCAATACCATTACGTCCTTGTTCTTTGCCAGAACTATGGATGTAATGACCATCCCCCAAATACAACCCTACATGGGTAGCTTTTATCGGAGTGCCAAAAAATATTAAATCCCCTGGTGCTAGTTCAGTGATAGTAACAGATTGAGTAAAAGCTTCTTGTTGATAGGCATCTCTGGGTAACCAAACCCCGACGGAAACAAAAGCCGCCTGCATTAACCCAGAACAATCATAATTTGGCCCCACTGTGCCACCCCAGAGATAATAATTAGACTGCTGCATAGCTTGTTGAGTAAAAGCAATCACCTCTGGTAGAAGTTTTTGAATTTCAGCTTCGGAAAGTGACTGAGCCTGATAAAGTACAGTAGCAGGTTGTAATAAACCAACATCACTAAAAGATACCCAACCTGGATAGTCATCCTCACATAAATACACCTCAATTGCTGTACCTTGCTGATTTGATGTTACCCGCAAATGTCGCCCAGCTGCGGCCTGAGTTGCTAGGCGAGTACATTCAGAAGAATCATATAAGTTTAAATCAGCTAGACACTGGTACTCATCTGAGGTCAAGTTGAGGATTTGTGATTCTAAATTAGAGAGCATTCTGCAATGGTTTTTTTTAGCAAAGACGAACAACTAGAAAATCTGGGTAATAGCATTTTAGAGGCTACTTGGTCAGCATTTCCGACCTTAGCCCGTAATCAAATAGCATTGACTTGGATTGTTTATGATCCACCAGTCCCAGTTAATACTGGTGGGGCTTTAACTCCCGATGCTTTTTGGCATCATCCTGTACGCGGTTTTAATTATCGTGGTGTGGAATGTATTTATCCGGCGAGTATAGTTAAGCTGTTTTACTTAGTAGCAGCCAATGAATGGATAGAAAAAGGCATGATCCAAACCTCCAAGGAATTGGAGCGGGCTTTGCGCGATATGATTGTTGATTCTAGCAATGATGCTACCAGTTTAGTTGTCGATATTTTGACTGGGACTACATCCGGCCCGGAGTTACCACCAGGCCCCTTTGAAACTTGGAAACAGCAGCGTTATATGATTAACCGCTACTTCCAATCTTTGGGGTGGGAAGAGATGGAAACAATTAACGTCTGTCAAAAAACTTGGGGTGATGGCCCTTATGGAAGGGATAGAGCATTTTATGGGGAGATGTTTGAAAATCGCAATATGTTGACGACAAATGCGATCGCCCGTTTGTTACATAGTATCGTAGGAGGCGTAGCGGTTTCTAGTGAGCGATCGCAAAACATGATGGCTTTGCTCAAACGCAGTCTCAACAGAGATGATTTACCCAAAAATGTTGAAGAAGACCAAGTAACCGGCTTTTTAGGTGGCGGACTACCCCAATCTACTCAAATCTGGTCAAAAGCTGGCTGGACAAGTCAAGTACGTCATGATGCAGCCTATATCGAGTTACCAAATCAAAGTCCCTACTTATTGGTAGTATTTACAGAAGGCAAAGACCACGCCCAAAATCGGCAGCTATTACCTTTTATATCCCATTTAGTAGAAGAAGCGATCGCCAAAAGCAGAGTATAACCCATCACTTCTCATTTCAATATTTTCAATCTCTGTGTCTCCGTGCCTCTGTGGTTTATGTATTTACATCCAAGTCAGGATGTAGGAAGGGATTGTCTGGTGTTAAAGTTTGGATATTGCCCCAAAACAAAAAATTCTGGCGAATTAATCCCAGAGTAATAATTTATCTATTGTGGCAACATTTTGTTAGGAGTGAATGTGAATACTATTTTTGTGCGTAAAGGCTTTTATTGCTTATCTAGTTTAGCGGCTGTAGCTGTTATAGGTACTAGTGTATCTGTTAACGCTCAAACAATATCTCCTGTTGAAGCTGCTACCAATACCATATCTCCCATCCAATCAAATGCTGAACTAGAAACTGAACAGCAAAACTTCTCTTTCTCCAGTGCAACAATCCTTAGTTCCACCTCTGATGATGCGACTGTATCACAACAGTTTTCTAGCACCATCACCGAAGATCATATAATTACACCCATCCCAGGAACAGTAGCAACCACATCAAGTATTCTGGTTTCCCCTGAATCTACACAACCTGCTACCCTACCAGCTGCTAACACAGTGGCACAATCCGATATTAATGTCGGTAGACGTACCCGTGGCGGCAGTAGCTATATCGGCGTTGCTGGTAACATCGGTATAAATGGCGGTGAATCATCATTGGGTGATGGCAATTTTGCAGCCATCAGCAAGATTGGAATAAGCAACAGTATCTCCATTAGACCCTCAGCCATATTTGGGGATAACACCACAATTTTAATTCCTGTCACCTACGATTTTACCTTTAAACAAGCAGATCCATTTGATGAACCGCTAGCGATCGCTCCTTATATAGGAGTCGGTGCAGTTATTAAAACTGGGGATAATTCCCAAACTGCCGTTTTAGTATCTGGTGGTGTTGATGTACCAATCAATGCTCAATTTACCGCCACTGCTGCGGTCAATGCGGGATTTTTTGATGAAACAGATATTGGCTTGTTAGTAGGTGTTGGCTACAATTTCTCTGGCTTCTAACTTTAGTGAGTGCTGAGTAATGAGTAATGAGTAATGAGTAATGAGTATCTTACTCAGCACTCAGCACTCAGCACTCAGCACTCAGCACTCTCTACTCAGCACTCTCTACTCAGCACTCTCTACTCAGCACTCTCTACTCAGCACTCAGCACTCAGCACTCAGCACTCTCTACTGCTTTGGAGTAACTTTATCAATCACTGTTAGTTTGCCATCATCTTGTACTGTCCAAACATCGTAGACACCGATGACATCGCCGTTAGCGTCAACATCTACATTACCGCTAGCACCTTGATAGTTAATGTCTTGACCTTCTTTGAGTAACTTCAACCCTTCACAGACATCACTGACTTCTACACCAGGTGCATTAGATACTTCCTTAATTTTATTCGCCACACCAACACCTGTGTTATCCTTAGCGGCTTGTGCTGCTAATACCAACAAAGCGGCTGCATCCCAAGATTGGGGCGCAAATTCCCCAGGAGAACCACCTTTTTTAGATTGCCAGAGTTTTTTAAAAGCTTCTAATGCCTTACCATCAGAACCGGGTACAGTGCCAATAACGCCAGAAACAATGTACTTACCATCGCTGGTTTTACCCACTTGAGCCGGAAATTCATCTGATTTCATACCATCTGTGAGCATGACTTGTACGCCTTGGGTTAGACCTTGCTGATAAGCTGATTTTAATAATAAGCTACCCGTTTCTACATAAAAAACACCCAAGACGGCATCGGGTTTACCCGCAAAAGCCGCAGTTGCTTCGGTTTCAAAGGTAGTAGCTTTTGGGTCGTAGCGGACAGGATTATTTTTGTTAACTACAGTCCCGCCCAATTTTTCAAAGGCTTGGACAAATGCTTTTTCAAACCCAACTCCGTAGTCGTTGTTAATGACAACTGTAGAAACTCGCTTATAGCCTTTTTTTATGGCAAGTTCGGCTAAGGCTGGCCCTTGGTAGCTATCGGGGGGAACTGTCCGCGCCCAAAAACCTTGAAAATCACCTTTTTGTGCTTTTTCGGTAAATACGGGGCTGGTGCTACCAGGCGAAATCAGCATGACTTTATTTTGCGCTGCAATTGACACCGCCGCCGTGGAAACACTGCTAGCAAATGAACCAACTACACCAGCAACTTTATCTACAGTTGCTAGTTTAGTCATACCAGCTGCACCGACTTTGGGGTCTGTTTGGTCGTCTACTTCAATCAGAGTCACTGGTTGACCATTAACACCCCCACAGGCGTTAACAGTTTCCACTAACAAAGGAACAGCCGGGGCCATTTGCTGCCCAATTGATGCTAAATCACCCGTTGTTGGCAATAAAGAGCCAATTTTTAATCCTGTACCACTGCTAGTTGTTGTGTTGGCGGCTGGGCTAGCTGTGGTGTTGCTAGCTGTACCATCAGTTGTATTGGTGGTTGTACAAGCTGCCATTAAAAACCCAGTTGCGAGGGTAGTTAAACTTAGGGCAAGAGCGGCACTAATTCTTGTCATGATTACTTTCACTCCTCAATTCTAGGGGAGCTTGAAAGTAAGATTCAAACTAAATTTTTAAATTTAGCTGTATCCTATCAAGTCTCCAAAGGTTAAATGATAACATCTACCTTTGGATATAAAACAACACAAAAAAATCTGTGTCATTATGATATGGGAAAACGGAGAGGGAGGGATTCGAACCCTCGGTACGGAGTTGCCTGCCGTACAACAGATTAGCAATCTGCCGCTTTCGACCACTCAGCCACCTCTCCACGGTCACGAATACTAATAGTAGCAGATGTTTAGTGATAAGTCAAGTCGCTGCGCTCCAATTCAAAATTCAAAATTCAAAATTCAAAATTCAAAATTCAAAATTCAAAATTCAAAACAGGACTTACTCAAGTGTCACAATCGACAGTTGGTGCGTGACGCTATAAGTCTCATGACTACGTTCAAATACTTTCGCAGCGTCACACACCCTACGCAAAAAATATGCCAGTTGCATAAGTCCTATCAAAATTCAAAATTCAAAGTTGAAGACTTAGGAGTGGGGGATTGTACCCATACTGAGTAATGAGTGCTGAGTTCTGAGTTCTGAGTAGTGAGTTCTGAGTTCTGAGTGATTTTTAGTTTACTCAGCACTTAATAATGAGTCAGGTAAAAGAAGATTGCTGAGTAAGATACTCATTACTCATTACTCATTACTCATTACTCATTACTCAGCACTCATTACTCAGCACTCTTCATAACACTTGCGATCGCATCCAAGCCATGGGTAGGGTGCGAAACTTTTGCCATTGGGGGACGTAGGCACGCTGATTAAAGACGTTGTAATCTTGGCGTTCGATTACGTCCAATATTTGCCCGTACAGCATGGATGCTGCCCACACAGGCCAGCGTGCGTCTGGGGCTAAATGAGTGATGCCCTGTTCAGCCTTGGTGTAGAACTGCCGCGCCCGCTCAATTTGAAAGCGCATTAACGCCCGCCAACGGTCATCGACTACGCCGTCGAAGAACTCTTGTTCGGTGTAGTTGAATTGTGCTAAGTCTTCTAGGGGAATATATATCCGCCCTCTCTTAGCATCTTCGCCAACATCCCGGAGAATGTTAGTGAGTTGAAGAGCAATACCATTGGCGATCGCTTCTTCTGTGGGAATATATGGTTGTTTACGCTGATGCCACGGGGCTGTATTGCCGGTGGTGTCTATTTCCATGACAGATGTTGACATCAAGCCGACTGTACCAGCGACGCGGTAACAGTAGAGGTATAATTCCTCAAAGGTTTCATAGCGACTACGGTATAAGTCCATACGCTGCCCGGCAATCATATCCCGAAAGGGCTGAATGTCGAGGGCAAAGCGTTGCAGGGTATCTACCAAAGCTACATCATAGTTTTCTACGGGATGACCCGCAAAAATTGACTCTAGATGCTGCTCCCATAGGTCTAGGGTTTCTGGTGTGGTAATGGCAGCAGTAGGACCATCTACTAGTTCATCGGTACGGCGACACCAAGCATAAATTGCCCAGATAGCTTGACGTTTTGCCGGACTCATTAACAAAGTACCCAAGTAGAAGGTTTTGGCATACTTGGCTGTGAGTTGCCGACAAATTTTGTAGGACTCATCTACAGAGACCAGCGTTTTCATGCGCGGGGGGGAATCAGGCAGTTGCAGCATTCGTTGCAGGCGGTCGGGTTAGCGTTTGCAGGTTAGAGGCATTGGCCACTGGCAGTGATTCGCAGATCGCCTGCGCTGTTAGCTTACCAGAAAGTACAGCTCCTTCCATACTGCCTAAATAGCGTTGCATGGTGTAACTCCCAGATAACAAGAAGTTGGCAATGGGAGTTTTTTGGGAGGGACGGTACTGTTGACGACCGGGGGTCGCTTTGTAAACTGAACGCGGCGTTTTCACTACATGAGATTTCAGCAGTTTGGCTGGATTTTCTCCCCCAAAATGATCGGGGAAGAGTTTTTCTAATTCTGCAAGAGTGGCGGTGACAATTTCCTCGTCAGATTTACTAATCCAATCTTTTGCCGGTGCTAGAACTAATTCCAGCATTGAGCGGTCGGGATTAGCGTATTCACGACAAGTATTGCTCATATCAGCATAAACGCTGAGGAGGGGCGATCGCGAAAATAATAGGTGATCAATTTCTGTCAATTTGCGATCAAACCATAAGTGCAGGTTAATAACTGGCACTCCTTCCAATCCTTCTAGCTTCTGGAAAAACTCCATTTGCTGCCAAGGCTTGGGTAATATTGCTTTGATCACGTCTACTGAGGTGGCACAAACGTAAAAGTCGGCGGTTTCAATGTAATCATCTGCACCGTTTAATCCCCTAATAACAAAGTGCTTGACGCTACCATCTTCATTAAGGACAATTTCTTTGATGGGTGCATTCAGCCGCACTTCGCCACCACCGGCTGTGATGTGATCTACAATCGGACTGCATAGCCTTTCTGTCGGCGAACCATCCAAAAATGCTATTTTCGAGCCATATCGTTCTTGCAAAAAGCGATTGAGTGCAGTTAAGAGGATTGTGGCAGAAACTTCATCGGGATTGATAAAGGTCAGTGCTTTACACGCAGCGATAAACACATCACTTGTCACGCGCTCATCAACACCTTGTTTTTCCAACCACTCTAAGAAGCTGTACTTGTCCATGTCCTCAACATACTTCTGACCCCGAACCACTGCTGGAGTTAGGCCGATGGCGAAGCGAATCTTCTGCTCCCAAGTCAACATATCTTGGTTGCGAAGAATCGACGCAATCACGTTGAAAGGAGAGGGAATATCGGGAACATCAAACCGTGATAGTGTTCCAGGCTTGTCTGGTTGGTTAAAAATCAGTGTATGCTCTTTCCACTGGAGTCGGTCTTCAATACCTAACTCTTTGAGCAATTGGAGCATATTGGGATATGCACCGAAGAAGGCGTGTAATCCAGTCTCATACCAGTCGCCGTCAGAGTCTTTCCACGCCGCCACAAGACCACCCAGTACGTCTCGGCTTTCCAAGACAATGGGAGTGTGACCTGCGTCTGTGAGATATTTCGCGCAGGAAAGTCCTGCTAAACCAGCACCAGCGATCGCTACTCGCATTTAAACCTACTGTTTTTCAATATTTCTTAATCGTTTTATCGTTCTCATTATACGTTGCAATCTGTTACATTTGGCATTGCTACTAATTTACAATTAGTAATTTCCATCTATTTGTTAAGGGTATAAGGGTATAAGGGTGTAGGGGTATAAGGGTCTAAGGGTCTAAGGCGTTGGACGAGGATTGAACCCGGACTCCCGCTACGCTAACGTAAGGGCGCAGTCGTCCTTTGGGGCGAGGCTTTTAACAAGCTCTGTTGTTGGGGAAGCGTCTTTTTTCCCTACACCCCTACACCCCTACACCCCTACACCCCTACACCCCTACACCCCTACACCCCTACACCCCTACACCCCTACACCCCTACACCCCTACACCCCTACACCCCTACACCCCTACACCCCTACACCCCTACACCCCTACACCCCTACACCCCTACACCCCTACACCCCTACACCCGCCCCAACGGGGCTTAGTAAATTATTATGCCAGTATCACAACAAATAGAAAGCTTTGGCAATCACCTCATTCTTGGTATTTCTGGTACTACCTTAAGTGATGAGGATAAACGCGCTCTGAGTGAATTGAAACCTGTAGGGGTAATATTTTTCGGCAAAAATTTTCTGGATGGTGTCCCTTATGAGGTGTGGCTGGAAAGTTTTAGGGATTTGCACCATCAAATCAGAGAATATGCTGGACGTGAGTCGATGTTTTTTACATTAGACCATGAAGGCGGGCGAGTCGTGCGGACACCTTTACCAATTACAAGGTTTCCTCATGCTATATTGTTGCGATCGCACTCACGGGAAGTAGCCAAAGCCACAGGTAGAGAATTAAAATCACTGGGGATTAATATATCTTGGTCTCCTGTAGCAGATATTTATTCCAACCCCCAAAATCCTATTATTGGATTTCGCGCTTTTGGTAGCACCCCTGAAACTACTGCTAAAGCTGTCTGTGAATATTACAAGGGACTCAAAGCATCGGGAATTGTGGGATCTGCCAAGCATTTCCCCGGACATGGAGATACTAGTAAAGACTCTCATGTGGAATTACCAATCCTCAATCTCAGTATAGAAGACTTACGAGTACGAGAATTAATCCCATTTAAAGCTTTGATTGAGGCACAAATTCCCATCATGATGACAGCTCATATTCTCTTTCCCAAAATAGATCCTGACTGGCCTGCGACTCTCTCACCAGCCATTCTTAAAACCATCCTGCGGGAAGAATTGGGATTTGGGGGTGTGGTGGTGTCTGACGACTTAGATATGAAAGCTGTCTCCGATATGTTTACTCAACAGGGAACAGTAGCGCGTGCATTTAACGCTGGGTGTGATTTATTTATCGTGTCGCGCAATATTCATTCATCATCTATGGAACGGACTTATAAAATAGCTGAAGATTTTGCTACGGCGTTAAGTCAGGGTAGCTTGGCTACATTTGTAGTTGAAGCTGCTAGAGCCAGAATTGAAAAATTATTAGCAATTACACCACAATATGATGTGAAAACTTTAGATAAAGATACATTATTACAGCACGCCCAATTAGCGATCGCCTGTGCTTTTGAAGCAAGTTATTCATAATTACGTTATGGATAACGCGCTTTAATTACGAATTAATCAAATGCGGACACTTGGCTAAAAAGGTAGATGCTTTATTGTGAGCATCAGGATCATCAATATGTGCTGGTGTCGGTCGAATGATGCCATTAAATAAATCATCAAATCCGTAGGGGGCAAAACATTCCCATTCCCCTTGAGTATTTAACCTCACACCGACAGCCGTCGCCGTGTGTAACCAATCTTGAATCCCATCCTCTGTACTAGTGTAGGGACGGCGGCCAGAACGCCAACGGGCGAAACTAGCTTGATTTTTGACATCAAACTCATAATCGGGAAACTGTTGTGTCAAGCTGGTTTTAGCGGCTAATTCTTGGGTGCGATCGCCTGTTTGATCAAAGAAAGCAATATCAAAATCTTTAATAAATAACCCACATTCCTCTCCAAAGATGGAACGCCAAACAGTATTTCTCACCGCACCCCCAGCTAACCACCAATTGGGGAGATGTAATTGAGCTATCGCAGGTAATACTTGACCCACAGGTGTATCAGCCAAAATCATTTGTAAGCGAGTTCGATGATCCATAAGTTAGACGTGGAATGGTGGGGGTGAAACCAATTCGCAATTCGCAATTCGCAATTCGCAATTCGCAATTCGCAATTTGCAATCAGTGGGGGCTTGAAACCCACATAATTACCAATTACCAATTACCAATTTGGTGAAAAGGCGATCGCAATGACCTTTCCTTCTCCTGTGACTACTGACGGTATACACACATCTGGAGTGCTAGGTGCTAAATGTGGCTTGATCCCCCTAAATCCCCCTTAAAAAGGGGGACTTTGATCCTAATTCCCCCCTTTTTTAAGGGGGGTTAGGGGGGATCAAAACGATACGGTATAAGGTTATCAGACTTGTGTGTACACCGTAGCCTGCGAAGAAAGTAAAGAAAAACAAAGCAAAATTACGCTTCTTACTCCCCTCTCCGCGTCGGAGAGGGGTTGGGGGAGAGGTCAAAAATACTCATATAACGCACATTATATTTAATCAGCCGCAGAACGCCATTAACGAGTATTTAAACTGCGTCCCCTTGCTCCCCTGCTTCTTCCACCATCCCCAACTGTTGCTTTAAGGCTGTTGGTACATTAATCGCTGTATCCAGTCCTCGCACATTCTACCATTTTGTATTTTCATCCCAACGCATATCTCCCCCGATTTCACTACTGAGGTCTGCGCCACTGAGGTCTGCGCCACTGAGGTTTGCGCGACTGAGGTCTGCGCGACTGAGGTTTGCGTCACTTAGGTATGCACCACTGAGGTCTGCGCCACTGAGGTCTGCGCCACTGAGGTTTGCGCGACTGAGGTCTGCGCGACTGAGGTTTGCGTCACTTAGGTCTGCACCACTGAGGTCTGCGCGAATGAGGTTTGCGCCACTGAAGTTTGCGTCATTGAGGTTTGCGCCACTGAGGTCTGCACCACTGAGGTCTGCACCACTGAGGTTTGTGCGAATGAGGTCTGCGCCACTGAGGTCTGCGCCACTGAGGTTTGTGCGAATGAGGTATGCGCGACTGAGGTTTGCGCGACTGAGGTTTGCGCGACTGAGGTTTGCGCGACTGAGGTATGCGCGACTGAGGTTTGCGCGACTGAGGTCTGCGTCACTGAGGTATGCGCGACTGAGGTTTGCGCGAATGAGGTTTGCGCGACTGAGGTTTGCGCCACTGAGGTCTGCGCCACTGAGAAATTGTCCAACTATACTGATAAAGTTTTTAGGCTCAAGACCATCGCTGTAATTAATGATGCAAAGTAGTTGGTTTGTCAGAGTATTTGCTTGTGGTTGACCAGATGGATAAAAGATAACTTCTGTTTTAAGATCATCTCGCCCTTGAGCATAACGGTGCAACTCCAAGAGCAGAATCATCACATTTAACCCTGCATAAACATCAACCTGACGCTGACCTAACCCTGTAATTCCATAATTTTGCAACTGTCGCAACTTCTTCTGAGCTAAAGTCTCCTCAGCCGAGTCAATAAATTTTCCTTCACACCATTTACTGTAAAACTTGTCTAACCGTTTAAATAACTCCACCCAGGGGAAATCTTGACTTTCAATCAACAACCCCATTAGGTAATCAACAATTTCTCGTGTTAACCCACCGTAACCAAGTAAATCATAGATTTCCCAATTCATCGGAGCATCAGAAATAATCGGCTGTCTCCCCTCCTCTGTATCGTAATATTGCGTCCAAGCTTTGAGCCGTAATTTTAAGCGTTCAGCAAACAGAAACTCACTAAAACTTTTATGGAAAAACTCAACCCCACCTTCTTGCTTGTCCGCCGGACGAATATAAAATGCGGCTAAAGCTGTTTTGAGAGCCTCATCACCAAGTTTTTGTTTGGCTTTCTCAATAAAAGCCTTGGCTATTTCATCTTCTTGTAAACGTGCTTTTAACATTGACATAGAAGCAAATTCACCCCCAGATTGCACCACGCAAACAGCCGCTTCTGTGAGAATGCGTTTTAAATCTTCGGGTTTTTGTTGGGTGAACTCAATGTTTAAGTTAGTACCATCTCTTTCAGAACGTTGTTTGGTCAGTACCCAAGTTAAAGCCTCTTGGTAAATGATAATTTTAGCTGTGAGGTCATCGCTAGCTTGTTCTAATTTATCAATCTCTAACTTCCCATCTCGATACATCGCCGCTAACAAATAGAGTAGTAGCGGTTCTTGAGCTAATTTCTTGACTTCATCAGGGCATTTATAACTGTCTAAAAACTTTTTAAATGCAGCAGATTTACCTTTATTAATCTGCACTGCTTCCCACTTATTGAACCATTGCTGTTGGAGTTGTCTATCCATTGCGACAATCTCCACACGTTCTAAATTCGGTGGTAAATATGAGATACCTTGTAAAGCCATTGCTCTACCAGTAATGATCACACGATGCCCCATTTCCTGGTAATCTTTGCATTCCTTCTGAAATCCCGCTACCTGTTTAATGAATGCCTCTAAATTGACATTATTTCGGGCTTCAATATGTAATTCATCAAACCCATCTAGAATAAATAAAAACCGTGTATTAGGATTGGTTAACCATTTTTTATTATCTTGAATAAACCCAAGTTTTAATTCGGATTCCAGGGTATTTTCTAAGCGAGATTCAAAAGTATCAACATCCCGTAAACGAATTAATATTGGTATCCAAAGGGGATATAAATGTTGTCGGACAAAATCCGCGAACATCCGACAAAAAACACTTTTACCTCGTCCGGGACCTCCTTGGATAAACATAACTTTATCTAAGTTATCTGGATTCAGCAGAATTTTTCTCGCCCAGACTTCTAAAGAAAAAGAGTCAGCTTGTTCATTGATATTACCATTTTTATCTACAGTCTTGGCATTAAGAGGTACATAGATATCTTGAAAAATAAAACTTTCATCAAAGACCTTCTCTAAAGGTTTATTAGCAATATAATCTTTTAAATATTCATCTATACTCTGAAATCTATTCTGTTCTTGTTGCCAATCACCAAAGGAAGGTCGAAGAATATTATTAACCACATCCCCAGCTTCTATCCAAGCTTTGAGAATATAGCGGTGAGTATTCCGAGCAATACAATCTACTAAAAGCTGAGATGTATGTGCTTGAACTGCGGTTAATTTTGTGAGTAAGACTTGATTAAATGCCTCGGCTAATTGTGATTTATGAAAACAATTAATTACTTGACTCGCACTGTCATAATCTAATTCTAAATCGTTAATTTTTTCTAATTGTTTACTAACTGCCTTAGCATCTACCTTGGCATCCCAATTAATCTGGTATTTCTTTAAAATATCATTGGTACTTTCTAAATAAGCAGCTTGACTAACTATCAAAACACAGTCTTCTAAAGATAGGTTTTGCTTGGTTATATCACGAGTCGCCTTGAGTAAAGCGATACCCATTGGTACAAACGGTAAACCTGCACCTATTACCTGCGCCATCGGTGAACATAACACATCTAGTAAAGAAGATGAGTTTTGCAGTACAGGTTTTAAGACTGCTAAACTAGCACCCTGTTCTTGGAGTGTCTTTGCAGCTTCTAAAACCGCCTGACTACCTTCAATGGCTGTGTTCACACTCTCTTGTATAGAGAAAGACTCCCGAATATTCTGCCAAATTTGCGATAAGCGTTTGCTCATTCGCTGCTACCCGTGTAATTACTGCTGATATAGAGCCTAGGGTAACATTTTCTTGGCAGCTTAAAGCGGTGGATAAGTAGTCAGGCAAAATTAACCGCACTACTACATTTATTTGCTCTGACCACTTTTTAACCTCCTCCCAGACCTAGCAATAATCCAGTCAAGTAACTGGGGAAAATATCGTTTGAGCAGATGGACACGTTGAGCAGTCTTATCTGGAAATACGTGCAGTTGATTGCGAACGATTCCTTGTATCGTCTCACGCATGACATCGGCTGGATTTGTCACCAAATCTTCTGGAAAACCTTGGAATTTTTTAGCTATAGTTCCATACCGTTCTGACTTCAGAATGGGGGTACGGCTAAAGAAAGGATAAACGGCTGTTACTTTGACATTGTAGTCTTTGACTTCGTTAAACAGCCCCTCACTGAAACCACGCAAGCCAAATTTGCTGGCTGCATAATGAGCCATTCCACCAAATGCTGTCCACCCCGCTAAGGAAGAAATATTAACAATATGACCCTGTTGACGAGCAATCATATCAGCCGCAAATAAGGCACTTAACCGCATTGGTGCTAGTAGATTTACTTGTATAATGCGTTCCCATTTCTCACTCGGAACTTCATCCATGCGACCAAATAAGCCAATCCCAGCATTGTTAATTAAAATATCAACGGGGATATTTAGTGCTTTTACTTGTCTATAAAGGGTTTCACATCCCTCCCGTGTAGCCAAATCAACACTCAGACAAGCTAGGACTTCACCTGTTTTGACTTCTTGTTGAATTTCTGCGACTCGCTCACGCAAGACAGTTTCGTTTGTATTCGTTAAAATCAGTCGGCTACCAGCCTCTAATAACTGTCGGGTTAGTTCCAGTCCGAACCCACCGGATGCACCGGTAATGAGAATAACCGTCTGGGATAGTTGAGTCATGGACAATTCAAAATTCAAAATTCAAAATTCAAAATTCAGATTAAATTTTAGGGGATTTGAGGGCGGTTAATAGTAAGAGTGACCAAGGTACTTTAATATCTGGGATGAGCCAGGAATGTTTTCTGAGGCTAGGTAGGGCAGAAGGGATAAGAAATCGTAGTGAACGTAGGGATGCAGGTAGGTTGCCATCTTGATCTACAATTCTGTATTGTTGAGCTAATTCAGCTACAATCTGTACGCGTCCTGTACGGCGGATGATGTTTGGTTCTGTAGCTAATTTAGCTATTACGCGTCCTGTGAATAAGGGAGTTTCCCAGTTATATCGCTCACTGATGACTGAGGTTGTTTGATTATGGGTATTTTGCTCCGCCATTTCTGAGGCGAGTTGGGAAAAGAGTTCTGTACCCACGATTCCCGGCCAGATGGAAACAGCAGTAATATTGTATGGTTTTAACTCTACAGCCATATCAGATGTGAGGCGATCGCAGCCGGCTTTCCCAGCACCATAAGCTGCACCAAATATATAGGACAGACCACCCCAAGAGGAAATGTTACAAATTAGCCCCTGTTTTTGCTTGGCCATGATGCGACTAGCAAATACACTGGCTATATAATGGCTACGCAGACCAACGTTGTTACAAGCATCCCACAGACTCGGTTCACATTCCCAAAAGGGTTTACCTTGAGCATCCGTTAATGCCGGGACTCCTGCATAAACGTTATTCACCAGTAGGTCGAGTTTTCCCTGCTGCTCATCTTCGATACGCTCAAACAGTAACCGCACCTGCTCATCATCGCTGTGGTCTACCTGCACGGGAATACATACGCCCCCTGCTTGTTCTACGGCTAATTGAGTCTCACTCAGACTACCTGCAATATCATCGCTAGAGTTTTGGTTTAACCTGCGTCCTGTAATATATACAGTCGCTCCGGCTTCACCAAGTGCGATCGCAATTCCCTTGCCAATACCCCGTGTCGCACCTGTGACTAATGCCACTTTTCCCTCAAGGTGTTTCAGACTAGACATTTTGCCCCCTATCCATTAACCTAGTGCAAAGGTTATCAGGAATGCGATCGCTATAGATACCAAAATTTAATCAATCTGCTTATCATCGGTAAATCTATATCTATACCGAGAAAAAAAGAGGAGTGATTCTAGATTTAGTGTATTTACGTTAATATGAATGACATTTTGAACTAATCATAGCATTAATTGATCAATTTATCCAAAAAACTTTTCTTAAAAATTGACATTTATTTTGAACTTTAACTTCACTGCGTTACTAGTCTGATCAATCTACAGCATTTATAAAATCTGGAATTTGGATACTAGCAAAAACTTTTATTTAACATAATGTTAAGATGTTGTTAACTAAATTTTAACAATAGTTAATAGGAGGGATGGATATTCTAAGTAAGAGTCTAAATTTTTTTGAATAACGAGTGTTATATCATGTTAAATTATCAAAGTTTCGATATCACAACGAACCTATATTTGCAACAACTGGTAAGGAAATTACTAAATGCTTAAGAATAGTCTTCCTGTTCAAAAAAATGAGCGAGGTTTAACAGCTAACCTAGTACAAGTTACTGACAAATTCAGAAAAATATTAGCATTTTGGTGGCTAAAATTAATCGAATCAGTCCCGTTTTTATTGGCTTGTGCTGTATTTTTAAGCGTGATTAGCTTAAAAAGTCCTTTCTTGGTTTTTTGTTTACTGGCTGGTAGTTTAATCGCCATAGTAATTCAACAAATTGGGCAACAGTCACATCTACCAAAACGTTGGTTGATCATTGGTCAAGTTTTAGCTGTAGCTATGATTATGAGCCTGTTTTGGTTAGATTATTTTGCTGCTCCGGCTAATGCTCAATTTTTCAAAAGGGCTGAAGATTTTTTTATAAATACATTAACCCAGGGAGCATCAAGCACTAACAACAGTCAACCCGCAGTTAGTTTAATCTTTAATGTGTTACGCGCGATTTATTTACTGTATATAGCTGTGGCTTTAATTGGTGTCATCAACGCAGTTCGGAAGGATGAAGATTGGCAAAGTATGGCGAGAACTCCTTTATTAGTGGTTGTGGCTGTGACTGTTGCAGATGTTCTCACAGGATTTGTGATTGGTGATAGTAATAAATAAAGTACACTGTATTAATTGATTATGTCTGAGGAACGACAACAAGAATTTCGCCCAGTCAATCAAATTTTAGGTTCACAACCATCATTAGGCCCTATTCCCGCCGATCAAATATTTCCTTGGACAGTAATTGTCCTAGCATCATACTTTATCATCAATGGAATTTTTGGGGGAGTTTTCCAAGATGACTTTCAACGATGGTTATGGACTGCATTAATTGCTGGTTGGGGAATAGCAACTTGGTGGATATTAACTGGTGGTAGAAGTTGGCGTTTTTTAAGTAAATTCATCGGAGTTCCCACTTGGACAAGAGGCTTTGCTCGTTATCAAAGCTTGTTAGAAGTTAACCATGAAGCAAAAAATCGGAAAACAAAGCGTCGGTATCGCCGGACAAGAAAGTAGGTTAACGCCTTTTGAAGATGCTCTGCATTTATCAACCATGCTGCGTATCTTATTAGATGGGCGGGATGTGGGCGCATATATTTTAACTAAAGGCATTCAAAAAGATAGATTCTGCTTTGTTTTTGGTTTTGAGTGTCGAGGTATCCACACCACCTTAAGAAATGAACAAATAGACACAATTTTTGATAATATTGAATCTGGCTTAAAAGACATCCCCGATGGGGAGAGAATGACATTACACATGGGTTCTTTTAGTTCTGATACGGAGAGACAAGCAGAACTAACAGACTTAATTAAATCTGCTCCTTCACGGGATATTAAATATTTATTGATGGCAGAAAGAGCCAGAATTAAAGAACTAACTAACGCCGGATTGCGTAAGCCAAAATTCCTCAAAATTTATGTGACGTACACCGTTGAGCCAAATTCCACCAATGCCAATGATTGGATTGAAAAGCTGTTAGGTCAAGCTGAAGGTTGGTGGTTAAAATTTAAGGGTGAACTGGCAGATATTGAAAATCAACGGATAGAAACAGTTATTATCAAAGCTTACCAACAAGGGTTTTGTCGTTGGGAACAGTTGTTATCGAACAAAATGGGTTTAGATATTAAACCCCTGAATGCTGGAGAACTCTGGGAAAATATTTGGCGGCGGTTTAACGATACCCAAGCAATACCAATTCCCCAATTAGTTAACTTAGATGAAAATGGACTGCACGAAGAAGTCTCTTCCGATTTACCTAGTACAAAATTGCTGATGGAAAATATCCACAGTACAACCATGCTGATGGATTCTAGCGTACCTTGTGCCGATCGCAGATGGGTAAATGTGAACAATAAATATATTGGCGCATTGACTTTCTTAGAAAAACCCGGTGGTTGGCCGAATAAATTCGCTCAACTGCGGTATTTATGGGAACTACTAGCTAGGGAAACGGTAGTAGATACAGAAATTGTTTGTGAACTAACACCAGCAAATCCAGCTTTGGTCAAAACTACCTTGCAGCGAGTGCTAAAGCAGTCAAATATGACAGCAATGATGGCGCAAGAAAAAAGTAGAACTATTGATGTTAATGCTCAATTAAAATTAAAAAAATCCGTCGCAGCCCAAGAACAATTATATGAAGGTGCAGTTCCCATTTATACGGGGGTGGCAATTTTTGTCCATCGTCCCACAGTAGAAAAATTAGACGAAGCGACAAGATATATTGAAAACTGTTTTCAACGTCCAGCCCAGGTAGTGAGAGAAATAGAATACGCCTGGAAGATTTGGTTACAGTCTCTACCCATAGTTTGGGAAGGTTTATTAGTCAAACCATTTAACCGTCGTCAGTTATATTTAACTAGTGAAGTGGCGGGGTTGATGCCTTTAGTATTAACCAAAGCTGGAGATAAACAAGGCTTTGAATTAGTAGCAGAAGAAGGCGGTACACCGATACATCTAGACTTATTTAATCAGCACAAAAACTTAGCTTTATTTGCTACCACCCGTGCAGGTAAATCAGTGTTAGTTTCAGGAATTTTAACCCAAGCCTTGGCGCATGGTATTCCTGTAGTCGCCTTAGACTTTCCCAAACCAGACGGCACATCAACATTTACCGACTATACCGAGTTCATGGGAGGGAACGGGGCTTACTTTGATATTTCTAAACAATCCAATAACTTATTTGAGCAACCAGACTTGCGATCGCTCGATCCTGAACAACAACGCGATCGCTTACTCGATTATACCGCCTTTTTGGAATCAGCCCTCATGACAATGGTGTTAGGGTCATCCAGCGATAATCAACTCCTCACCCAAACCGTGCGTTCTCTCCTCAACCTAGCTTTAACAGCCTTCTTTGCTGATATCGGCATTCAAGAACGCTATCGGATGGCCATAGAAGCAGGTTTTGGTAGTCCAGCTTGGCAGAAAACCCCTACCCTACAAGACTTTCTGCATTTCTGTTCCCCCGAACATCTGCGACTAGATGCCGTAAGTGGTAGAGTAGAAGATGCACTGAGTCAAATTCACCTCCGGTTAAGGTTTTGGCTATCTAGCCGCGTGGGACAAGCCATCTCTGCACCATCCAGCTTTCCTACCGATGCCCAACTATTAGTATTTGCACTACGAAACCTCTCCGATAACGAAGATGCAGCCGTACTTTCCTTAAGTGCCTATTCCGCCGCCTTGCGCCGCGCCTTAAGTAGTCCCGCGTCCATCTTCTTTATTGATGAAGCCCCAATTTTATTTGAATTTGACCAAATTTCTGATTTAGTGGGCAGAATGTGCGCCAACGGTGCAAAAGCCGGTATTAGAGTCATCTTATCAGCCCAAGACCCCGACACCATCGCCAAATCTAGAGCCGCATCCAAGATTTTACAAAACCTCACCACCAGATTAATTGGGCGTATTCAACCAGTCGCCGTAGATAGTTTTGTCAGCATCTTGAAATATCCCCGCGAAATTATATCCCGCAACGCCACCGAAAGCTTTTTTCCCCGCAAAGAAGGAGTATATAGTCAATGGCTACTAGACGATAACGGTATCACTACCTTCTGTCGTTACTATCCCGGCTACGAACAATTAGCAGTAGTTGCGAATAATCCCAATGAACAAACCGCCCGTCAACAAGCAATGCAAACTTATAGCAATAAATATGAAGCAATTTCTATATTTGCCCGTCAGTTAGTGGCTTCGCTGCGTGGTAGTTAGTCGTATCAATTCAAAATTCAAAATGACGCTCGCGGACTCGCTAACGCTGCGCTAACAAAATTCAAAATTAAGTTATGTGACTGGGGTGATAGATATATGAAAAAAACTACTTTATTAACTCTGACATTTTCAGCCTTATTAATTTTGCCAGCGATCGCACAACTAGGTCAAGTTTGGACAGACTTTCAATATTACTCTACAGACTTCCAAAACTATCTGAGAAATAACCTAAGTGACAGTTTAGAGAATAATACACAAAATGCTGTAAATAGTTCTCGTGGTGATTTGAATTTACCTAATCCCATAGATGCAGGAAAGCAAGCCCGTCAAGGTATTTTATTCTTTAATTCTATCCCTGATAAATTTGAGAATAATCAAGCAGTACATTCTAATTCAGTCAACAACGAAATTAATCGAGTAATAACTCGTAGTTCAGTAGTAGGTGTTTTAGGGAGAGATGCCCAAATCAGAACAAAAAATAAACTAGAAAATACTGAACGCACCATAGAGAATATTACTAATATTAATAATGAATCCAATAGTATATTCGATCTAATTGTCAATAATTTACCTCCTGGTGTTGCAGAAACCGTTGCCAAAAGAGGAGAGTCCAACTTGCAGCTTCAAAGTATTAAAATCCAGAGTGAACAATCAAAAATAATAGCTGAAAACTTAGCCCAAACTTTGCAAACTAATCAATTTATTCAATACTCCAATTTAAACTTAGCCAACATTTCCCAACAAATAGAAGAATCAAATCGAGCGAGGAGATTAGATTCAGCCACAGAAGCATCCAGACTATTACGCACCACCTCCCAGATAGAATTATTTGGTACAAAACCAGAGAATTAATATGTATGACTACCTTTGCGCCTTTGCGCCTTTGCGCGAAACAAATCCTAGCCGAAATTGGCATCACCGACACCCTAAATAGCGGTGCAACAACAGCGCGCCGCCTAGCCGAAAGCTGGGACAATCAATGGCTAGACCTACTCCAAAATAATACCAATAACAACCTCTATGGAGCATTAACCAACCTAGGTGTATTCTTCGCCGTTGGCACACTTTTATTTTTCATGATGCAATGGCTAAAAGACGTAATTCACAGTGAATATTCCCGTCCCATATCAGCACTTGTCTGGCCTTTTATCGTCGTAGTTTTACTCAGTAATCCTGGTAATGGTAGCATTCTTTCAAACTTGACATTAGGCATGAGAAACTTCATTAATACAGTCAACCAGCAAGTTATCACTACAGCCAATGCCAATCAAGTTTATCAGCAAGCATTAAATATGAGTGTAGCCGAAGAAGTAGCTGGTTCATTACTACGTCCTTGTCAGTCACTCACGGGAGAACAACAAAGCCAATGCTTAACCAAAGCCAGCGAAAGAATTGATAACCTCTGGCGGGAATATAGAAATTTATATGGTAATCAAACCTGGATTAATAGACTAGAAAATCAAGTTAATCAGATTAGATTCGGCACAGGAATTGTTACCGAAACTAACTTTAATTCCTTGTTGGGTAATACCGCTCAAACCACAATTAAAAACTTTCTCATCTCTTTGCAATATGCCTTTCAAAACTTAATTGAAGCCACCATGTTGTTAATAGCAGCATTAGGCCCTTTAGCTGTAGGTGGTTCTTTGTTACCTGTAGCTGGTAAACCGATTTTCGCTTGGGTGACAGGATTTTTAGCGGCGGGAATTGCCAAAATATCCTTTAACATTATTGCCGTTTTAACTGCCGCAGTCATCATGAATGGCCCAGCACAAGACCCAAATGCCAATCCTGATTTAATGTGGTTTATCATCTTTTTGGGCATTTTAGCACCACTATTATCTTTAATTTTAGCTGGTTTAGGGGGAATGTCAGTATTTAATGCTATTAGTAATTCATCGGAATTAGTGAGAGACAGAATATAAAAATACGGGGGTGAATTAGCGATGGCTAATTTGTTGACGAGAAAAAAAGAACAAAAAATCAGTGCTTTAACAATATTTGCGATCGCTACTTTCGGGTTACACTTCTTAGTATTATTAATTTTCATAGTACAAGGGTTGAATATCCGCCAATTGAGCCTGCGAAAACCCCCTACTTTTGTGCAGACAATTGATGGTCAACCGATTAATAATATTGATGAATTAGCCAGAGACCCCCAAGCTATTCGTCAGTTTGTGAGTAAAACGATGATGTCAATGTTTAATTGGTCGGGAACTCTACCCCCACAAACCATTGAAGAAGTCGCCAAACCCAAAACCGACGCGGGAATTTTAGTCAGAACACCAACCGGCGGTAGCCAGAAAGTTACTACTAGCAGTTGGGTAGCAAGTTTCGCCATTTCTGAAGATTTTCGCAAAGGTTTTTTAAGCGTATTAGCTGACATGACTCCACCAGAGGTTTTTGCTAGTAACCCCAACCAAGCCATGACCGCACAACTAATCATCAAGCGAGTTTATCCCCCTGTACAAATCTCACCCGGTCAGTGGCGCGTAGGCATGGTAGCCGATTTAATCCAAAAAAAACAAGCTGATGGTCAAAGATTAATTACTCCGTTTAATAAAGACTTATTGGTACGTGCAGTAGATTATTTTCCCTATCCCTTAGCGGAAAATAGTACCGACTTGCAAAAAGCCATTTATAGTAGTCGCACTGATAAATTAGAAATTTATGAAATTCGGAATTTATGTTTAATAGATAACTATAACAATGGAGATACAAATCAATCAAATCCATGTACAAATGATAGTTTCATTAAATAAATTCAAGACTATTTTTTCTCTGTGTCTTCCCTGCGGGACGCTCCGCGAATGTGCCTCTGTGGTGGAAAGATTTAACCACAGAGACACGGAGGCACAGAGTAAGACAGCATGATTCTATTCTCTGGTCACGCTTATTATGCAATTACTGAAATCTGAAACTAGAAAAAGTAGTATTCTCCCTATGTTGGCTGTCGGCACATTTGGGTTACACCTGTTTACTTTAATGTTGTTGATGTTTCACGGGTCGATGTTAGAGCTATTAAATCAGCGATTAACACCACGCAGTTTAGTACAACTTGTCAACGGTAATGCGATTACAGTAGACCCAAAATCAAGTGTGGAGCGTCATCCAGAAACAATTCGCCGCTTTGTGGGTGAAACTATGACCCTGATGCTCACGTGGTCATCCAAACAACCACAAGCAACCATCTGGGAAACTAGTTCTTCGTTATTAGCTAGTAATTTTCAATCAAAATTTTTATCTGAGATTAATAATTTGAATTTTTCTCAGAAATTTGGCAATACTAATAGAAGTGATCAACATATATTCATCATCCAGCGAATTTCCCAGCCAACTCCCATTGGTGAAGGAAAATGGAAGGTAGAAATTTTGTCTAATCAATTAATTTTTAATAATTCTGATAACTTAGGCAGGTCAATTCCCTTTAATAAACAAGTTTTAGTCAGAGCTATCGATGAATCAGCAATTTCTCTACCCCCTACACCCCTACCCTGGCATTTAGCTGCTTACCGTTTGGGTGAAGCTCGGTTAGAAATTTACAATGTCTGCGACCTCGAAAACAAGAACTGTTCAGGTAATTCCAACTAAGCACTACACTATGACTCCCTATTCTGCTATTTCCGAAACACCCACGAAACCACTCACCCCTTTAACCACTGAGGATTACCAATTAGATGATTGGGAATCAAAGATGGCGCAGTTGGTTGGTTTGGAAGAAGAATCTGTTGATGTTAATCGTCAATCTTTTGTAGATGAAGTATCCCCTGTTACACCACCAGAAGCTCAAACAGAACAACCCCTAGCCTCTAACCCCTTTGCCAAATTAGCCTTAGTCGGTACGGCTACCTTAACTATAGTGGTAGTAGCTGGGTTGTTTTTATCGCAAATGATGAGCGGTAGCAATCAAAAGCCAAAACCTATAGTTGCGTCGCCAACGCCATCACCAGTTGCTAATTTATCTCCAGAAGCAAACCTACAGCAAGAAGTAGAAACTCTCAAGACTAAATTAGCTCTGGCTGAACAAGCTCAGGCGGTGAAGACTGCACAACAAAACCTGAGAAATGCCACCTCACCCTCTGCACGTCCAACTGTCACCCCGACGGCACAAAATAACCCTAGTGCAACAACTGACAGATTATCGGCGCAGCCTGCACCACGCACCGTCATAGTTGAGCGAGTTGCAGCTAACCCCTATCTACCGCCACCTATCCCTGTAGCCAATGCAGCTATTCCCCAGCTACCACCACCCCCAGTTCAACCAACGGCTGCACCACCGACACCCAACCCCTTTGAAGAATGGTCAAGGTTAGCCAAGTTGGGTAGTTATGGTGAGGTAAATATTGGTGATGTACCTAGAGTAACGGCTGCTGTTCCACCACCGGAAAATAATAGCTATCCACCCCAGAATGTTAATCCGAATATATCCCAACCACCACAAAGAACAGCCCCAGTCATCAGTCAAGCAAGATATCAAGCTCCTAAATCTCTCAAGGTAGGAACTAGTGCCAAAGCTGTTCTCGCAACGGCTGTGTTTGGTGAAAATACTAGAGGTAGAGGTAATGAGAATAATAACGACAATCCCAACTTGTTTGTTGTGCAGTTGCGAGAAGCACTTAAAGACGGAGATGGCGCGATCGCTTTACCTGCTAAAACTGAGTTATTAATCCAAGTCAGCTCGATTTCTGAACAGGGTTTAGTCCAGCTGAAGATAGTCAAAGTCATCATCCCAGATAACGGCAACCTCACAGAAAGAGATGTACCCGAAAACGCGCTCCTCATCCGTGCGTCTGGAGGTCGTCCCCTGGTAGCACAGCAATATCCCAATCGCAGCTCATCAATCGCCTCAATGGATGCAGGATTATTTGTGTTAGGTGGGATTGCCAAAGCCGCAGAGTTGTATAATCGCACCGATTCCCAAGTCACTGTTAACGGTGGTAGTACCGTTGTCACCAACGACTCCAACCGCAGAAATATTTGGGCTGGGGTACTCGAAGGTGGTTTAAGCTCCGTCGTTCCCCAAATTTCCCAGCGCAATCAACAAGCAATAGCCCAAATGACGCAACAACAAAGCAACATTTGGCTACTATCGGCTGGAACTGAAGTTGAAATATACGTTAACCAATCAATGCAATTTTAATTATGAAAGAATGCAAGTTTATGCAACCTCTTTCCTTACCGAATACCCGGTTACATCGTCATTTCGGTAACTGTGTTTCTCTTATATTTGCAGGTGCAATCTTATTATTGGCAGGTCGGGCTACAGCTAATAATGCTGTTCTTCGCTCAATTTTTTCCTGTCAAGCCCAAGGTTTAAGCGGAGTTGTACCAACTATCAAAGTTTGGTATCAACAAGGAACAAACTTAAGCTTTATCCCCGCAGGCGAAACTATTAGAAAAGTCTGGCTCAACGACCCATCACAGGTGATATTGGACTTTGATGGCCCTATGTGTATGCAGTTTGGTCAAGAAAGTGGTGCTACAGGAGATTGTAAAAACTCAGGAGCTAATGTCATTCAACTGCGACGCATTCCCAAACTGAAAATTCCCGGATTGCCCAACACGAATAATACACTTTTGACAGTAATTACCGATGCTCAAGGTCAACCAAAACTATATACTTTTAGAGTTCTCTATGGAGATGAAGCACCGGAATATCATACCTTAGCAGTTTTTGCTGATCCTCCTTCTGGTGGAGAATCATGTGTCAGAGTTTCTCGGTAATTAGTCTGAATTAGATGCAGAGGTTTGCAGGGAGTTGGTATGTGTGTAGGTTTTTTACAAACAATTCAAATAAATGTAACAAAAACAATTTTAAATTTTGAATGGGAATTAAATTCGCCGTGGTGTGAAAAACCTACAACTGTAACTTTTTGGTGAATAGTAAGTAATCAATTTTGGCTAAAACTAAACAACGATTGTCTTAACAAAACTACATTTTTCCGCTTACCCTTACGCTTATGTTTAACGCTAGTTAGATAATTATCAGCATAACGGAAAGCAGCCTCACCATCGTAAGCAGCGATCGCGATCGCCTGAAAGAAAACCTTGGTGGGAACTTCTTCATCGCAAAGCTTTTGCGTCAGAAGCAATAAATCTTTATCGGTTGCGGGAAAAGTAGTCTCTTCTGACGATTCGGGATCGTAAAAAATATCTTCAATTACAGCTTTGGACATTTTGCACCTCCCCAAAAGCAAAAGATGCAAAACCTGTAATAAAATTTAATTGTTGTTCCCGTGTTTGTAAGTTATCCGGGAGTTCTGTATCGCTACATCCAATTTCTGAGAGAATTTCTAAACAATAAACTCTCAGTTCGCTAGATGAAGCATTTTCCCACTTGAGACCTACTTCTTTAGCTTTTTCTACATTGCATCGGATGAAGTTAGTTACAGGGCTAATCATGACTGTACCCTCATAAACTTGATGATTGCAGTGTTGATCAAAAGCACAAACTAGCGTAACCGTGTTTTTGCGGAATTTATGAAGATGGGATACTAAATCATCAGCGCATTCGCGTAAAACAGATTAGAGGCGATCGCGGTTTCCTCTTAAAAATATCATGAAATTAATCAAAAATCCTATAAGTGTTCCTAGTCTTCTACTGAGTATATACTAAGTAGTATCAATAAATTCTTGCCGTGATTTTACTGAAACAAAACCTCTACCTAAAGTAATAGAGAATTATTGATTTTCACTTCTTTAAAGTTACACTTTTCGTCACAAAATAGTTAAATCTATTCAGTCGATATATCACAAGAATGATTTTATTTTTTAGATGAAAACACTAAATTTCCTTCTCTGGGTCGATTTTTAATATCTTTTTCTCAGTAAAAATAGAACCATTGCGGAAACTCTGTTAATTAACAATCCTGAAACAGAATTAATTTATTATTTACCTATTTAAATCATATAGGAAAATAGCAGGATTTTTTAACATAGTCTAAACAATCATAACTTTATCAAAATAGATAGAAACTATTTTTTAATTCAACAAAATTCTATCAAGAAAATTAAGTTATGAATTTTGTAAAATGTGATTGAGGATTAACAATGAAAATTTTAAGCTCCGTTCTAAATCCATTCAAGTTTGTGATTATAGCCTTTACCTGTGCGTTGTTATTTATATCTAGTGCCATTCCAGCTTTTGCCATTGAAAGTTACCAAAGTGAAACAACGGAAGGTACTACGCAACTTCTAGAAACGCAACGCCAAACTGACGAAGTGGCTAAGTCTCCACCCCCAACACTCAAAGAGGTGCAGAAAAAGTCCAACGAGGGACTGAATGAAGTACAAGGTGCTGCTGATATAGATAAGATGAAGCGTCCAGAAAATTCCCAGAGTGCTACTTCTGTAGAGGATGAAGTTAAGAGTTTCTTGGAAAAAGTTACAGGTAATCAGTAACTAGTAATCTATCAAGTTAGTTTTGACCGTTCGTAGTAAGGACTTTAGTCCTGATTTTTCTAAGGACTGAAGTCCTTACTACAAAAAAAGCTTATCCCTCAATTCAAATTTGATGACCTAATAGCGGTTCTCGCTTTAGAGCGTGTTTGGAAAGGGGTTTGCTGTGATTTTAATTACATTATTACCCCCCTTAATCCCCCCTTGTAAAGGTGGGAAACAAGAAAAATCTAGTTCCCTCCCCTTTATAAGGGGAGGGTTAGGGAGGGGTAAAAAAATATTTGATACATCAATCAAGACTTTTCAAACATCCTCTTAGTGAGGTACAAGAACCCCACCCCCAACCCCCTCCCCGCAAGCAGGGAGGGGGCTATTTGTACTTTGAATTGTTTAGTAAATATTGAAAGTAATTTTAAAATACCAGATTAACAAATCTCTTGCTTATTTAGATATTAAGACATCTGCTGCGACTTTAGTTATAGTAAATTGCTATTTTATAATCTTTCCTTTGATTGATGTAAATAATGCGTAATATTTGTGAATTTAGTATATAAGTGAGCTTAGGAATTAAAAGCAATGCGTACTATCAACATTGGTTTAACACAAGAACAGCGTCAAGGTGTAATTAATTTGTTAAATCAAGATTTAGCAGATTCTTACCTCCTTTTAGTAAAAACCAAAAAGTACCATTGGGATGTGGTTGGACCTCAATTTCGTAGTCTGCATGAACTCTGGGAAGAACATTACCAAGCGTTAACAGAAAATATTGATGCGTTGGCTGAACGAGTTCGTGCTTTGGGTGGTTATCCTATAGGCACAATGGACGGATTTCTTCAAATGACCACTCTCAAAGAACATGGCGGTGATGTTCCCACTGCTACTGAGATGGTAGCGCGACTGATGGAAGATCATGAGCAGGTCATTAGGAACTTAAGAGATCATGTAGACCGCACTGGTGAAGAGTTCCATGACCAAGGAACTGCCGATTTTCTCACCGAACTAATGGAAGATCATGAAGAAATTGCTTGGATGCTGCGTTCATTTATTGAAGGACAGCCAATACAACCAAATGGCACACAACCAGCAGCAGAAATGCAAACCCCTGTAGGTGTGTAATGGAAGGTGACAGGGGACAGGTGACAGGTGACAGCAAAGAGTAGAGATATGTAGTAATGCTAGGTCTATGTATCTGGTGGAATGATGCAAAATCCCTCAATGAGGTGTGATATTCCACAACGAAGTCATGAATATATAGCACTTCTCGTTTGTATGCAATGCGCTCTAACCTCTCTCCTACAAGGCTACGGTGTACACACATATCGAATCATTACCAGTCCTTGAATTACCCCACCCTAACCCTCCCCTTGGAAAGGGGAGGGGACTAGATTTTCCGGTTTCCCCCCTTTCTAAGGGGGGATTAAGGGGGGTAAAACCCGGATATCAAAGTAACTCCGATTTGTCTGTACACAGTAGCCTACAAGGAGAGAGGCTTTGAGGCTTACTCCCCTTCCCTTGTAGGGAAGGGGTTGGGGGTTAGGTTTGCATTAGACTCAACTGCAAACCGCTATATTTGCTCACCTGTCCCCAATCCCCAATTCCCAATCCCCAATTTTCAAGGAGTATACGAATGCCAGAAGTTTATCAAGCAGAACGGACAATTTCCGTCATATTTAAAGAACAGAAGCAAGTTGATGATGTAATTCGACGTTTATTAGATAGAGGTGTACCCAGAGACCATATTTCGATTATGGGTAGAAACTTCGAGTCAGAGACTCGGATTACAGGATTCATCACTAAAAAAGATGTAATTCTGGGAGGTTTAAGAACAGGGGCAATTTTTGGTTCTTTGTTTGGGTCATTTCTTAGCCTGCTAACGGGTGTCGGCGTACTGTTTATTCCCTTCGTCGGCCCAATTGTCGCAGCCGGCCCCATTAGTGCTTTGTTGTTAGGGGCTGCTAGTGGTGCGATCGCAGGTAGTGCTGGTGCTGGGTTAGTATCTGTCTTGACTACCTTGGGAATGTCTGAAGATAAAGCCGCTATCTACCAAACCCGTCTACAAGCGGGAGAATTTTTACTCATGGTAGAAGTTCCCAGCGATCGCGCTGGTGAGTTTCAGCTACTACTCGAAAGTGCTGGTGCGGAAGAAATTCATACTATTGACAAAACTTTAAATCATCCCTGTCCAGGGCCTTGCAACAGTCCAGAAGACTTGTCTCCTGAAGTCCGTTCTCATCTTTCATCAGAAGCACAAAAAACATTTATTCAACGCTACAATGCAGTGTTAAATGAAACCAGCGATGAGTTTACATCTGAACAAGCAGCTTGGGCGGATGTTCATCAAAAATTTGATGAAGACGAAAACGGTGTTTGGTCAAAAGCTAAAGTTGGTGTTTAAGCTTTAGTAGCAATGCTATAGCGTTTCTTAAGCACATCAGATACATCATAGCCTCCTCCCTGCTTGCGAGGCTATGGTGAATGAAACGCAAGCATATATTAATGTGGTTAATTGTAGCGATCGCATTTTTATTAATTAGTATAATTCCTGTGAGGATTGCGATCGTGTATTGTTGTTGATTTAACTATGTAACTTTTGTAATAGTGTTTTTTGTAAAAATTTTTTGTAAGTCAGTAGATGAGTATAAATAAATATAATGTTGGTGGGTTAATTGTGATTTTACCCCCTGCGTGACCAAATTTTGAACTATAACGTGACCAAAAGTTAACGTAATTTCAAGCTTTTGAGCCAATCAATAACTTAGCTTTATGAATCAAATTATGTCCGCGTGTTTTAAATGTGAACCATAATACGACCAAAAGTTTTATTTTTAGACTTGGTAAAAAATGCCGAGTAAGACACACTAATTTAGTCGAAAATTTTAAACTTTCGGTCAAAATATAATTCAAAATGTCCACAATATGGTTCAAAAATAAGTTTCGCCAAAAATTGAGTGATAAAGCGATCGCCTGAAATCTGAATTTTTATTTCTCTCTCATCACGGTACGGTACAAATGAACTATTTGACCATGTTTCTTGCTGTAATTAAGTTTTGAGTTTTTTGAACTCCATTTATAGCTTTGAACTATATGTTGTCCTAGTACAGAGTGAAGTATTTCGTGACCGTTTGGCTAAATTATCGTTCAAATCACATTAATGTATTTTTTCCTGTAGTAATTTTTCATAAACTTCTTCAATCTGCCTTACCATAGCATCTCCATCAAAAAGTTTTCTCGTCAGGTTTTTGGCATTTTGTCCCAAGCGATCGCGTTCTTCCGGGTGCTGAAGTAAATAAACTAAGTGGGTTGCTAATTGTTCTACATTTTTAGCCTCAAAGAGCAGTCCAGTTTCTTGATGATGAACAATTTCTGGAATTCCATATATTGCAGGTACAACCACTGGTTTACCAACTAGCATAGCTTCAGTCATTGCTCTGCCTAGTCCTTCCCATAGGGATGATAGGGCAAAAATATCAGCGATTTTAAGAATTTCTGGTACGTCTTCTCGTGAACCAAGGAAGTATACTTTGCTCGTAATATTTAATCTATTTACTTGGGCTTCTAATTCCTGCCGTAGTTCGCCATCTCCAACTAATAAAAGAACAGTTTCAGGATAGTAACTAAGCACTTGAGCAAATGCGTCAATCAAAAAATGAGGGGCTTTTTGTGCATCCAATCTTCCGACTGAGACAATCGTTTGCCATTTGTCTGGAATTCCTATTTGATGTTTAACTAAAGTTAGATCGACCTCTCGATCAAGTTTCTTAAAATCAATGCCACTGTAAATAGTTATTGAATTATCCAATTTGAAAAATTTAAGTTGAACTGCCTCTTGTCTATTAAGTTCACTCACAGTTATATAAAAATCACCACATGAACGGCTAATTCGTTCCAGAAATATATAGAGTTGCTTTTTCCAAGTTGGCATAAAATCATGGAAAGAAAAACCATGAACAGTGTGAACTATAACAGGAATTCCTGCAAGCCTTCCTGCCCAACGCCCTAAAATACCTGCTTTGGAACTATGGGTATGGATAATGTCAAATTTTTCTCGACGTAGTAATCTAATAATTTCTATCAGGGCAATAATATCTTGAAGAGGCGAGATAGGATTTACTAAATGAGAAATTGGATAAAAAACATCAGCTACTTTTTTGCTACGTTCTAACCATAAGCCATGTGGAGCAGAAGCTAAATGAACATGAAATTTTGAACGGTCATGTTTAGCTATCGTAATAAGTGTATTATCTTGTGCGCCACCCAAAACTAGCTGTGTAATAATGTGTAGAACTTTGAGCATTTGATTTCTTTGTTGCTTTCAATCACATTTATGTTGCAGAACTAAAGTCCTTGAACCCATCTGCCACCATAGATTTGTGCTGTCACCGTAATAAGTTTCACCTTCTTGGCGAAATTTTTCGTTTAAAACATTTTCAACTTCTAACCACAGATGAGCAAAGTTTTGTTGTTTATCTGGTGATAGTGTTTTACACAAGGATTTGAATGAATTCAGATTACTATAAAAATTTTGTAGAATAGAAAACCCAATTTCTTGTACCAGGTTGTCTATATCTCTACGATCAACTCGCTTTTGGAACGAAGATACAACTCCCACTGATGCTAGGGGTTGTGCCAATAGATTATTTATCCATTCTTTAGCTTGTAAAAACGATAGATTTAGTTCGTTAAGATCAAGGTAATTTCGGAAATGACCATCATCATAATTAAGGTAAAATATTCCTTGATCTGCAAGAATTTTTTTAGCTGTTTTTAAATAAAAAGCTTTATCATATACATGTTCTAAAACACTAAAGCTAACGATAAAGTCGGCTTTGAATGTCACTTGCTGTATAGATTCAGCTGTCAATAATTGAACATTAAAATTTGATAATCTTTTTTGAGCTAATGCAAAAGACTTTTTAGATGGCTCATAGCCAATAAATCTTATATTTGGGTGATTTGCTAAAATTGATGGCCAATCTCCTCCAGTGCCACAGCCGTAATCAAATATGACTACTTCTTGACTATGATGTATTTTTTCTAAAATCTCTCCAATGATTTTTGTTTTCGCACAATTACCCAACCAGTAAAGATTTTTTTGTTGAATATTCATAATTTTGAACCGGATTCATGAAAGTTTACATTTAACACGAGAATAGTCATATGTTTATTAGTCAACATACTATACATTAGTATCCATTAAATACAAGCATTATAAACAGCTAGTGTTTTATCGATCATCTTATCTAAAGTAAAGTTTATTTTTACTCTCTCCCTTCCTCTATCTCCAAGGTGTAAACGGATTTTTTCATTTTCTAAATATTTAAAAGCTTCAGCTAATCCAACAGAGTTTTTAGGAGTGAATAAAATCCCTGTAGTCCCATTAATAACCACTTCTGGAATTGCACTGATATTACTAGCAACCACAGGTTTACCTGCTGACATTGCTTCTAATAATACTAAACCAAGCCCTTCATAGATTGAAGTCAGTGCAAATACATCTAAGGCATTCATAACTACAGTAATATCTTCTCGAAACCCAGCCCATATAACCTTTTCCTGAATACCTAACTCAATAGCTTGGTTTTTTAAATCAGCTTCTAACGCACCAACACCAACGACAACTAATTTTGTAGGTTTTGTGGCAGTCTGTAAATAAAGACTAAATCCCTCTAATAAATTATGCAAACACTTTTGAGGTACAAGTCTGGCTACTGTACCTATGAGATAGGTTTCATCAGTTACAGACCAAAGCGACCGAATTTTTTTTATCTTCTCATCACAGATATTTTGATAAGGTGTAGGATCTATTCCATAATAAATTGTTTTAACTTTTTCTGAAGGATAATCTAAATAATTAATACATTGATTTGTTTTTACAGCATTAGAAATCGCTATGATGTGGTTGGATCTTTTAGCAACCAATGAGCCAATATAACGATGACCAAAACCATTATAAAAATGTCCTTCATTGTGTTTGGAGATAATCAATGGTAGCTTTTTGGAAGATGTTCCCAGTAGAGCAATTCGTGTATATATTTCTCCAGGAGGTAAATGTGCATGAATGATATCTGGTTGTAAATCATTAATTAATGAACGAAGCTTTATAATTGGCTGAAAATCACCATAATAACGCATACCTAGAGAAACCACACGGACATGATTTTTATCCAAGGTTTCTAGCCAGTATGGTTTACTCTTCAAGTAGGCAATAGTTACCGAGATTTTCTGCTTTGCTTGTTCTATAGCTAAGGTAACAAGATGATTTTCTGCGCCTCCTCTAACGAGTGAGGTAATTACATGAAGTATATTCATAAAAACAAATAATGTAGTGCATAATTAAGTTAATATTTTTAGTTAATTATTGTTTGTATTTTGGCAATAAAATAAATATAGAATATTGCATTAAAAAAACAATAATAATTCTATATATATTATCTGTAGAACTCATGATTGATTCAAAGAATATCCAATAAAAACTCCAAGCAACTAAAGCATAAATTGTTACAATAATTGGGGTGTTAAAGAAATTACTAAATCCTTCATATATTACTCTTAAAGTTAAACCTAAAATGGCACAGCCCATTATTGCAAAAATAATTCCTGTGTTAAGATAAAGGTCTACAAAGATACCAGTATGAGGTCCCCAAACTCTATTTCCTAAGGGAAAAAAATCTTGTATCAGAAAAACACCAGGTACTTCTCCACTAAGCTGAAAGAAAAACTTCAAAAGAGTACCCAAAATCAGGGGATAAGTACTACCCTCCATTGCTCCTGGTATATGAGTTGCACTAAGCGCATATACAGGAAGAGTTGCGACATCTGCCCAAAAAAAACTTTCAAAATAGCTAATAAAATTTGACCAATCAAATTGGCTTAACGCATAACTTATTCCTAAGCCTGTTCTATAATTGATTAAGAAAAAAGAATAATTTAGAAATAGAATTAATGACAATAATAATATTATAAGCTTTTTAAAATTTAATCTTCTATTAATTAATCTAATATACCAAAAAGCAGTCAATCCAAAAATAAGCGGATTTAGAGAAACAATTCTACCGCCTGTTGGTAGCAAGAGTAATGTAGCAATTAAACATGGTCTGAAGCCACGCCAAGCAGGCCTACTTTTATCTTTCAACAAAGCAGCACATAAAAATGTACCAGAGCAATATAGAATTCCAATTGCTAAATAAGCAAATCTATAAGTACCACTTTCTCTTTCATTCGTTGCTCTTAAAGAGCCACTTTGAATTATTTCTGCTAATCCAGAGCTTCCAGTAGTTGCATAAAAAAGAAGCATCAAAAGAATACCTAACAAGGTTGTAATTACAGCAGATGCAATATGTGTACGATCATTTGAGAAATATTTTGCTAACCAATTTGCCAATTTTGAAGCAGACTGAATTGAATATTTAGGCGTAATTAGCCACCCAAGTATAAAACTCATAATTGCTAAAATTGCAAGTACTCCACCTAGTAACCACTGGTTGTTAGAAATATTCATCCAAGCGAGATATTCCGGTGGGGGAAAAACTAGCAGTAATAGAGTAGGTAGGATTGCACGAATCAGCACTGAAGTTACAAATAAAAGCAGTGGATTAAATATATCTTGATATTTTTTTACGCATTTAATAATAACCAAGCAAATATTTATAAGTGACAATACAATTATTATATAAAGCTGAATTGATTGGTTAACACCTATTACTTCTTGTTTAAGGCCTATAGCTATATAACCATATCCCATTACTAATATTAAAGATGTAAGGAAGAGGAGAAAAGAATTCATTTATTTCCCTCCATCGAATTATGGATGAGTATTTCCAACTGTTTACAACTACTATCCCAGCTAAAATTTTTTATATTATCTTTTGCGGTATATGCTAATTTAATTCTCAATTCAGCATCTTCCAAAAGAAAACAAAGATTTTCCGCCAGAGTTGTCGCATTTTTGGCTGGAGAAATTAAGGCTGTCTTATTATGTAAAGCAAAGTCTGTGATACCTCCACAGTCAGTTGTCACTACCGCACATCCGCATCCCATTGCCTCTGCTACAGGTAGACCAAACCCTTCATAAATACTGGAACAAATAAATATTGCACTTCGATTGTAAATTTCTTTCACAAGAAAACTATCAGGACGATTACGGTAATATACAGCCCAATCTGGTATTGAGGAATCTTTTGGAAAAACCCCAAATAATTTAGCAGAGAGTTTTGGAAAGCGTTCTTTAGCAATAGAAAGTGCCTTGAGTCCAGTTTTGGCATCTTTTATTGCTCTCGGAGAATATGCCATACAAACGCATAAATCCCGATTCTCAATAGGTTCAATTATTCTATATAAATTATGATTAATGCCGTTTGGAATATATGTAATACTTTCTTTTGTTGCTTGCTGTATAGATTCATATGTCCAACGTGAAACGGCTACTTTGTTAACTGGTAGATGCCAAGTTTCCCTAACTCTTTCAATTGGATATCCACTAAGTGATTCATCATGATGAATAATATACATTTTGATTCCTTTCGCTTCACTATACTCTCCCATATATTCTGCAACTTGCCAGGCAGTTGCAATAACTATATCAGCATCAGGAATATAATTTTGAGTTAAATCTGGTACAAAGAGTTTTTCTACATTACTGTTGAATTTAAACCAGTTTATCTCATTACCTGATATGGTTCTTTGAATTTTGTGAATTGAGCGTTTCCAAAAACTAAAATATGATTTATTACTAGCAAATCTAGATAACTTTTCTGGATAAATTAATTTTACTTGATGGGAAGTAGTAGCTAAGTAGTTAGCATATTCATATGCAACTCTATGGCTACCACCAGGATTTTTTACATAACTGGACATTAAAATATTTATTTTCATAAAAATATTAATTTTTATTGCTCATTATTTTAGTTAACTAGGCATTTACGTGAATAACCAAGTAGTAATGAAATTAAAAATAGTTTTGATAATAAATCTGCAAAACACATACCAGTAAACCCAAATGCTAAGGTTAATATAAAACTAGAAGAACAAAAAACAAAAAAGTATGCAAAATGTAAATTGGTAAATAACTTATACTTAGCATAAGCGTAATAAAATGGTTCTAACCAAAAGAAAGTTGTTAGAAATGCTGAAGCAACAATAAGTATCTGAATACCTAGTATTGATGAGATATATTGTGAACCATAAAAGGTTTTAATAGCAGGATATATTAGCATAGATAAAATTAGTATGATTAAACTTATCGGAATACCTAAATTGAGTGTCCATCTCTTCAAATTTTGCAACATCTGAATCCAAGTCAAATTGCTAGCCTCTACAGAAAGCTTTGGCAATAAAATTCTACCCATCGCTACTTTTGGATAGCTTGCTGCAACTGCAATCATTGAACCAAGTTTGTAAAAGCCTGCATCTTTGGGAGTTCCTAATGATCCAAGAATTATGACAGGTAATTGAGATATAAAACCAGTGATCGTTACCAAAATAAAATTCCATGTATAAGAGCTTGCTAATTCATAGGCTAGTTTTCTTAGTTCATTTTTAAATGATAATTGTGTAACAACACTAACAATATTTTTAAGCAACCCATTTTTATATAAAATGTATATCGTAAATACTAAGCATATTAATCCATAAAAATAGTTTGCTGCTGCATATGCACAAATAAAACTCAGTGAGTTAGATTTAATAATTGGTAAAATAAACAAAAAACATAATGGCATAGAAAGCTTTTCCAGAAGTTGAAACCATCCTAAACTACTGTACTTTTCATATCCGTTGATTATAGCTGTACTGGTGCTAGTAATTGCAAGCAAGGGAAGTGATAGGCTGTATATATTAGTTAAACTAGTTACCTCTATTGTTCTGTAAAAATTTGCTGAAATATATTGACTTGTCAATAAAATAATTATTACGGCTATCAATGAAGTAACTAAATCTAATGTATAACCTAGAAGACAAGTAATTAATATTAAATTTCTCTTATTTTCTGCACGATACTTAGCAATATATCTCGTTAATACTGATACCGATTTTGGACTGGTTATGGAGAAAAGTATAGAAGGATAAGCAAGAGCTAATGATACTATTCCGTAATCTTGTACTCCGAGAATACGGGCAGCAAAAGCCTGTGTTATAAAACCAATTCCTAAAGCCAAATAACTTATAATAGATAGAAAAAATGCACTTTTAATTCTCTTATTAAGCAATAATTGTTTCATGAAGTAAATAGCTAAAAATCAGCATTTTATTTTGGTGGACTGTTGTTATTTTGGCTGTTATTGATATGTTATTTAAACATTGTAATCAAGCATCATAAATTGGGTTCTATTTAAGTTTATGATTCTGATTATTATAAATTTTAAAACATTTTAACTTCGAGGATAAATGCGAATAATATTATTGCTAACCTCTATTTTCAGATTAGGATAATTCTGGTTAATAAAAGACTTTAAATCTTCTACTTTGGGATATCCGTTTTGACCAGTAAACTCATGTGCATCATCAATGAGTACGAGATGATTAGAAACTTGATGATTTAAAATGCAATTCAGCTCTGCCGAAATAGGCGTGTCGATATCACCTCTTGCTGTAATTCCTCCAGAGTAATGACCGTCAAGCCAAAATAGGCAAGGTTCATTGATTTCTTTCATAAGTTGTGGAAGAACCACACCACTATCTCCCTGAGATAAATATATATGTTTGAATTTCTTAAACCTTAATTTTGCTTGGTTATATAACGACTGATCCAACTCTATTGAGTAAATTTTAGAGAACTTATTTCTACAGGCAGATATCATATCTCCTTTAAAAGTTCCTGTTTCAATCAATACCTGGATTGAGAACTTATGAGCAAAATTTAGTACCGTCTGTTCCTTAACGAAATGAGGTATTTTTGATGGAGTTCCGGATTTTTTCCAAGTTTGTAGTTGCTGCTTACCTCGCAAGTTTTGAACAAAATCAAAAATGAAGGTATCTTTATAAGCTTGTTTGATTATTTTCATATACTCTAATCTAAATTGTTCTTGCATAAGTAAATCCTCAAGGTTTAGTCAAAACGTAAAGTGAAGCTGTTGCCCACCATGAAGGGGACAAATTCAACAATTTTGATATGGTTTCAAAAAAAACTCTTTTTTGAGAACCAGTAAACCATACAATATCTAGATGTAAATTATTGTTAACAGCAAATTCTTTAATATAATTATCTGTTTGAGGAATTACTGTTAACCAGCGATGTCTATCTACTCCCTTATGAGCAGATCCATAAGTTAAGTCGTACTTATCTGTTAAGTCACTAAATGTTCCTTTAATTAAGAATTCCTTTCTTAAGGGAGCGTAAGCCATGTTAGGCAACATTATAATTAAATGGCGGCGAGATACTCTAAGCAACTCATGTAAAGACTCCTGCACGTTATTTAAATGTTCTACTAAATCTAAAGCAACGACAAAATCATAAGTTTTATCTGCTATAGGTAAACCATCTTCTACATTTAATACAAAATCTACAGTACCCTCGGAATTTTGAAAAAGGTCTACACCTTTGTAATCTACTACATCACCAATATATTTCTTTAACTTACAATCTCTACACCCCACATCTAAGAGTGAAAGCCTTCTTTGTGAATTATTTGTTATTTTTTTATGAACATGATTTCTGATTAACTCAAATTTGCTTTCATTTATACTCATTTTCCCACCATTTATTTATCAATATTTTCAAAGAAAACTTACTTTTTAATCCAATTAATACATTGATTTAATTGCTGTATTTACTTTACTCCAAATATTAAATGGCGAGTTGTAGCTTTTCCCAATATTGGTTTATCAATCAAATCAACTAGCCATCTAATAGGGTGGAGTTTCAGATACTGAGAAAGATAAAATTGACGTAAACGAAATTCAATGGGTCCACCAAGAGGAACAACATCAAGTTTTTGAAAATCCTTAAATAATTGCTGCAAACCTTCATGAGTAAATCGCCAAAAATCTGGATAATTTTCATGACTTTGAGAACTTGAACCCTTGCCGTGATATTGGAGGAGGAATGGAACAGTAAGTAGGAGCATACCATTCTTTTTAAGAACTCTTTTTATCTCATTCACGGCTTGAAAAGGATTTTCTACATGTTCTAAAACTTCTAAGCATATGATTCCATCAAAGTGATTTTTTTCAAAAGTCATCGCTTCTATGTCTTGATGGCAATCACAGTTATACTTTCCATATTGTGAAGATGGGTTATAGCCAGCAGCTATGTATTCTTTTCCGTTAAACCAAGATTCATATGGGCGTAATTCTTTTGCGAAACGTTGAGAAGTACCTACATCTAAAATTTTTTCAGAACTATTAGTAATTTGATTAAGATAACTAGCAAATATTTTTTCGGGTTTGCCGCCTGTTAACATAAAAACATCCTCTAACAATCTTATTAATTTACTTTACAGGCAATTAGTTGCTTGATTAATGAAAGTATATTTTGGGAAAGATTATCCAAACTATGTCTAGAAATAACCTGTTTGCGTAAGTAGTACCCAATATTTTCCTGTTCTTGCGTAGGTAGTGTTAGTATATTCATGAGTTTTTTAACTAAATCCTCTACATCTTCATATCTAAAAAGAAGTTCTTCCTGATATTGACCCAAAGTTTCTTTAAACCCCTCATTCGCCACTAAACAGGGTTTGCCACAACTCATTGCTTCCCAAGCTACTTTATCTCCGAAACCAGTTGGGGTGAGGTTAATATGTACCACGCATCTTTGATACCACTGTGGTAGTTCTAGCATTGGTACACCAAGTTTAAAGTCAACTATGTCTCCTATTCCAAGTTGTTCAGTTATTGCTTTAAGTGATTGAAAGTACAACTCACCTTCACGATTGGGGATACTACCAAGGATTAAAACTTTGAATTGTCTATTCCACCTTTGACGTAATAAAGCTGTAGCTTTTAATAGTGTCAAATGGTTTTTCACTGGGGATATTCGACCTGCACATAAAATTAGTGGTGTTTTATTATCTATGTTTTGCTGATTAGTGCAAAAAAGGTTCGTATCTATCCCTTGACCTATTACAACTAACTTGTCCAGTTTGTAGGGATACGCTGTTGCTACACTGGCTACCATTCGGTCAGAAAGATGGTGAGCTAGTTTCAAGGTAGAAGTTAGGCTAGGATGAGCATACCAAGTAACTATTGGAATTCCCTTGATTTTAAGGATGGGTGCGGCTAAGTTAGTAAATAGTGGATTCATGTGAGAAAAGCACCCATCAATTTTGCCTTTTCGCAAGATGTGGAAAAGATGCCGATAAAACTCTACTAACCGACGGGGTTCGCTATAGCCCTTTTCTTTACCTAGAGAATAGACATTGACAGAATCAGGAATTTCAATCCGTCCCGCCTGCATAGTAATAACGTCAATATGCTCAACACGTTCAGCTAATGCACTTATCCATTTACTTGTAAAACCTAATATTGGATGATCGATATCTGTGGCTAGGTTAAATAGTAAAAGACGCATGATACTTTTAAACCTCCACAGGCGATCGCGTTACCGTTAGCCAACATTCAATTAAGCGTTCAGCTAAACTCGTATTAGAGAACATTGCAAGCATCCGCTCACGTCCTACGTTTCCCATAGATTGGGCTTGTTGTTTATCTTGCAGTAATTTAATTACCTTGTTAGACAAGCCAGTTACATCTCCCAATGGCAAAAGAAAGCCATTGATACCATCAACTATCAAATCTTCTGGCCCTGTACAAGCAGTAGAAACTACAGGTACTCCTGATAATAAAGACTCTACAATTACTCTTCCATAACCCTCGTTGTGGGAAGTTAATAAGAAAGCATCAGCTGCTGCATATACTTCTGGTAAAGATTCATAACCAACTTTTCCTAGAAAGTGAAATTGATCAGTTAATTTCTTTTTTGCTACTAAGGTTTGTATATCTGTGAGGAGTAAACCATCACCCGCCATGATAAATTGGGTCTCAGGCAAATACTGGGTTATCCGACTTGCTACTTCGATCCAAAGTGGTAAGTTTTTGGCTATACAGATTCGACCTACAAAAAGCACAACAGGTTTACCTGCAATTTTGGGATTTAGTTTAGCTTTATAGTCGTTCTTATCTACTAGACTGTTAGCCGGAGTAAAATTGACCCCTACTGGGACAACAAACACTTGCTTTACAGATAAGTTTAAAAATTTTACAACTTTGTCTTGTAGAATCTCTGAAACAACGCGTACCCCATCAGCACGACGAATTAGTTGGGAAGCAATTAATTTCCGCCAGCTATTGAGCCAATGTTCCTTTTGCCAATCTGGAGAAAATAAATCAAAGTGAAGTTGAAGTAAAAAACGAACACCTAATATACGACTTAGAACATAGCCCAAAATCCCTTCTTCCCAAGGGGTTTGTACTGTTATTACATCAGGCTGCCAATTATATAATACTGATGGTAAAAGACGTATAACATCAATAATAAAGGTTGATCGATGGAGCGATCGCGTTGGGTAAAGGGTTAAACCTTGTTGTAATTGCTGAACTTGGTACTTGGAGTCTCTAGGCGTGTAAGAAATCATCCGAATGCTACTATTCGTTCCACAATGCTCTTGTAGAACTTGGGCATAGTTTTGATGTCGTTTTTGGGTATCACCAAAGACATATGGACTATTTTCAAAAACTGTTGGATCTTTACCAATAATTAAAATATTCATTGGGCTTAAAATAAATTTACTTTTACTTAAATTAGACTCATCTTTTAAAATCAAATCTTTTTCAGAAAATTTCATTCATTAGATTACTGATAATTTTGGCAGGATTTCCAACTACTACACAATTATCAGGAACATCCTTAGTTACAACAGAACCTGCTCCAACTAAAGCACCACAACCTATATATCTCACTTGAGGCAGAATAATTGCTCGATAACCAATCCAAGCACCTTTACCAATAACTTTTTGACCTGGTGAATAAAGTTTTCCGGCTCGTTTATCGGAATTACTATGATCGTGAGTATCACCTAAGATACAAACATAATCAGCTAAAGTAACATTTTCTTCTAAGACCACATGATTGCCAATATCACAATATCTACCGATAAATACATGATTGTGTATATGGACATGGTTTAAAATTTGAGTGCTGTAACGAATACGTACCCAGTTTCCTATTTCTACAGTGCGAGATTGAGAAAATTTGACTGCTTTTTCAATGGAAACAGGAAAACCACATTGTTTGAAAATTGTTTTCAGTATTAATCCCCTTGCTCCTCCTATTAATTTTTCTAAAGTTGGGACTTTTTCTGATTCTTGACCTCGGAATGAAGTAGTTTGAATCATAATTGATTTGCGTGATTAAAAGCTAGATTTAGCCAGAAAATTTACTTGAGATAATACATTTTCTAGTTGTTCCAACATATTGAAATTAGAAAATCTTGATTGAATATATTCGTTGGCATTAGATACTAGAACTTGAGCTAAATCAGACTGGTTGAATATTTTTTCAATAGCAGATTTTAAAGCTAGTTCATCACCTACAGGAATTAACAAGCCTGTTTTACAGTCTTCTACTACCTCTTGAGTACCGCCTGCATTTGTAGCAATTACTGGAGTACCCGCAGTCATTGCTTCTAATACTACATGAGGTAGTCCTTCATAAGAAGAATTCAAGATGAACACATCAGCTTGCTTTAGACAAGAAAATACTTGTTTTTGAGGCAAACTACCCATAAACAACACTCGATCGCCAATACGTAGTTTTTGGATTAATTCTTCCAAATTACTTTTTAATGGACCATTACCAATTACAACCAAACGGTCTTGAGGAAAATACTGCATGGTTTTAATCATTGCTTCCAGACCTTTCCAGGGTACTAAACGACCAACAGTAATGATTGTTTTTCCCGGAAAAGGTGGTAAGGCGATCGCTGATTGTGCTTCTTGAACTTCAACAGCATTATAAACAAGAACAATTTTGTCGGATGAGATACCCCATCCTTCTACAATGCGCTGAAGATATAAACTCGGAACAATGATTTTTGTAGTCTTTTTTAGGGGAAGAGTACGAATCCAATCGAGAAATTTAAGTAACAATCCTTTGTGAGCAACTTGGTATTCATCTAAAGTGCCATTAAAGTGATTCCAAAGCTGCGATCGCTCCCAAGCATAATCACCAACAATTTTGTACACAGTTGGGATATTGAGTATACTAGCCGCTAGCATCGACTCAAAATTCAACCCATTAACATAAAGTAAATCAGCATTTTTTGCGAATTTCCAAATGGTAATAATAGTTTTTAAAAAACGCCAAGGTTTGAATAATTGACGGGAAATGCGGATGACTGGAAATAAATATTGATCACCATCATTATCATTTAAGATATCACTGAGGCAAACCACATTTACTGAATGACCCTGCTCTACTAAATTAGTTGCTATCCTCGGAACATAACTAGCCGGTCCCCCAATATCAGGTGGAAAAATTCCACTTATTATACATATCTTCATCATTTAGATTGTTTTTATGCCAAATAAAAACGAATGGACACCAATTGTTTTTTCTGAATATATACAATGTGTCAATTTAGTCATACATAAATAGCTAGTAATATTTATTAGATTACTAACTATTTATGCCCATGACTTTACACAATCTAAATATTGAACACCTCAGAGAAAACACTGATTAATTTGACTTTCAACCAATCAAAGCAGGCGCAAACCAGTAATCTTACTCAAGCCAGACTTAATCTTATCCTGCTTGTGAGAATGCTTTTCTCCAGAATCAGAGTAGTAGTAATCGTAGTAATTATGACGATAACGGTCAATCTCAACGCCATTGACTACCAACCCCAAAACCTCTGTTCGTGAATGCGCTAGCAAATCCTTGGTAGCCTGAGCAGCCACAGAATTAACTACACCAGGTCTAGCCACCAACAACATACCATCAGCCAAATTACCAACTATCATGGCATCAGCCAACATACTCAACGGTGGCGTATCGATAATGATGTAATCATAATCTTCTTTAGCTTGGGCAATTAAACTAGTCATACGCTGGGAATCTAGTAAGACCACTGGGTTAGGGGGAATTGTCCCAGCCGTCAATAAATCTAGATTAATCACTACTTCCTTGGCTGTTTTAGCAAACTCCGCCTGTCCCACCAAAACATTACTCAAACCCATCATATTGGGTATTTGCCAAACATCATGTTGATGAGGGCGACGCATATCTGCATCAATTAATAGCACCCGCTTACCCATCTGGGCGGTAGCTACTGCTAAGTTAGCCGCAATAAAAGACTTACCCTCACCCATCACAGAACTGCTAACGACAATCACCTTCAATTCTTTATCAGAAAGGGTGAAACCTAAATTAATTTGCAGCATCTCAAAAGCCGCATTCACGGAAGAATAAGGGTTATTCAGTACAGGTAACTCTGTGCCTTTTTCACCATGAGCCAATCTCGCTTTTTGGTTGAAAACCGGAATTGTACCCAACAAAGGATAATTGAGTAAGCGTTTGGCTTCTTCTGCTGTCTTGACAGACTTGTCCGCAGATTCTAGTAATAAGGCGATTCCCAAAGCTGCGAAAATACCTAAAAATCCTCCCAAAGCTAAATTTAAAGCGATACGCGGAGAAATCGGTTTCTTAGGTATCAAAGCCTCAGAAATCACCCTAGCATTACCAACATTCTGGTTTTCTACCACCTGAACATCTTGCAAGCGTTTCAGCATTTGTTCGTAGCTGGTGCGTGCTACCTGTAACTGTCGCTCTAGACGTAACTGTGTTTGTTCCAGTCTGGGTAAACTTCTCATGCGTGCTTGATAACGCACAAAAGCCTTCATCAAGACACCAACTTGATTTTCTAACCCCAACCGTTGTACTTCTATCTGTACCAAATCAGCAGTTAAAGTCTGCTGGAGTTGTCCAACTTGTAAATCTTGCTCTTCTATCGACTCATCAATTCCCACAGTTTGGGAAACTCGCCGTTCCAAATGCGCTTTGAGAGCTTGTTCTTTCTCTAACAGATTCGTAATTACAGGATGCTCGTCAGTATAGCGCGATCGCTCCACCGCCAACTGGTCTTGTACCTTCCGATATTCTGTTAACACCTGCTGGACAGCATTCGACTGACTCAATTTGCTCAGTGCTACAGCCTGCTGTGTCGTCAAAGCCAATTGCTTTTGCAACGCACCAGAACGGCTTCTAGCATCCGCCAGTTGCGCCTGAAGTCGGGTCATTTGGTTTGATAAATCATTCAACCCCTTGACCCCTTCTTTCGCTTCTTCTTCCAAAGAAATAACTTGGTATTTTTCTTTAAACAGACGCAAAGCCAGTTCTGATTCTGTAACTTTGGCTTCCACTTGAGGTAACTGCTTATCCAAAAATTCCCGCGCCGCCCTGGCTTCGGAACGGTTAACCAGAATATTATTGTCCAGATAAGCACTCATCAATTCATTGATGACCTCAGCCGCCTCTTCAGAATTTTTACTCCGGTAGGAAAGCTGTAAAATATCAGTCCCGCGCACACTTTTCACTGACAAGCGACTAAGAAAAGCATCCAATTCCAAGGGGTTGCCTTCCCCGTCTGTCAGATTTAGATTATCAATAGTCTTCTGAGAAATAGTGTTGGAACGAATCACCTCAGCTTCAGTTTCCAAAGGGTTAGAAAGGTTTGTCACCCCACTGAGTTGTCCCACCTGTTCACTAATACCCGTGAGGGAGGAGACACCACTTTGCTTATTAAACAGTAGTTTGCCCTGGGCTTCATAAACTGGTTTTTTGCTGAAAGTTACCAACCCTGTTAGACCAAACACAGACCCAATAATCAGGGCTATCAACAGCCAACGTCTTTTTACAGTTAACCAATATTGTTGAAAGTTAATAAAATCTTGTTCTTCTTGATCAGAAGGCATAATACACCTAATAATTTCATTTATGAGTTCTCATTGCATACCAATCACTTGTGAGGCTACATATAATCATGATTTATCATGTATAAGCTCCAATTACATTGGTATGAGTAATTTGCTAGTAGATGCGATTCCCTAATCTTCATGCTCTTTTAATAAGGCATTATCAAGCTTTTCTTGCCGGATATCCTACGTATTTTCACTATATTTTTTTGCGGAGTATCAATTCTTTACTTTTAATAATCATGATTGCGGTGAGTAATCCGAATTACCCCACCCTAACCCTCCCCTTGGAAAGGGGAGGGAACTGGATTTTCTTGTTTCCCCCCTTTCCAAGGGGGATTAAGGGGGGTAAAACCCAGATATCAAAGTAACTCCGATTTGTGTGTACACCGTAGCCCCGTCAACGGGGAGGGGAGACAAAGCGTAGCTGTGGCGGGGTGGGGTTCTTCAGGTTTCATCACCCATCAAGCAAACATGATATAGCGTTTCCTAATCACATGAGGTACATCATAGCCCCCTCCCCGCAAGCCTACCGTGTATACACAAGTTATCGAATCACTATCTGTCCTCGAATTACCCCACCCTAACCCTCCCCTTAGAAAGGGGAGGGAACTGGATTTTCTGGTTTCCCCCCTTTCCAAGGGGGGATTAAGGGGGGTAATTCGACTTGTGTGTACATCATAGCCCCCTCCCCGCAAGCGGGGAGGGGGTTGGGGGTGGGGTTCTTCTACCTCACTAAAGCGAGAACCGCTATAAGATTCCTAATCATAAACTTTTTCCGCTATGACCAAATATTTAAGTAATCTCCACATAGCTAAATCAAGGCAATCAGTAATAAAAAAATAAGGTACTAAGACTAAAACAATTTAATGCCCTTCTAGATTAGACGCGGCTCAAAACCTAGAAAAGTATATAAATACTTATCTAAGTGGAAATTTGACGAATTTATTTCAGTATTATTCTTGGGTATTTTGCAGCATTTTAGTCTTAATTACAGCTAATAACTGTAATTGCAAATATCACAAGAGTAAGTATGGCAGGCATCCCATATGGTGATGCTAATTTTGCCATTTTTAATATTTGGAAATAATGCCAATGCACTTTACTCTTAGTATTAGCAATCAAGGAAGCAAGTTACATCAAAACCACAACATCCTCTCTATATTGCTACTGCTAGGGGATATTGTGGGTTTAGTGTTAGCTTTATTTTTCCCCTTTTGGATAAATTGGGAAGACAATTCTCAAGTTTTTGAACCTGTTATTTCTTTATTATTTTGCTTATTAATCATTACTGGTTTATATGTAGCAGATAGCTACCATCCAGATAACCAAATTTCCGGTTTACGCGCTCCGGCTCGGATTTTAATTACTAATATGCTTGTAGGTGGCATCTTTTTTGCCATCCTCCATATTATGGAAACTGGAGAAAAGCTAGCACTCTGGAAATGGGAGATTTTACTTCCGAGTTTAAGTATATCTACCATCTGGACGATATGCTTAAGAGTATCGACAGCAAAATGGGCGCGATCGCAAGCTCAAAACCGTAGATGGTTAATTTTAGGTGCTAACAAACAAGCCATCCAATTAGGAAAGATATTTCTCAAGCACAATACATTGGGTCGGCTGGTGATTTTAGCAGCATCAGACCAACACACCCATGAGTTAGCGAAAAATCATCGAATTTCCGTTAGTAGTCTCCATGACTTACGCCAATGGATTTACCAACCGTGGTCAGGGGTAGTATTAGCAACACCAACGCAATTATCTGACATCGAGATGCAGCAGTTGATGCAGTTGCAGGTGGCTGGTATCCCCATCTACAGCATCCCCGATATTTGTGAAAATCTCTGGTATAAACTCCCCTCTTCTCTACTGCAAGATAACTTGCTGGTATTCAGTGCAGGGTATCATCTCACCTCTAACAGCATTAGTCAAAAAATCAAGCGTGTCACAGACATAATTTTGGCATTGCTGTTATTTGTGGGTTTGTTCCCTCTGATGTTGCTGACAGCACTAGCCATTAAATTAAATAGCCCCGGCCCTATTTTCTACAGTCAAGTACGAACAGGGTTACAAGGAAACACCTTTAGGGTTTACAAGTTTCGTTCCATGTATCAGGATGCCGAAAAGCGTGGGGTGCAGTGGGCGCATGAACATGATCCGCGCATTACTAGAGTCGGTCGCTGGCTACGCCTGTTGAGAATCGATGAATTACCACAGATTTTCAACGTTTTATCAGGAGAAATGAGCTTAATTGGCCCTCGTCCAGAACGACCGGAGTTTGATGTCAAGCTGCGACAAGAGATTCCCTACTATGACTTACGTTATGTCGTCAAACCAGGAATCACTGGCTGGGCGCAGGTGATGTATCCCTACGGCGCATCAGTAGAAGACGCTGACGAAAAGTTAGCTTACGACCTCTACTACATCAAAAATTATTCACCATTTTTAGATTTAGCGATCGCCTTCAAAACCATTCGGGTCGTGTTATTAGGTAAAGGCAGATGAAAAAGAAAGTTTTGGTGACAGGCGGCGCAGGATATATTGGCTCTCACGTAGTCCGCCAATTGGGTGCAGCCGGCTATGATGTCGTCGTCTATGACAATTGCTCTACAGGTTCACCCCAAGCAGTCCTCCACGGTGAGTTAATCGTGGGAGATTTAGCAGATTTAGACACTCTCTATCGGGTGTTTTTTCAGCATAAATTTACCACTGTCCTACACTTTGCTGCTAGTCTCAACGTCCCGGAATCAGTCGCTCATCCCCTAGAATACTACGCCAACAACACCCGTAACACCCTTAATTTACTCCGTTGTTGCAGCGATATGGGCGTTAACCAAATCATCTTTTCCAGCACAGCCGCCGTCTATGGGCAACCAGCAACCAACCCTGTCACCGAGTCCACACCCACCGAACCCATTAACCCCTACGGACGCTCAAAACTTTCCTCTGAATGGCTAATTCGAGACTATGCCACAGCCTCATCTCTGCGGTACGTAATTTTACGCTACTTTAATATCGCCGGCGCAGAACCAGGAGGCAGACTAGGGCAAATGTCCAAAGATGTCTCCCATTTAATTGGCGTAGCCTGTAATGCCGCACTCAAACGCCAACCAGGTATACGCATCTTTGGTACAGATTTTCCCACCCCAGATGGCACAGCAATTAGAGATTATCTTCACGTTGAAGACTTAGCAACAGCACATTTAGACGCTTTGCGCTACCTAGAAGCAGGTCAAGAGAGCCAAATTCTCAATTGTGGTTATGGACAAGGGTATAGTGTGCGGCAAGTCATCGAACGGGTGAAAGTTATATCTGGGGTAGATTTCCCCGTCATCGAAACAGACCGCCGCCCTGGAGATCCAGCTTGTGTCATCACTTGCGCCGACAAAATCCGTCAAGTATTGGGATGGAAACCCCAATATAATGACTTGGATCTAATTGTATATACTACCCTAGCCTGGGAAATGCGTCAGAAAGGTGCAATACCCAATTTATTACCGCAACCCAAACTCACAACTCAACAACAAGTAGCGTGAATGAGTAATGAGTAATGAGTAATGAGTAATGAGTAATACCCATGACTTATTACTTCAAAATTAAACCCTTGAATTTACGATAAAGTTTGTAGTGAGGACTTTAGTCCTCAACCCATTTAATATTTCAGGCTGCTTCACCGGATGCCGGATTTCAATTACCATGTGTATTGTCATCCCTCTTAATGGGCTACATCAGGCTAGCCTGCGATCGCCATGCCTAAACCTAAAAAAACCTCTAATTCTATTAATTTAAACGATCCACAATATTATATTAACCGAGAGTTAAGCTGGTTAGAATTCAACAATCGGGTATTACATGAAGCTTGCGATCCACGTACACCATTGTTAGAACGGTTGAAGTTTTTAGCAATTTTTAGTTCTAACTTAGATGAATTTTTCATGGTGCGGGTTGCAGCCCTGAAGCAACAGGTAGAAGCGAAGGTTAGTAAGTTAACCCCCGATGGACGTACCCCACAACAACAGCTTGATGATATTCGCTTACACCTCATACCCCAAGTAACCAAAGAACACCAACAATTTGAACAACTCATCCGGCCGTTGTTGGCAGATCAGGGTGTTCATATCGTGGATTACATTAACCTGACTCAAAAACAGCGCACGTATCTAGATAATTATTTTGAAGAGCAAATTTTCCCTGTTCTGACTCCCTTAGCTGTTGACCCCAGCCATCCCTTTCCCTATATTTCTAATCTCAGCTTGAATTTGGCTGTTTTAGTGAAAAATCCCGACACAGATGAGGAATTTTTTGCCAGGGTGAAAGTTCCCAGTGTTTTACCGCGATTTTTACCCCTACCGCCAGAGTTGGGGCTAAAGATGGAAAATGGTAAACCAGCTCACTGGACTGGTGTACCCTTAGAACAGGCGATCGCACATAATTTAGAATCTTTGTTTCCAGGGATGAATATCCAGGAATATCATCCTTTCCGTATTACCCGCGATGCTGATTTGGCTTTAGAAGAAGACGAAGCTGATGACTTATTACTCGCGATCGAACAAGAATTACGAAAACGCCGCATTGGTGGAAACCCTGTCCGCATCGAAATTAAATCCCAAACACCTGAAGCAATACGCACTCGGTTATTACAAGATTTAGAACTCACAGAAAATGATGTCTACGAAGCGGAAGGCCTGCTAGGACTGCGGGATTTGATGTATTTTATGGCCTTACCCTTATCAGAACTCAAAGATCCACCCCGTCAGTCTGTAGTACCAATGCGGTTGCAACGATTGCGAGAACCCAGTTTAGACCCCAATGTGTTGGAATTAGACGAAGGTAAAGATTTCTTTTCTGTGATTAGAGAAAAAGATTTATTTGTCCACCATCCCTATCAATCTTTTTCAGCTACAGTAGTACGCTTTATCACCCATGCGGCCCACGACCCGAATGTACTAGCCATTAAAATGACTTTGTACCGCACTTCTGGGGATTCGCCAATTGTTAATGCCTTAATCGCGGCGGCGGAAAATGGCAAACAGGTATCAGTCTTGGTGGAATTAAAAGCCCGATTTGATGAAGAAAATAATATTTACTGGGCTAGGCGATTAGAAAGGGTGGGGGTACACGTTGTTTATGGTTTGGTTGGGTTAAAAACCCATTGCAAAACTGTCATGGTAGTACGCCGAGAAAAAGATGGGATGCGTCGTTATGTACATATTGGCACTGGCAACTATAACCCTAAAACAGCCCGACTGTATACAGATTTAGGATTATTTAGTTGTCGAGAAGAATTAGGTGCTGATATTACAGATTTATTTAATTTCTTGACAGGATATTCCCGGCAGAAATCCTATCGAGAATTATTGGTTGCGCCTGTGAATATGCGCGATCGCTTTTTAGAATTAATTCGTCGTGAAATCACCAATGTCAAAAATGGCTGCACAGGTCGGATTGTCGCCAAGATGAATTCCCTTGTTGATCCGCAAATCATCACTACTTTGTATGAAGCCTCTCGCGCTGGCGTACAAATTGACTTGATTATCCGGGGCATTTGCTGCTTACGTCCAGGGCTGCCAGACTTGAGTGAAAATATTCGTGTGATTAGTATTATTGGCAGGTTTTTAGAACACTCCCGAATGTATTATTTCTACAACAATGGCCAAGAAGAAATTTATATTGGCAGTGCTGATTGGATGAGCCGGAACTTAGACCGACGAGTGGAAGTAATTACCCCTATCCGAGACCAAGATATTGCTAAAGACTTACAAGAAATCTTGGGAATCATGCTAGCAGATAATCGTCAAGCTTGGGATTTACAAGGTGATGGGTCTTATATTCAACGCCGTCCTGGAGATGATTGCCCTGAATCTCACTCCCAAATCACACTGATGAATATGGCCTTACGTTCCACTGGAATAACAGCAAATTTTATTGATGCTAAAAAAAGTTCTTCACCAACAGATAATTAAATCAAGTCGGTTCTTTATCAAAACTTCAATTTCTTTATCAGAAGTTTTATAAATTCCTCTGCTTATGTAGTAATTATTCAACCATAAGATAGAGTAATTGTTAGTAGTTGTTCCCATAAACTAGAGGGATTATCGTATTTACTTTTTCCCTGGAATGTTAATGTTCTCCTGTGAGTCTTCTACCTTACGCGTTCTAGTGGTTGACGATCATGAACTGACTCGTTTAACACTAAAATTAGCTTTCGCAGGTCAGGAAAATATTCAAGTTGTGGGTTTAGCCAGTAACGGTCAAGAAGCTATAGAAATGGTAAAAGATTTTCATCCCGATGTGATTGTTCTGGATTTACAGATGCCAATCATGGATGGTTGGAGTGCTTCTGGACATATTAAAGCCCTGTCTCCCAACACTCAGATATTGGCTTATTCTTCAGTCGAAGAAGCTGCTTTACCTGACAAAAACACAATGGTTAACTTTGATGAAGTTTGTAAGAAAGATGTCCCTACCAGTGAACTAGTTGCTTTAGTCAGACAACTAGGAAAAATTGCAGGTAATAATTCTATTTCTAGGTAGAACGGCGTAAATAATTAAAGGTTCGTAGTAAGGATTAAAGTCCTTACTACGAACTCAATCCTATTTTTTTACATTACTTAACATAGTTTGGTTTTTTCAAGTCGTTCTGACTTGAAGAAGGGGTGTAGGGGTGTAAGGGTATAGGGGTGTAAGGGAAAGACTTTTTCATGTTTTCTTGTGTACGCAGTTCATGATGGCTACTTAGGTAGACAAAAGGGGCTACACCATATTAATTATTCTCTGCTGGTGGAATAGTCCGTCTAAATTCTTCAATCAATTCATCTAGTTCTTCCAAGGCTTGATTCACATCAACTCTCAAAATTCCCAAGTTTGGTTGCTCTAAAAGGCTCAGTAGGTACTCACGCTTGCTTTCAACGATCGCAATCCGCTCTTTGAGTGTCTGTAAATCCATTGTTTTTTTGTCCTGATATTATCTCCAAATTTAAACTTAACTCAAAAAAGTCACCCTTGGAACTGATCTCCAGTAGTGCAGCTAGCGATCGCATCAAGAATTTTAGTGCCTATTGTGATGATAATAAAGCTAGATGTGTTAAGAATTTATACGATTCTGAGATTATGTTACGTAAAATTTCTCTGGGAACTCTTGGTTTAAGCGTCGGTGGCATATTGATTATCGTAGGCTTTGTTGCTTACGCTCTAGATAACGCTACACTCAATTTAGTGGGATTTTTCTACGGCTTTCCACTATTTCTAGGAGGATTAGCACTCAAAGCTAATGAAATCAAGCCTATTCCCTTCAGTCAACCAACTGAACCTTCAGTTTTATTATTGCGAGAACAGCAAGCAACTGTTACCCAAAATAAAATTCGTAAAGATATTACCCGCTATTGCTATGGACAAGATGCCCATTTAGATAGTGCGCTTTCTTATCTGGGTTTAAGCCCTTCAGATGACGAAAGACCTGTAGTTACAGCATTACGAGAAACAGAAATTAATGGTGCTTATGCCTTGATTTTAGAATTTGACTCGCCATCTATACAAATTAGCGGTTGGCAGGAAAAACATGAAAAAATGACCAAATACTTTGGTCCAGGAATAGAAGTAAAAATCACATTAGTCAATGAGGATAAAATTGAATTAGCAGTGATTACTGATAGTCAATAATCATTACTGATTGGTTATGGGGCATTAAAGGTTTGTAGTAAGGACTTTAGTCCTTCTTTTAGGACTAAAGTCCTTACTACGAACTCGATTAAAATAGCTTTACTAAACACCTACTTTTCTAAACGTACTGCATACCATTGCAAATATTTGCCAATCCCAACATCTAATTCGCAACTTGTGTCAATTAAATGTTGGGCTTGATCTGCGGGAGAATCAAATTGTTGTAGCTCAAATGGTAAATCTTGAAAATCAATTTTTTGCAATTCCATTTTGAGCTTTTCTAATAACTCTGCTGTTGTGAGAAACTGTTCTGGTTGATTTGTTTCTAGAACAACAAAATTATCCTGTTGATACATTAATGGATCTGGCATAAATAAAATAGACTAACTTAATACGTGGACATAATTAATTTGCCGATGGACTTTTACTTTCTTGTCTCCCCTACACCCCTACTTTTTCCTAACCATAAATATTTATTTATCGTAAATTCAAGGGTTTAAGACCCTTACGTCTACACGTAGTATCAGTTGAGTTGGGGTTTAAATCCCTAACTCCAACTGTCTTTAATTTTGTTAGCGCAGCGTTAGCGAGTCCGCGAGCGTCATTTTGAATTTTGAATTTTGAATTGTTAATTACGCCAGCTTGTTTGTATTCATCTTTATTTTAGACATAGTACCGACATTTTTCAGAGAAATTAACCTAATTCTCTGATATAACATATATTAATGAACTGTATGCCTACGTAATTATACTAGATTAATTGCAAAATATAAATAATTGACCAGCATTGTTAATAACTTGATAATAGCATGATGAAAATTATGTGATTACCACAAAAGAAGCTCTCAAATCTATCTATTTAAAGATGTCGGATAAATAGCATCTCATCAATCAACATGATGATAATGCTGAGTTTTCAGGTCATAGGGTGATGGATCTACATTATTGGCCTAGTGTCTAAAATAACTAAGTCTGTAAAGACATAAAGCCAGTATTTGAAGTTTTACCTACAATCGCAATTAAATGTGATCAAGCGGGAACTATAAAAGTAACATTTCTTAGTATGGCTAGAAATGAGTATTAAGGTAATAAGTCCCTTAACTTTCTATATAAATCGATAGATTATCTATGCGAACTAGTATGATGCTGTTTTCTTGGCTAAAGATTATCGAACAGGTTTACATCCACACAAGTTTTCGAGGCAGGTCGGATAAATGCGTGTTCAGAACTCCCATATCGATGAGTGGGCGATTATTCTTAGGCGATCGCATTATTGCTTGTCACTGTTTACACACATTATTTAATCAGACAGTAACACAATTGCTACTCAAGAGTAAATTAGCAAAAGATATTGTGCATATTGCTGATGACCTGATCAAAACTAGGTATCTATTTGACTATCCAACTATTGAGTCACCAGGACGTGGCTACTTTAAACAAATTTCGGTTACAAGTAATTAATTTACAAGAGCAAGATTTTTCTAGGTTTGCTCCTCTTCAACTTTGAGAATTTCTGTGGAACGCAACTCATGTCACGCATAAGCCCATATTCTCTTAAAGAACCTCCTGTAATTTTGGTGGCTGATGATGACACAACCATCCGAACAATGTTGCGTAAAGTAATGGAACAAGAAGGCTATCGAGTCATTGAGGTTACAGACGGAAAGCAGTGCTTAGATGCGTATGAGGCTGTCAAACCAGATATAGTCTTGTTAGATGCTGTGATGCCTATTATGGATGGGTTTACGTGTTGTAAGCAACTACTACAAATTGCTAGAAATAATTTAATGTCAGCTTTGGCAAATCTAGATACTGATTCTGGATTAGGTAATACCGTGATCTCAAAACTATGGGAGCGTACTCCTATATTAATGATTACCAGCTTGAATGATGAAGAATCGGTTGATCGTGCTTTTGAAGCAGGAGCAACAGACTACATCACCAAGCCAATTCATTGGGCGGTATTACGTCAACGTTTACGTAGACTGCTACAACAAGCACAAGTTTATAAACAATTGGAAGCGGCAAACTTAGCTTTGCAGGAACTTGCTCATGTAGATGGCTTAACTGGCTTGGCTAATCGCCGTCGTTTTGATAACTATTTGAATACCCAGTGGATTAACCTAGCACAATCAAGAGTGCCTTTATCGCTGATTTTGTGCGATATCGACTTTTTTAAATTTTACAATGATTGCTATGGACATCCCGCAGGGGACGCTTGTTTACAAAAAGTAGGTCATACTTTAAACGAGAAAGCAGAGAAACACCGAGATTTAGTAGCCCGTTATGGCGGTGAAGAATTTGCTGTGATTATGCCCTATACTCACTCATCCGGTGCAGTTCATGTTGCCACTATGATGCAAAATGGCGTTGGTGATTTACATATTGCCCATGAAAAATCTACTGTGAGTCAATATCTGACTCTGAGTATGGGTGTAGCGACTATGATCCCAAGCTGGGAGTCTTCCCCCTCAGATTTAATAGCCGCAGCAGATAAAGCCCTTTACCAAGCAAAGGAGGAAGGGCGTAATCGGATTTGCTTGTTATCAGACAGTGAAGATAATTCGTAATTCGTAATTCGTAATTCGTAATGGGCTGCGCCCCGCTACGCTCTAAGCGCAGCCATGCCGCAGGCTTTACGTAATTCGTAATTCGTCAAGAGGGGTAAACTGGCAAAGTAAAGTGAAACCATGCTCCGCCATAAGGGTTAGAGTCTACCCAAATTTGGCCGTAATGCGCTCTGACGATACGTTGGCATAAACAAAGACCGATACCGTAGCCTTCAGTACCTTCATCTCGTTCTAGGCGATAGTGGTTTTCAAAAATGCGATCGCGATTTTCTACTGGGATACCAGGGCCAGTATCACCTATGCTGAATTGAACTTTTTGGGTAGTGCGGTGTAAGCCGGCGATGCTGATTAGACATCTCCGAAAACAGTCAAAGCCTTTGTTTGGCTAGGCTGTAGCCACTAAATGCAATCATCTTAAATTAGCTATTCTGTACGATGAAATAAGACTTTGAGATATTTGCTGTTGATAATTAGGCAAAAATATCTAGTTATATGCGATAATTTTAACCTGATGATATAGCTGATATTTCTAATGGTAATATTAGCCCTCGAATCCGTAACCTTACTAGCCCACAAATCGTCAAAATTACTTGCTTATATTTGCGGGTATTTAACCTAAATCTCTCTTGGACAACTCGAAAGATTTTGACTGACCGTATTCGATGTTCAACAAAGATTCGTTTAGATGAAAATATTTTGTTCTGTTCTTTCTGTTCAGTTGTTAGTTCTTGATTTCTTGGTTTCTTAATTGGAGTTGTAATTAAATCTTCTCCAAGATATGCCTTATCTCCTTTAAATCTTTGTTTGGCATCAAACTCTGAACGATATTCTCGGAACAAAGTTATATCGCTTTTTGGACCAGGTTCACCTGCCACAACATCAACGATATCACTAGCATCAGGTAAAATAATCATTTGAGTTTTAAATGTATGATTACTCTTCTTACCTGAAAAATATTTCTTTTGTTCATCATTGTCTCTAGGTCTTTCTCTGACTTGTTCATAGCTATCTACTATTAATTCATATTCTGTGAGCATTTCTTTTACTACTTCATAGTCAGAAGCGTTTTTTTTTTACTTGTTCAAGCAAACTTGATGGCAGTAATTCTCGCAAGTTAGGCAACCAATAGTTAAACGTATCGTTGGCTGTAGACTCACTTACTTCAAACTGAATACCTAGAAGTTGAAAGGTTGTCAGATGTCGGAGATACACTAAAGTTAAAATGATTTGTTCAGAAATAGATAATTTTGGTTTCCGACCTCCTCCACCAGCAATAATTCTCACTTTCTTAGATTCCAGTAAAGCTTTTTTTTCATGATATAATCTTTCCCCATTTATGATTAATTGTTGTAACTGTTCATATTCCAGACCTATTAACCTTTGGGTTTGTTTAGGATTCTCTTCAATGTAATTCAGTATATTGCTCATGCTTCTGTGTCAAAATAACGCTTTAATGTTCTTTTATCACAGAATAATACTATTTTGGAGATGTCTATTGTGCCACATTCGGGGGTGTATTTGATGGCATTATCCAAAAGATTGATCAAGACTTGGCGGATGCGTTCTGGGTCAGCATAGACAGAGGGTAAGTCTTGAGGGATATCGGTTTCTATCTTTTGGGATTTGGTAATGTAGCGATCGCGCAATTCTTCTATTACATCTAAGCAGAGTTGACCGAGATGTGTCTTCTGTGGTACAATTGTTAACTCTGTATCATGACCCCTACCCACCTGTAACAGATCCGCAATCATTCTGTCAATTGTCTTGGTTTGACTGCGGGCTTGTTTTAATAAATGGGCAATTAAGGCTGGTTTGAGGCGTTGAAATTCACCAGTTTCTAGATTGTAGTTAGATTGTAAGGTTTCAATGGCGATCGCCGCAGCTGTTAAGGGATTGCGGAGGTCGTGGGCTAGCATCCCAATTACCCTATCTTTAAACTGTAACTGCTCTAGAAGTTTTTCTTTTTCTTGTTTCAGGTGAAATATTTCGTCGGAAAGTCGAATCAGTTCCGCAGAAACCGCAACAGAACGGATGGTAGATTTCGGTTGTGAGATGCGCCCATTCTCCTCTACACGTTCTTGTAAGTCCTCTTGGAGTTTGAGGTAAGTTTCTACAGCCGTTTGCCAACGAGGCCACCAGCTTTTCAGTTGAGAAATGATGTTACTACCGGCTAGAACTTGTCTAGGTTCTGGATGAATTTTGATTAAGGCTGGTGTCGCTACTAACTTAAAGTGTTCTGCTAAATAAGGTTGTTGTCCAACATCGATAATTTGCAGTTCAAAGTTATACTCAGCCTGTAATTCTTTTAAGTAAGCACGGATACGCTGCACCTGTTGTTTGGACTTGGGTCGTCCATCAATAAACAGTAGCAGTTGGAGTGGAGCATCAGAATAGCTCGGCTGATCCTGGGAAACTTGCATGTAATCGTGTTTCAGCACTGGTAACAACCTGGCGACGTTTTGCAGAACTTAGACTAGACTGACAGTTGTCGATGGTCGTTCGTTTTTTTCTCAATTTAATATCTATTTTAGATTTTTCATACTCCCATCTGATCAGAGTTTTTGACATGAGATACATCTTTTTGAGCTTTTTGTTTCCAATTGGGCTAACTTGTTGGAATGGAAAGGTTTTTGCTGTGTAATTTAAACCTCCATCTCCTGTAAATCATACTCTGGCTGTAGAGTCAACAGATGAAAATTTTTATACTCAGGCAAATCAGATCATACAGCAACATCTGGATTTAATTGCACGCATTGAGCCGCACTAGTAATTCCTGATGCCAATCGAATGCAATCTGTAGGAGGATAGTTAATTTCCTAAGCTAAAGCCACTGAAGGGTTTCTTCAGTGTCAACACTTCAGCGCGAAAATTTTCTGTAATTCCCCAGATGCTTGACTTGTATCTGATAACTTAACCAAGCCACAAATACAAATTTATTGCTCTTTGTCTGCTTCTAGCCAGGAATTAGTAAAACTTGCACCTGTGCTGGATATGAGTTGATCTCACCGGGGTGAATTAGCTTTGGTGAGAAAGTTACCCCTACTGAGTGGCGAACATCAATTAGATCCAGTATGAGAAATTGCACCTGTGTCGCATCTGCATCTTGACTAGCCAGGGACACACCCTTTGCAACCTGGGAACTAAATCTAGCACAACAGTCTCCCACGTCCCCTGACTCTTCTACATTACCGATTATCAGCAGAGTTGCTAATTTTGCAGCTTTAGCTAATGCTAAAGGAAGTCTTAAAACTAGTTTAGCACTGAAGATTAGTTAGCGATCGCTCTCAAAGGCAGCATTTTGGAGTAGATTACAGTTTTATAGTCGATTTGGGATAACTGCACCGCAAATTCTGGGATTATAAACAGCTGATTTAATATAAGTATGTTTGACAAAACTAACTGACTCGATTAATTTGCAAGGTAATTTACGATCAAATTATCAATATAGTTACTTTTTATGAAGCTTTTAATCCAACACAGACATTTTAAGAATGAAATCGCTGGAGTCATAACATACATTAATGCACTCATACCAGAACTAGAAACAAGAGGTGTAGAAGTTAAAACAATCTCTACCAGAGAAGAGCAGATCAATAATTGGATAAAACTTATTTTTTGGGCAGATATTGTGCATATGAATTCTAATGATTTAATATTTGCCCTATTATGTAAAATCCTCAATAAAAAAATTATTATTAAATATCACTACTGTTTTTATCAATCTATTCACTCTCAATATGAGCAGATGTCCTTTGGCAAAAGGCTACAAGCTGAATTCAAATATACCTTACCCAAACCCAACTACCCTTTAAAATGGAAGTTATTCACCTTTGTTAAATGGGCAAGATTAGGGACTAGACTTGGTACTGCACTCATAGCAAATCGTCACACAGCTTGTAGCAATTTTCTAGGGGAATCTTGTGCTTTTCCTTGGCAAGTAGTTACTTTATATAATCCTATTGTCATTAAGTCTGAAAGTCAGCCAAAAAATCTGCATAACTTATCTACGCCTTATAAATTTATTTTTGTTGGCAGATTAGATGCAGATAAAGGAGTAGATATTTTATTAAGAGCCGCATCAATTTTAAAAGATGAAAATCGTCATTTTCAGATTTTGATTATAGGCGATGGAGGAACAGCCAATAAATTACAGCAACTGACATCTAGTTTAGAAATTGTAAATTACGTCAGATTTTTAGGGAAACTTTCTAATCAAGAAGTGATTGCACAATTACAGGATGCTTTGGCTTTGGTAGTACCTTCGCGGTGGCAAGAACCAGCCGGCTATGTAGTATTGGAAGCTTCTAGTACCCAAACCTGCTCGATTGTTTCAAAAGTGGGAGGATTACCAGAACTGGCTGGAACACACGGCTTTTTCTTTAAAAATGAAGATATACAAGAGTTAGCCACCTGCATGAGATACTGCTTGGATCATCCAGATGAAGTAATTAATCGTGGTTTCCTATCTAGTCAGTATGTTGCAGAAAATTTTTCTTCAACCCTTGTTGCTACTCAATTTCTAGAGATTTGTGAGCAACTAAAACCGCAAACTACAATTCAATGACGGCAGTATGCGCTAGGGTAGGAATTGACACGCGTTTGTGATTTCCTGTGCTTTTGTTTAAACGTCCAGCTGTATTTTTAAGTTTGGCTGTTTTTCTAACTTCGTTAACAGCCTGTGCTAACGTGCCAACTGCCAAAAACCTGGAACAGTCTTTGGCAGCAGACCCCAGGTTAAAAAATAACCCAACAGTTTTAGGTCAATCTCCAGCAGATAAATCGCCATCTGGACAAAACGAACCATCAGTGCAGTTACCTGCGGATTTTCCCAAAGATATCCCCATATATCCCAACGCCAAACTAGAGGAAATTACCCCTGCTAGTGCTACAGACAATAGGGTGTTGACTCGTTGGCTAAGTTCTGAACCTAGCAATTTTATTACTAGTTTTTACCGCAATCAGTTTCAATCTAACAACTGGCAAATTCTACAACAGCCCACAGATGATGTAGAAGGTACTTTTGAAGTGCGTCGCAATGATTTGTTAGTGAATGTGTCTATTCAGCCGCAATCAGTCACAAATCCTGCACCCAATCAACCACAAACCTCTACATTATTAAAGATTGAGTACGTACCAAATAGTACAGCTACCTCAACTACTAATAATGTTCCCCAACCAGGCGATTCGCAGTTTATTGGCCCAGTACCTCCAGCAAATTGGGTAACACAATCACCCAGTACATCTGAGACACCCACGGCTCAAGAATTTAGCGATTTGAATAAAGCCCCGCAACAAATACAGCAATATATCCAAGATTTAGCAGCATTAGGGGTATTTTCGTCAGATACTGCCAACAATAAAACTAATTCTCCTACCACAACTAACCAATTTGAACCCGGTAAAATTATCACTCGGCGAGAATATGCCCGTTGGCTAGTGACTGCTAACAATGCCATGTATGCCAACAATCCCGCCAAGCAAATTCGCCCAGCATCAGAAAGTGTACAACCAACTTTTAGTGATGTGTCGCGTCAAGACCCTGATTTTCCAGCAATTCAAGGATTAGCGGAAGCTGGATTAATTCCTAGTCCTTTGTCTGGTGACTCTACAGCCGTTCTGTTTCGCCCTGATGCACCACTCACACGAGAACAATTAGTCTTGTGGAAAGTACCCCTAGATACCCGCCAAGCTTTACCAACTGCTAATTTAGAGGCTGTTAAGGAAACTTGGGGTTTTCAGGATGCGGGTAAAATAGACCCCAAATCTTTGAGAGCAGTTTTAGCTGATTTCCAGAATGGCGAACAATCAAATATTCGTCGGGTGTTTGGCTATACAACTTTGTTCCAACCGAAAAAACCCGTGACTCGTGCAGAAGCGGCGGCGGCGTTGTGGTATTTTGGCACTCAGGGTGAGGGTATATCGGCTAATGAGGCATTGAAATTAAAGCAGACGAGATAAGCCCTGGAATTGTAAAAATCACGTAAATATAAATCTTGCCTGTGATTTTTCCTGCTATGTTATTGATGGCTAAGTAAAGTCACTTAAACAAAATCACGCAAGCCTGAAATCGGCTAGCTGTCATTTTCTTAATTAGGCATAACAATAACATTTCAGCATTAAATCAAATATGAAAACCAAAATCATAGCGGCAGGATTTGCAATCTGTTCTGTCATCATTCCGCTTGAAGCTAAAGCGGCAAAGTTTAGCAGCTTTTATGTATTTGGCGATAGTTTGGCTGATACTGGTAATATATTGAACTTGACAAGTCAGGTTTTACAACCTCCAAGGCCTACTCCACCTCCACCATATTTTCAGGGACGCTTTGCTAATGACTTGATATGGGTTGATTATTTAGGAGACAAGTTAGGGTTAAAACCAACTTTAGTCACTGATATATTGCTGAATAATGCTATTCCTACTCAGGGAATTAACTTTGCTATTGGTGGGGCTAATTCAGGATTTGGTAATGGACTTGTTCCTAACGCACCCTTACCTGGAGTCTTAGAGCAAGTTCAGGGTTTTGTACAAGGAAATGGAAACATCGTAGATCCTAATGCACTTTATGCTTTATCGGGAGGTGGAAATGATTACTTGTTCCCACAAATACCTAGCGATCCTAATCAACCAAAGCCTTACACTAACATCTTCCAATCTGTAAATAGCTTAGTCACAGCAGGTGCTAAAAACATTGTGGTATTCAACCTGACAGATTTGGGTGTGCTTCCAGGGGCTAGTATACCAGGACGCAATGCTGATGAACTGACTGGCGCGAGCAAAGATTTCAATTCAAATCTAGCCAAGGATTTAGCAATTATTCGTCAAAACCCAAACGTTAACCTCACCGAAGTTAATGTTTATTCTCTAGTTAATAGTTGGCGTAAATCTCCAGAGAAATTCGGTTTTACTAATGTCACTGATGCTTGCTTGCAATTCACCAGCCCCACAACTTATATAACTTGTGATAATCCAGACGAGTATTTATATTGGGACGATGTTCATCCTTCCAGCAAAGCCCATAAACTGATAGCAGACGCGGTATTCGTACCTGAACCTTCAGTCACGATGGGGATGTTAGGATTTGGTGCTTTGGGTATAGCAGGTAAGCTCAAGCGTCAACGGAAAAAGTCAGTTTTGACTGCTATTGTGAAGTAAATTTTTGGAACTGAAAAGACCAATGTGGGCTGACGATCGCTTATTTGAAACTATCACGGAATTAGTCATGCACCATTCTCCTAGCGGTGCAGAAGGGGAAATCAATCAATTGCTGATGCAGCGATTTACTGGGCTGGGTGTAGAAGTTTGGTGCGATCGCGCCGATAATATTATTGCGAAGATTTCCGGTAAAAATTCTGATAGAGCAGTGGCGATTACAGCCCACAAAGACGAAATTGGTGCGATCGTTAAAAATATTGGTGATGCGGGTAGGGTAGAAGTCCGCAAGTTAGGCGGTGCTTTCCCTTGGGTTTACGGGGAAGGTGTTGTTGATTTACTAGGAGACAACGAAACCATTAGCGGTATTCTCAGTTTTGGTTCGCGCCACGTCTCCCACGAATCCCCGCAAAAAGTCCAGCAAGAAGAGACTCCGATTAAATGGGAAAATGCCTGGATTGAAACTAAACTGACTACGGATGAGTTAGAAGCGGCTGGGATTCGTCCGGGAACAAGAATGGTAATTGGGAAGCATCGTAAACAGCCCATCAGGCTTAAAAATCACATTGCTAGCTACACCTTAGATAACAAAGCATCTGTGGCAATTTTATTGGCGTTAGCACAGCACTTAAAACAGCCAGCCGTGGATGTTTATTTAGTGGCTTCCGCCAAAGAAGAAGTAGGCGCAATTGGGGCATTATTTTTTACCCAAAATCAGCGTTTAGATGCTTTGATTGCTTTAGAAATTTGTCCGTTATCTGAGGAATATCCGGTTAAAGACGGCGAAAATCCGGTACTTTTAGCTCAGGATGCCTATGGGATATATGATGAAGGGCTAAATGGACAATTGCGCCAATGTGCGAAGCAATTAAATATGCCTGTACAGCTAACTACCTTAAGTGGCTTTGGTAGTGATGCTTCTATAGCAATGAAATTTGGTCATGTGGGACGTGCTGCTTGTTTGGCATTTCCTACCCAAAACACCCACGGTTATGAAATTGCTCATTTGGGTGCAATTTCCAACTGTATTATTTTATTGAAAGCTTTTTGTGAAACTGAGTTTGACTAATTATTCTAGAACCCTATCTAGGGAAAAGCCATGAAGTGTATAATTATCTAGTTTTTCGTATATTTACTGGTTAAAACTCTTAAATGCTTACCGTTACACCAGAAGAAATTAGTCAGTTTCGCAGCCAGTTGGCGGATAGTCCAGAGGCTTTAGCGGCTTTAGATGCTATAGAAGAGTGTGAGGGAAATCTGGAAGCAGCAGCACAGTTGATTGCTGTTGAGACAACTGATGCAGAAGTTAGCTTAAGAGGAGATTCAAATTATTTAGAGAAATTAGCCGAAAAACTCAGCAACATCATCTGTCAGGAAGAATTTGATGAGTTGATGACAGGCGTATTGACAGCTGCGATCGCCTACCTAGCAGCAAGTGGTAATATTCCTATAGCCTTGGCAACGCCGGTAGTAATTTATGTTGCCAAAATTGGCGTGAAGCAGTTTTGTAAAACTTCCAAACCTGAATCTTAAATCAACGTGAGTTCGACGAATTAAAAAAACCCCTCTCCAAACCTCTCCCCTGCAAGGAGCTACGGTGTACACACAAGTGCTACCAGCATACATTTCAGAACCTTGACAAAATTCTCAACTGTCATGTTGAATGTAGCGACAGCGAAATGAAACATCTAGAGACTACGGTGCAAGTCCGAGATTCTTCCTTCCGCTCCGCTCCACTCAGAATGACATTTCAGGGCTATAAAGCAAGTGGTGACTGGGATTTTAATACTTGTGTGTACACCGTAGCCTGCAAGGAGAGAGGCTTTAAAAGCTTCATTTTTCGTTGATATTTCAAGATATTTAAGCCCCTCTCCGCGTCGGAGAGGGGTTGGGGAGAGGTCATCGAACTCACATTAAATCAGTGAACAGAATCAACTGTTCACTGTTCACTGTTCACTGTTCACTGTTAAAGCCCTGTAGCTGTAAATCCCGCCCAGTAAAATGGTGCTGCAAAAGGGTGGGGTTTACGCTCGCAAGTTCTTCTTAATTCCGCTCTTGCAACAGGACGCTCTCCTTTAGGAAGTTGAGCAAAAATTTCTTCAATTTGTGCATCATATTTAGCTAATAGTGCTGCAAATTCTTCTGTCGTTAAATTTCGTAGCCATTCCTGTGCTTGATTAAGTGCTAGAGAGACACTATTTATTATTTGCAGGTTTTCATAAAATTTCATCATCAAAAATGCTGTAGATAAATCGCTGACAGTCCACAAACTACTAACTACAGCTTTACTACCAGCTAACAGAAAACCACTAGGTAAACCAATATATTCATCACTGGTATTTTTAAAATCAATCAATCCAGTTTCGCAAGCGGAAAGGGTGACGAGGCGACATTTTCCTAATTGTAGAGCGAAGATTTTATCTAGGGTAAGACATTCTTCTAAATCGTGGGTTTCTCCTGCTCGCACATTTAAGTAACGTTCGGAGTCTGGTTTTGTTGGTGTATCTGAGGTGGGTGCATTTGCTAAAATTAGGGCTGATTTACCAGCGTTTGTTAAGTTAAAATACCCGTGACAGCTAAAATGGGCGCAGTGGTAAGTATTTAAGTCAGAATTATTAATTGCGGTGAGTGTCGCATCTGTTTTTTTCAGGACGTTGGCAGTATTAAAGTAGCTTTGAATAACTTGTACTTCTAAATCTGTATAATTTAAATCGCCTGTAGGGTTTTGAATTGCAAATAGAGATTGAAAATCAGGACGTTTGCGCTGTTGTACCTGTTGTAGTAGTTGACAACTGGGTGCATAGCTGACACCACCAGGAAACAAATCTAGAAGACAAGACGGATTTTCAGAATATTGATTTACTGGGAGTGCATGAAGGGGGAATAAGTGCAAGAATCTATGGGGAATGAGGATGAGTTGATCGCAGTGCTTTGGTATCTGGGTTAATATCTCATCAATGTGCAGAGTTGAGGCTAATTCTTGGAGTGATGCTCCTAATTTATTAAGCCATTGGTCTTTTTGATAGTAGTAATTTTGTAAATATTGATTTCCCCAATTTCCCAAATCTTCTCTGTCTTTTGTTTGGGATTGCCAAACTGTTACATTTCCTGTTTTGGTGACAATAAACGCCAATATTTTATCATTAAGAATATACCACTCAATGATGGCTGTATTCTCATTCAACGTAGCCTGAAATGAATTAAAATCAAAACCATAACCAACAGGTAAATATTCGTTTTGTAATTCGTTACGCTGTCGTCGCAATTCTTGGAGATGTTTTGCTAAATCTTGGGGATTTTCCGCTTTACCATTTTGGATTTTATTTTGTCCTGCGGCTATTTCATCCCTGTATTTTTCTAATTGAGTGAATACTTCTGGAGGGAAGATAGTTTTAGAGTCACGTTCAAGAATTTGTTCAACTAAATTGCGGGTTTTACTCCGTTCAACATATTCAATTGCTTCGATATCTTTGCTCAATTCCAGACAAACTTCTACCATGAGGCTATAAACTTTGTTAAATTTTTCCGCTTGTTTGCGTTTGCTCTCTTCACCAGAAACTATTTCTTCCCGTAACGATTCTACTGTGTCAATGGCAGACTCAAAAGTATTGTATGCTAAGTCAAACTTATTTGCGTCTTGGTAAGCAGATCCCAGTCCCCACAAATTTCCTGCCCAATATTGAGGCAAAGCTTCTCTGGTGTAGATAGTTAAAGCAGCAGTAAAAGCAGCGATCGCATTTTCGATATTCTCTGCCCTGTCTCCTTTGATTCTCTCCCTGTAGGCAATTGCGAGATTATTTTGCGTTCCTGCCCAATCTTGAGGCAAAGCTTCTCTGGTTCTGACAGTTAAAGCAGCAGTAAAAGCAGCGATCGCATTTTCGATATTCTCTGCCCTGTCTCCTTTGATTCTATCGCTGTAGGCATTTGCGAGATTATTTTGCGTCATTGCCCAATCTTGAGGCAAAGCTTCTCTGGTTCTGACAGTTAAAGCAGCAGTAAAAGCAGCGATCGCATTTTCGATATTCTCTGCCCTGTCTCCTTTGATTCTCTCCCTGTAGGCATTTGCGAGATTATGTTGCACTCTTGCCCAATCTTGAGGCAAAGCTTCTCTGGTGTAGACAGTTAAAGCAGCAGTAGAAGCAGCGATCGCATTTTCGATATTCTCTGCCCTGTCTCCTTTGATTCTATCGCTGTAGGCAGCAGCGAGATTATTTTGCGTCATTGCCCAATCTTGAGGCAAAGCTTCTCTGGTTCTGACAGTTAAAGCAGCAGTATAAGCAGCGATCGCATTTTCGATATTCTCTGCCCTGTCTCCTTTGATTCTCTTACTGTAGGCAGCAGCGAGATTATGTTGCACTCTTGCCCAATCTTGAGGCAAAGCTTCTCTGGTGTAGACAGTTAAAGCAGCAGTATAAGCAGTGATCGCATTTTCAATATTCTCTGCCCTGTCTCCTTTGATTCTATCGCTGTAGGCAGCAGCGAGATTATTTTGCGTCATTGCCCAGTCAACAGGCAAAGTTTCTCTGGTTCTGACAGTTAAAGCAGCAGTAAAAGCAGCGATCGCATTTTCGATATTCTCTGCCCTGTCTCCTTTGATTCTCTCCCTGTAGGCAATTGCGAGATTATTTTGCGTTCCTGCCCAATCTTGAGGCAAAGCTTCTCTGGTTCTGACAGTTAAAGCAGCAGTAAAAGCAGCGATCGCATTTTCGATATTCTCTGCCCTGTCTCCTTTGATTCTATCGCTGTAGGCATTTGCGAGATTATGTTGCACTCTTGCCCAATCTTGAGGCAAAGCTTCTCTGGTGTAGACAGTTAAAGCAGCAGTAGAAGCAGCGATCGCATTTTCGATATTCTCTGCCCTGTCTCCTTTGATTCTATCGCTGTAGGCATTTGCGAGATTATTTTGCGTCATTGCCCAATCTTGAGGCAAAGCTTCTCTGGTTCTGACAGTTAAAGCAGCAGTAGAAGCAGCGATCGCTTTTTCGATATTCTCTGCCCTGTCTCCTTTGATTCTATCGCTGTAGGCAGCAGCGAGATTATGTTGCGTTCCTGCCCAATATTGAGGCAAAGCTTCTCTGGTGTAGACAGTTAAAGCAGCAGTAGAAGCAGCGATCGCATTTTCGATATTCTCTGCCCTGTCTCCTTTGATTCTATCGCTGTAGGCAGCAGCGAGATTATGTTGCGTCATTGCCCAATCTTGAGGCAAAGCTTCTCTGGTGTAGACAGTTAAAGCAGCAGTAGAAGCAGCGATCGCATTTTCGATATTCTCTGCCCTGTCTCCTTTGATTCTATCGCTGTAGGCAGCAGCGAGATTATTTTGCACTGCTGCCCAATCTTGAGGCAAAGCTTCTCTGGTTCTGACAGTTAAAGCAGCAGTATAAGCAGCGATCGCATTTTCGATATTCTCTGCCCTGTCTCCTTTGATTCTATCGCTGTAGGCAGCAGCGAGATTATTTTGCACTGCTGCCCAATCTTGAGGCAAAGCTTCTCTGGTTCTGACAGTTAAAGCAGCAGTATAAGCAGCGATCGCATTTTCGATATTCTCTGCCCTGTCTCCTTTGATTCTATCGCTGTAGGCAGCAGCGAGATTATTTTGCACTGCTGCCCAATCTTGAGGCAAAGCTTCTCTGGTGTAGACAGTTAAAGCGACTTTATAGCCAGTGATGGCAATTTCCATATTACTGGCTTTGTCACCCAAGGGGAATTGCTGAATTAAATCGCTAAATTTAACAATAACTGCTGCTATAGATTCCGCCTTATCTGCTGGTTCTATTGTCCCCCAATGACGTAATATTTCTGCTAACACGCCATCAAGTTTGTCTGTATTATTTGCCAGTAAGGGGTAAACTAACTGGCGATTACCACTACCGTCTGCGGTTGCTTGTAGTACCTCCATCAAGAATTGGAAATATGCTTGTTTCTCCTCCTCACTGAGCGATTGCAAATCTACTTTATTATCTAGATTCAACCCTTCCCCTACTTGCATTACCAAATTTCGCAACCTATTCGCTGTATTCTCATCTCCATGTTGAAAACACATCTGTGCTACTTCTTCTACCGTTTGCACAAAGCCAGCATCAAGTAATTCTTGGTGTGCTGCTAAAATCTCTGGTTCTTCACCACTGGGAGCATCTAACAGGCTACGAATGAGGTTGAGATAGGCTTGCTGACGCTGTTCGTTCATGAGTGAGGGCGTGAGATACAACTAGATCCTAAGATAAATTCAACACCAACGCCCTCAATTCCATAAAAGTGTAGAATTTCATCACAGGTGATGTGTTTCTGACGATGCAAGAATCTCATGAAAGAAAAAGTCTATGTAGAAACTTCAGTCAACTGAGAGAAAGGTAAAAGTTATGTGGGAAGATCCAATTATCGAAGAAGTTTATCAAGCTAGACAAGCTCATTCAAATCAATTTAATAATGACTTACAAGCAATTTATCAAGATTTAAAAGCACAAGAAAGAAAGAGCAAGAAAAAATTTGTTTCTTATCTTCCAAAGTTATTGAAAGATGTTTCTTTGTTGCATAAAACTTAAGAGGCTGTTTGAAAAGTTTTGTCAGGTATCCTTTGTCATTCTGAGTGGAGCTTTGCGGAAGGTAAAGCCTGCGGCATAGCTGCGCTTAACGCGAAGCGTTCCGTAGGAAAGAATCCGCGTTTTCACCGTTATACTGGGATGCTTCCTTCGTCAGCATGACATAAAAGGGGACTTTTCAAACACCCTCTAATAGACATAGGAGTGAAAATCAATGTAGAGACGTAGCAATGCTACGTTTCTACAAAGGTTTCGGGTAACGCAGAACTAATTTCTGGAGGTGTCTAACGACTAACTCATAGCCTCAACTAACTTTTTGCGGCTAGGACGCTTACGCTCTGATTTTTTCTTCAATCCCACAGCTTGAGCCTGATCACTATCTGAGCCATACTGTCCCCGTACAACTTCTTTCATAGCTAACACCGCATTGTGAAATTCCCACTCCGCTAATCGAGCCGCATCAGCCGCAGCACGGTATAAAGTTAGTTTCTCAACCTCGGCTTTTTGAGCATTTAACATTGCTTGATAAGATTCCTCTAACTTGCTCGTGGAAGCATCATCTCGGCTGGTTTGATAATTATTGATGGTTTGCAAACCGTGGAATGAATTAATATCTTGATCAATGCTAGGAGGAGAGAGACGGCGGTTTGTGTTTTGCATGGCTGTTAATATATCCGTAGTGGACTATATATTTAGCGTGTCAATTTAAACCTGAAATTGCTTGAGAAAATACACGTAATTAACGCCATCTGCAACTTAATTTTTGACACACCTTATCCAAAGACGCAAAGCAGCTACTCGCAGAGTACCCCTCAAAGGATGTTTGAAAACACACAAGTCTAATAACCTAGCCCTACAACGTTTTGATCCCCCCTAACCCCCCTTAAAAAAGCTACCGTGTATACACAAGTTATCGAATCACTATCTGTCCTCGAATTACCCCACCCTAACCCTCCCCTTAGAAAGGGGAGGGAACTAGATTTTCCGGTTTCCCCCCTTTCCAAGGGGGGATTAAGGGGGGTAAAACCTTTATATAGAAAGAAAATCTGACTTGTGTATACACCGTAGCTAAAAAAAGGGGGGAACAAGAATCAAAGTCCCCCTTTTTAAGGGGGATTTAGGGGGATCAAACCACATTTTGCACCTAGCACAAAGATGTGTGTACACCCTAGCCTTTCCAAGGGGGGAATTAAGGGGGGTAAAAATTTCTACTTTTCAGACAACCTCTCACGCCAGTTGCTACAGCGAGGGAAACCCAGCCATGCAAATGTCCTCTGCAACGCGATCGCAATAACAGGTTTCCCAGAGAGTCTATAAGTATAGTTTTGGGTTTGAGTTTTAATTAAAGAGAGTTAATATTATTTTTCCGTAGGGCAATACATTGCGAATGTAAAGCGATACATCATTAATGTAAGGCAATACATTATGAATGCAAGGCTATACATTATGAATGTAGCAAATTACATTTTAGGTATAGCTATTGCAATTAACAATCGCACCTGTAACAAAGCGATCGCTGCTATATCTTCCAATCCTCAATTAGCAAGTTATTGGTTCGCGTTCTGGTTGTTGTCCTTGGGGATGGCGAAAAAATGACTCATCTTGGAGACATCCGTAGAAATGAGGCTGGGGATATTCTGGGATTTTGCTTGTTTGCACAGGCTGAGTGTTGTTATTGTGTGTAGTCAGGCTTTGTGCTAAAAGTTGAATAATATAAAGTTTATCGTCTGGTGAAAGCTGAAGGAGTTGTTGTTCGAGTTCTGGGACAACCACGATCGCGCTGAGGTAGAGGATAATTTGATTTTACTTTCATAGTCAAGAACAAGACAAAAGAAAGAAAAGGCGATCGCGTTTCCTTATCACATAAGCTATATCATAGCCCCCTCCTTGCTTGCGGGGAGGGGGTTGGGGGTGGTTCTTTTTAAAACTGAGTTTGAGTAGTTGTATTCAAAGCCGATGATGGGATTTGAACCCACGGCCTGCTGATTACGAATCAGCTGCTCTACCACTGAGCCACATCGGCATACACGATAGAATATTATAGCATTATTATTTACCTATGGTTGAACCAAATCCCAAAAAACGCCTAAACTCAGAACAATATGCCCGCCTCAAAGCCGAAACAGTAACACCTTATCGCGGCTTGAGGCAATTTATTTATATTGGTTTTGGTGCTTCTGGTTTTATCGGTGCATTTGTCTTCTTTTTTCAACTTCTGGCTGGTAGGGATATTGAAAACGCTTTACCTAACTTTGCTCTCCAAGTGGGAATAGTAGCACTGATGATTTTTCTCTGGCGTTGGGAGCAACGCCGCCAACGTCGCTAAAGTTAGTAAAGACAAGGCGAATTGAGAGGAAAAATTCATTTAAACGCAGAGGGGCGCATTCGCGCAGCGTCTCCCAGAGAAGATAAACGCACAGGGAGCAGAGAATTAGGTAATATTGTTTAGTTTTTTGAAAATACAAGTATGATGTTTGTTTAGTTATTTTTTTAGAATTTAACTCAGGTAATTGATATTTTGATACATTTTGAAATATTAAGAGAGAAAAAATAAAAAAAATATTACAAAATCAAAAAATCTAAAAATTTCTGCGACACTAATATTTGTTGAAACGGGGTCAGCTAAATAAAGACCCTGAACATAAACCCATAATATAAACAGGGGTCAAGCAATTTAAAGACCCCAATTTTAAGAAAACAAACAATTTTGCCAGTGCCAGGTCAGTTCTTGCTGATTCTGGCACTGGCAATTTTTAAATCATCAACTTACGGAACTCTAACTACATAAGATGAAGGTAGTGGTTGGGCGCGTCCAGCGTTGACTAGGGCTTGATAAACAAAAGCAGCAATCTCTGCCCTAGTAGCTTCCCGATTGGGATTAAGTTGGTTAACGTTGGGATAGTTAATTACTAATTGTCTGGCGGTTGCAGCCGCAACTGGACTACGTGCATAATTGGGGATCTGACCAGCATCAGTGTAAATAGAAATAACATTCTGATTATCAGCAGTTAATCCTAGTCCATTAGCTAGGGCTACTAAAGCTTGGACTCTGGGGATTTGTTGCTGGGGTTTGAAATTTCCATCAGGATAACCAGCTACAAATTGACTCTGGTATGCAGCTTGAATAGCAGCAGCAGCCCAGAAATTACTACTGACATCTCTAAACTGAATAGCAGGCCGTTTAACTGGTGGTGTTAAGGCTTTAGTGATAATGGTGGCAAATTGGGCGCGGGTTACAGGGTCGTTGGGTTTAAATGTACCATCAGGAAAGCCCGCAATAATATTTTGTGCAGCCAAGGCTTCTATATAGCCTTTAGCCCAATAATTTGCCGTTACATCTTTAAATCCTGTTCCTGAAACCGGTTGTTCAACAGTGGCGGCGACAAAATCTACCTGACCAAGAATTTTTTTCTGGTCGATATCATTACCCACAGCCAAAATGCGATTTGTTCTAGTGGCGTTATTCAAATCATAACGAGTGTTACTGCGAATCAAATTACCACCAGGATTTTCGTTAGTACCTAAATCTGGTTGAGCATTAACAGTAGCTACAATGCCATCTCGCTTATTGTTTTGAATGACATTTTTACGCAGGATGGGCTTGGCTGATTCTGAGATAAACAGACCATCTTGGTTCTGGACAATTTGGTTTTCTACTACCAAAGGTGTAGAGTCACCTCCAATAGCTATGCCAAAACCTGTGTCCTGAAATAAGTTATTGCGAATTTCACCTTGAGCCGATTTAGCAATAGAAAGTCCATTACCTGTGTTTTGGACAAAGATATTACTTTCGATTTTCGGGTTTCCTGTACCGGTCACAAAAACGCCATCCCTAACGTTTTTTGTAAAAGTGTTGTTTTTGATGGTGGGATTAGTTGATTCTACCCAGACACCAGTACCACGTTGATTGGGGTTGGTGACTGTTAAACCTGCAATTGTCGTATTTTCACTCGCTAAAATGGTTACATCTTGTCTGGCAAAGGTGCGACTGGTATAAAAACCACCACCTGTAATTAATATTCCTTGTCCTCGGCTAGATTCATCACCTCGCAGTGTCACCCCTGGTTTTACTACGAGTGGAAATTGTTCTCCAGTTTCACTGTTATAGTTTCCAGGTGCAATTTGAATAGTAGTACCTGTTTGAGCCTGATTGAGAGCGTAGGTAATTGTTTTGTAAGGGGTGGTGGTATTACCAGCACCGGCTGTATCTGCACCAGTAGCGGAGTTGACATAAATCACAGGTGCAGTTGTGGGAACTTGCGCTGTGAGATTAGGGTTGATTAGTTGTGGGTTGGCACTTACTTGGCTGGAAATTAGGGTTATTCCAGTGGTAGCCAAGAACAAAGCGATGATTCCTGTGGACAGGGGTTTCGCCGAATATATATTTAAGCCCTGATGTTTCATTTTTACTTCTGTGGAATGCTGAATATGGGTTAGTTGAATGGGTGTTATGTAGCGGATATCTAGCTACAAAACTTATGCAAAACTATAGCGGATGACTAGCGATTCAGCACCTAAGTTTCGCAAGAAAATACATAAATTATCTAGATTGGGTCTAAAAATATAACTTTGAGGGTCATCATGGAGATATGCTGCACTTTTAGCGATCGCACCTAATGTTGGTATATTAGTGAACAAATCGCTCGCTACAATCTATGTTGTTAATTCATAAAAATTTAGATACTTCAGGAATCCAGCCCAAAAACAACAGAAAGGGGATCTAGATAAATAGATCCCCTTTCTATATGCCTGGCATTGTTTTTTAAACTAATTGGAATTTTTTTGTTAGTAAGCTAATGTTTCTAAAGTTTCCCTTAAATATCGCTGCACCTGCTGTTCTAGGCGCAGTTCTTGTAATTGAGTGTAGCTTTCTACTTGCCAGCGTTGGAAACCAGAACTAGCAGCGATCGCGTATTGGAGATTTTGCCAAATGTCTGAATCACGAGAAAATTGAAGTTTAGCCATATTCCCCTATTCCTCAGTTTCAACTTTAACAGTCAACTGGGGCAAGATTTTATTAACCCGCACCCCTAAAATCGTGAAATCCTGGTTAATCTTCTCTAAAGGTAACGGTTCTAGGGCAGCAAATTCTGTGTCATTTGTCACTAAAACTCGTGCTACGCTCAGTGGAATTTGAAGAAATAAATTACTTGCCAAAAAGGTTAAGCCAGCCATTAATAATGCCAAACTCCGCCATTGTGGTAAAAAACTCGCTACATTCACCACTAAGGGCGTTACTTGGTAGAGTTGCCATAGGATCAAAATTGATATTATTGCTGCCAGCAGTGCCAGCACCCGATTTAACTTTGTATTAATTAAACAGAGAATTTTTCTTTGCTGCTCAGTCAGATTTTCTGGTTTGAGAGCTACGCCCAAAATGGCATATATGTAAAAAGGACGGCGTAACTGCATCCACAAAAGGGGCATCACACCAATTCCTGCTACTAGCAAAAGCTCCATCCACATGGGTAATAACGGCTGCCCCACTGACAAAAACAACAAGCACAGCAGTAAAAACACAGGTAGTGTTGCCAAGCCAGCAACATGAATCCACAAAATAGGTTCAGAACGAAATGAGCGCATAATAAAAGTCCTGAGTCTTGAGTTTTGAGTTCTGGGTGTTGATTTTCAAGTTGTGAGTTGTGAGTTGAGAAAATTTCTACAACTCTCTACTCATCACTTTTACTCAGCACTCAGAACTTGGTACTCAGCACTATCTTGTTAACGCCAGGGTACGGCGTTTAGTTACCATCTGGTACGCATCGATGATGTCACCTTCAGCCCAGTCATGGAACTTATCCATGCCCACGCCGCATTCATAGCCAGCGTTGACTTCTCGCGTATCTTCTTTCATCCGCTTCAGGGAATCGAGTACGCCTTCATAGACGACTTTACTGCCGCGACGTATCCGTACTTTGCAGTTGCGGACGAGTTTGCCAGATTGAACATAGCAACCAGCAACAGCACCGCGACCGACTGGGAAGACAGCGCGGACTTCGGTTTGACCGAGGGGTTCTTCTACCAACTCTGGTTCTAACAGACCTTCTAAAGCACCTTGGATATCTTCCAAGAGTTTGTAGATGATGTTGTATTCTCTCACATCTACACCTGCTTCGTCGGCGGCTTGTCTTGCACCACTGGCGTAGGTGGTGTTAAAGCCAATAATGACTGCGCCACTGGCTGCGGCTAGGTCAATATCTGTTTGAGTAATTTCCCCGGCTGTAGACAACAGCATCCGAATTTGGACTTCGTTTTGGGGAATTTGTTTGAGTGAACCCACAATGGCTTCCACAGAACCCTGTACGTCGGCTTTCAAGATTAAGTTGAGTTCTTTCAACTCGCCTTCTTGAGCTTGAGCGGATAGGGTGGTGAGGGTGACACGTCCTTGTAACAGACGCGATAGGCGTTGTTTGTCGGCACGGTCTGAGGCGATCGATCTGGCTTCTTTTTCGTTATGGAAGACCTCGAATTCGTCACCTGCGGCGGGTACGTCACTTAAACCCAGTACCTCAACAGCAAAGGAAGGAGAAGCAATATCTACCCGTTTGCTGCGATCGTTCACCATTGCCCGGACTTTACCGAAGGCTGAACCAGCAACGAGCATATCTCCGACATGGAGAGTACCGTTTTGAATCAGTAGGGTAGCCACTGCGCCTTTAGCTTTATCTAAGTGCGCTTCAATTACAGTTCCTCTAGCTGAACGATCTGGGTTGGCAGATAGTTCTCCAACTTCTGCGACCAAGAGAATCATCTCTAGGAGTGTATCGAGGTTTTCTCCTCTGATGGCACTCACAGGAACCATAATCGTTTCACCGCCCCATTCTTCTGGTGTTAGACCATACTGGGTGAGTTCTTGTTTGACGCGGTCGGGCTGCGCCCCTTCTTTGTCAATTTTGTTAATGGCAACAAGAATGGGTACGCCTGCGGCTTGAGCATGGCTAATTGCTTCCACTGTTTGGGGACGCACACCGTCATCCGCAGCCACTACTAAAATTGCTATATCTGTCACCCTTGCGCCCCTTGCCCGCATTGCGGTAAAGGCTTCGTGACCAGGTGTATCTAGGAAGACTATCTGGTGTGGCTGACCTTCATGTTCGATGTCTACATGGTATGCACCGATGTGCTGGGTAATCCCACCAGCTTCACCAGCTGCTACCTTCGTTTTCCGAATCGAGTCGAGTAAGGTCGTTTTACCGTGGTCTACGTGACCCATAATTGTCACTACTGGTGGACGACGGATGAGATGTTCCTGGTCGCCAACATCAATCATGTTTGTGACTTTGCGGGCTTCAGCTTCTGGTTCGGCGGTTTCGATTTCTACTTCTAGTTCTTTACCAACTAAAGTAATTGTCGGGATATCCAGATTTTGGGTGATACTCACCGCCATGCCTTTCATAAACAGGATTTTGACAATCTCTGTATCGGCTACTATTAAACCTTCAGCTAGTTCCTGCACCGTCATGGGGCCGGTAACTACCAGTTTGCTTGGACGATCCCGTTTGACCTCAACTTCTTGTTGACGGCGATTATGGTCACGAGAGCCAAACTTTTTACTTCTGGTAGTGGGGGAACTAACCACAGCTACGGTAGAAGGCTGTGCAGGTCGGGCTGCTTTGGGTTTGGGAGGACGAGCAATAGAAAGGCTTACCTGAACGGCAGCTGGTATTTCTAGTCCATCTTCATCGAGTAAATCATCTTCATCGAGTAAATCATCTTCGAGGATGGGCTTGACTCGCTTACCTTTGACCCCTACCTTACCGGCTTTTTCTTTAATTTCATCGATGATCTCTTCTTCTTGCCACTTCTTGCCACCCTTACTAGCTAGACGGGGTGGTGTCGGGCGTTTCAAATCAAGTAGATCAGGTGTAGCTCGATCATTAGGAGCTTCTCCTCTGTTCGATAGTCCTCCTGCCATCGGTTTTGGCGGAGTTGCCACTGGCATTGCTGCTACCACTTCTGATGGACGTGCTGGTCTACTAGGACGTTGCCCTTCCCCGCCTGGTGCGCCGGGTCGATTAACACGATGTTCCGGTTTGGATGGGGATGGAGTGGTACGTAGCTGTTTTTGTACTGGTGCTGGAGATGTCTCTGTTTGTGTAGGTTTAGAGACTTTTGTCCTTGGTTGATCGCGATCGTCCTCCGCACGCTGTGGGCGTTCGCGTTTGAGGATCGGTTTTCCTGAAGGACTTACCTGTTCAGCTACGTCTGACTGTTCTGCTAAAGGCCTAGCAGGTGGAGCGACCAGTTGGGGTTTTTGGGGTTTTTCTGGTCTTGGTCTGGATGAAACTACTTTTTCTGGCTTCTCAGCTGCGATTTTTTCAGATGCCTGTGTTTTAGGTGTTGGCTCTGTTTCTGGGGCAGCTTGTACTTGAGAAGTTTCAGATTGATTCCGGGGAACAGGTCGAGTAGGAGGAGCCGTCGGCTTCATGGGTGAGACTTGTGTAGCAAAGGGCTTTGGTGGTGCAGGAGAATTCACGTCAGATGAAGCAATTTGATTATTGCTAGCTACTGAGGCTTCGGGGGCATTAGAAGTAGGATTTTTCAATATTTTGGGTTTGCGAATTTCCAAAATTTGTTGTTTGTGAGGTTGGGCAGGGCGGTTGCGCGAGCCGGTGGGTGATGAATTGGGTTTATGACTGGATGTATTGAATTCTTTTTTGGGCGTTCCATGTGTAGCTGCTAGTTTTTCAGCAGCCGCCCTAATATTTTCTGCCTCTGTTTCTGAAATTGTACTGCTATGACTTTTGACCGCGATGTTGAGCTGGTCGCAAATTGCTAATAGCTCTTTGTTATCCAAATTCAATTCCTTTGATAATTCATAGATTCTAACTTTGCCGTTGTTCATCCACTCTTCCCCTTTAATTTACAGTTTTTTTGCGGATGGTTGCCTGGGAGTGCGACATCTCCATCCTTCGATTACTGTTTTTAGGTTGCCCTTGGTTTGTTTGCCGGTGCCTCCAATCAGGAAAGAGAGATGTGTCGGTTTAATGTTGGCATCTCCACTGTAAATGGTGGTTAACTGACAACCATAAATTTTTTCTAAAGAAAAGGTCTTTATGATTGCCGATGATGCCGAACTGAGCCTGAACGCTACCAGGTTGCCATTCGGTGGTTTTTTGTTTTGTTGATTCTGAGTCTTCCACAACACAATTGAATGACACTTGTTGGGAGTACTGCTTTGCTCTTCTTTAGTTTTCAGGAGAGCTGTTTGCTAACTACACCCATTTACTATTTTGCCACTAAGCCTAACAATTGCAGAGGGGATGTCATCCCTCGAATAGTTGGAATTTTGGCGAAATTCCCCTAGAAATTAGGGTTAAAAAAGCAATTCAAACCTAAATTTCTTTTTGGGAATTGTTTGGGGTTAGATGTTGCCACAATGTTTGGTACAGTGTTTCTGGTACTGATGCACGTAGCGATCGCCCTAGTTTATTTTTTTTCTGAGCTATTTGCAAACAGCTCTGTTGTGGGCAAATATAAGCTGAACGCCCCATGCCCTGATTTAATTGTACCTTCCCGGAAGGAAAGACACGGACAATCCTCCAAAACTCTTCTTTTAAGCCTACTTTACGACAACTGACGCAACTCCGATAATTAGGTTTCATCGAGATTCTGAGCATTTAACAGAATTTTGGTCGGTAATAATTAAAGTAAGTTGAGCCAATCTCTATTCCTATAAAGTTGCCAAATTTTAAGTAATCATGAAGATTGGTACTGAAATTAATCCTACCAGAACTTTATTTAAGCTGATAAATCACTCTTCGTCATTGGTGTCAAAAGGTTCATCTTCTAAATCTTCCATTTCGTCTAGTTGATTTTCTTCATACTCTAGCTCCTCAAATTCTGTGTCATCTTCCTCTGGTGTATATTGGGCGCGAACCGCAGCAAATTTGGCATCTTCTCCAGCGTGGTCATATTTGGCTTTGTCTTTAATGTCAATTTTCCAGCCAGTCAAACGAGCTGCTAAACGTACATTCTGCCCTTCTTTGCCAATTGCTAAACTCAGTTGATCTTCGGCTACTAATACGTGAGTTTGCCGGCTCTCCGTGTCCATCAGACGTACTTCGTCTACCCGCGCTGGACTCAGAGCGTTGGCGATGTATGTGGCTGGGTCTGGAGACCAACGGATTACGTCTATTTTTTCACCGCGTAATTCATTAACTACTACCTGAATGCGTGATCCCCGCGCACCAATACAAGCCCCTACTGGGTCTACATCACGATCAAGGGTATCTACCGCTATTTTAGTCCTTGGGCCTACATATCGGGAGGGAGGATTGGCTTCTCTGGCTACAGCCACAATCCGCACTACTTCATCTTCAATTTCTGGTACTTCGTTGGCAAATAAATAAACTACCAACCCAGCATCGGCACGAGATACAAGCAGTTGCGGCCCCCGTTGTTGACCTTGGGAAACCTTTTTGAGATACACCTTAAATGTAGCATTGGCACGATAGTTATCGTTGGGTAATTGCTCCCGCTTGGGTAGTTCGGCTTCTACCTCTGGTTGCCCAAAGGTACTGCTGACTGCCAAGATCACTGATTGGCGTTCAAACCGTAAAACCCTAGCTTGCAATACAGTGCTTTCCAAGTCTTGGAATTCTTCTTGCACCATTTGCCGTTGTTGATCCCGGAGCTTTTGCGCTAGCACTTGCTTAGTTTGCATCGCTGCCATCCGCCCAAATTCTCCCTGATCGGGGGTGACATCCAATACTACGGAGTCTCCCAACTGGGCTTCAGGTGCTACTTGCTGCACTTCGTCTAAGGATATCTGATGATCGGAATTATTGACTCCTTCTACAATAGTTTTTGTGGAAAGGACGCGAAATCCTTCTCCGTCAATATCTAATTCAACTTCAAAATTATCAAAATAATCTTCATCAAACTGTTTGCGTTCTAAATTCTGAGCGCGGCGGTAACGTTCGTAACCTTTAAGTAGTGCCTCTCTAATCGCTGATTGCACAGCCAGGCGAGGCAAATTACGCTCACGACTAATACTTTCTATTAAATCTTTTAATCCTGGTAAACTAACCATTGACATAAGCAATCTCCTTTAAAAATTGGGAATTGGCTATTGGGAATTGGGCATGGCAAAAGAATAAAAATTAAGCATTAAGGAACTGGGATTAGAGCAAATTTGTACTCTAGTTCCCAGTTCCTAGTCCCTAGTCCCTAGTCCCTAATCCCCAGTTCCCCGTCTCTAGTTCCTAGTCCCTCACTACTTACTTATCGCGGCTCATCTAACTGCACCCTAGTAATGAGGGAGCGAGGAATTTCAATGACACGACCTTTTTGATTTAAGTAAATTTTTGTTTCATCGCGGCGAATCAGTTGACCATTCCATTCTTGTTGTCCTTCGTAGGATGGAGAAGTGGAGACAATGACAGGAAAACCTTTGAAGGAAATAAATTCCCTGTCTGTTACTAATTCCCGTGAAATACCAGGGCTAGAAACTTCCAAAACATAGGCATCTGGAATAATCTCTGTAGCATCTAAGACAGCTTCGAGCGCACGGCTCATTCTCTCACAATCATCCAAGCCAATATCTTGCACGGGATTGTGGATGTCTACCCGTAATACTGGTGGACGTTGGTTAGTATGAAAAACTATGCCAACGACTTCCAATCCCAGTTGTTCTGCTACTGGTATTGCCAAATCTGTAATTTGTGGAACTAGAGGATGAGCCATGTCCGAAACCAATAAAAAAAGTGGGCATCAACCCACTTCCTGCGATAGAAATATCTTCCAAGAAGTATTGTGACGAACCATGATTGGTTCGCCTCTCATCTGAGTGTAGCGCATTTCTTTGATAGTCAATAGTTATTGGGGATTGGGGATTGGGGATTGGGGATTGGGGATTGGGGTAAAATTTAATTCCTCTACTCTCTTTGCGTGACTCCGCTAGTTTTTGTACCGAGTCTCAAGGAGTTATTTAGTTTTGACCAAAGAAAAAAGGATGCAAGCCCCTAAATTTATTTATGGAGAAGAAAAAAAGTGAAACAGCATTAATTCAAGCCCCCTGATTTATCCGTGGGGTATTTAATTTTGAATTTTGAATTTTGAATTTTGAATTGGAGCGAAGCGACTTGACTTTTGACTTAACAAAATGTAGGGGTTCAAATCCCCGGCTTCTATAAAGCCGCAAGTGTTGTGGCGGGGTCTAAATCTCCCTTACAACACGGAAAAAGCGAATTGCGTTAGCGGAGCGGGGCGTTAGCCCATTGCGTTAGCGGAGCGGGACGTTAGTCCATTGCGTTAGCGGAGCGGGACGTTAGTCCATTGCGAATTGGTTTAATTTCTCCCCAGTCGCTAATACCTAATCTTTGGGAGAGTAGCTTGTTTTGCTACTGGATGGATGGGTGGTTGGGTTTTGAGTTGTCTGGTTTGCTCTAAGATTTGCTCGATATCTTCTTGAGATAAACGCTGCACGTAGTTAAGTTTGACTTCTTCTAGAAAATCAACAAGTAAACTTTGGATTTGAGAAATGACTTGCTGTTTCTGTATTTCAGTACCTAAAGCTTGGCTGAAGCGTTCTACAAGTTGATTGGTGAGTTTTGCGGCTACAGGATCTTCTACAGCACCGACTAGTGCTTTGTAAAGATTAGTAGTGAGTTGAGTGGCTAGTTGTTCGCTAAGTTGAGTTTGTATCTTTGCAACTCCAGGTAAGATTTGCAGGTTACGGGAAAGGGGGACTTGATGGAGTACAGTTTCAATATTGTGGACTAAAATTGCGGTGAGTTCTGGTTGAATTTTGGGTAATACTTGATAGACAATGGTTTGGACCAAAAGACCTGCGATCGCTTCAATTTCATTTACATTATTTATATCTATATAAGGGCGTAAATTCTCTTTTTGTAATAGCCAGCGTATAATTTCACCCTGTTGAATAGAAATTTGCATCTGGTTGATGACTCGAATGATTACGACTTCTGTGATGTCTTCGGCAAAATTTGCGACTACTGTTTGGTGAAATTGTCTATTGAATGGTTGAATATTTACTAACTTTGCTTGATCTAAACGGATAGTGATAGGGATAATTCGTAACCAACGCCAGAAAGGTATAAGCAGAAAGAGATCATACCACCGCCACAAAATAGCATTGAACCAACTAAAACTAGGATGGCGACGTTTAATATAGAATATACGCGTCAAAAATTCTATGCTAAATAAGAAAACAAATGGTAAATCAATCACCCAAAACATATCTACAAAATCACCACTTTCACCAATTTGGCGATAGTAGTTAGCAGCAATTAAAGGTCGAATTTGCCGATTAAAAAAAATCATTTCTTTTTGCCAACCATTTTGGGATAAGTATGGTTGACTCCAAAATGTATCAAATGACTCTTTCGCTGATTCTTTACCGATGCGATCGCGCATTCGGTTTTTGATTTTTTCTAAGTTTCCACTTTTGTTAGCATTTACAAATGGATTACTATCAATCATCTCGCTGCTCAAACGGCTAATTTCCTGTAATTTGGCTTTGGCTTCTGGTGATGTTAAGCCTGTCTGACTAACTTGTGCTTCTAGCGCGTTTAGTGTTTTTAGATAATTGTTTGTTTCTCTGTGGGGTTCAATACCTTTAATGGGGTCATATATTTGAGTAATTTGGGGAAGATTACGTAAATATAAAGTCCGCCAGGGTACATAACTTAAATCAAATAAAACTAAGCAGAGGTTGATTGTGGCAATAGTTGCCATCAATCTTTCAAAATATAAATTTTTCTTCTTTGGTATTTTTTTATTAGCCATTTTTGTTGCAAATTATACAGGCTTTAATACAATATTTTAACTAACCTAAACTACATTTAGCTAATTGCACAGTAGCATCATATATCAGTTAATTTGTTTCTTTAGATAGAGGGCAAAAAACTTTTTTTGGTATTAAGTGTTAAATTTTATCAACATGACCTTGATTAATCAATAATCATGAATTTTTAAGAAAAAAATATAAGGAAATATCAAATTTCTCTGTTAACGTTTATAATGCTGACTTAATTGAATGGAGTGTGAAATTATGTGGTGTGGTTTCAGAAAATCAAGCATGATTATCGGTGCTGCTTGTTTGGTTACTGCTAGTGTAGTAATATCAAATACAACCTTTGCAGCGCGTCAACGTAACTATACACCGCAAGAGTTCCGTTCGGTATTGCGGGGTCTAGGCTACAACGTTAAAGTTACAAATTCACCTCTCACTGATGAGGAAACGAAAAAAGCAATTAGTGAATTGCAGAGAGGTTATAAGCTCCCTATAGATGGTATAGCCGGGCCAAAAACCCAAGATTTTGCTGCTACTATCGTGCAAATTCTTCAAGGTAACTTAAATGCTGTACTCAAGCCTAAATCTCCATTGGCTCGTGACCAATTTTACAGCGATCGCACAGAAGAGTTAGTCAAAGAGTATCAGAAAAAAAATCAACTACAAGAAACTGGTATAGCTAATTTGGCACTCCGTCAAAAGCTAGATCAAGAAGCGAAGAACATTATTAATCAGTCCAATACGAAGCCATCACCATCACCGACGGCTACGCCAACATCAAAACCATCACCATCACCAACTTCTAAACCCACGACTACACCGACAATTAAACCAACGCCAAGGGCAACACCAACCCCAACAGCAACGCCAACGCCAAGGGCAACACCAACCCCAACGGCGACACCATCTCCAACAGCAACGCCAACGCCAACGGCGACACCAACCCCAACAGTAACGCCAACTCCCACAGCGACACCAACTCCCACAGCGACACCAACTCCAACGGCGACACCAACTCCAACAGCGACACCAACTCCAACAGCAACGCCATCTCCAACACCCTAAACATCAAGTTTTTTGATTGGGTTCTTCCATAGGTCTACCTTTGGGAGTTGGTAGAATTGGACGACGGTCATCATAAGGCATGGGAATATACTGAACAGTAGGTCTTCCACCTTGTGGTTGTGGATATAAATCCATCAATTCATATATGGAACGGGGCAGCCCTACAGTTACGGGCAGCCCTATTTCTGTAGCTTCCTCAACGGTGATGGGGTAGTCATGGGTAACACGCCCAGTAGTTAGGGCTTCAATTATTGGTTCGATATCTTCAGGCTTAACTTTTTGTCTGGGGATATTATCTTTAAGCAGAGTCCGCACAAAGCGTTGTACCTGTTGAATAGCTTTGCCTGCTAGGTCTGCCATAATTAGGGTTTGGTCATCAATCTCACTGATAGGTTTATCTTCAACGACTTTGAGAATACTGGCGGCTGGGTAGTTACCAAGTTGGGGATCAACAGGCCCTAGGACGGCGTTGGCATCCATGACAATTTCATCGGCAGCGAGAGCCAACATTGTGCCGCCACTCATGGCATAGTGAGGGACAAACACACTGACTTTTGATGGATGACGAATTAATGCTCTAGCGATTTGTTCGGTAGCCAACACTAAACCGCCAGGAGTATGCAGAATTAAGTCTATGGGAACATCAGGGGGCGTGAGGCGAATTGCCCGCAGGATTTGTTCTGAGTCTTCAATTGTGATGTAACGAGAAATGGGAATACCTAGCAAACTGATAGACTCTTGGCGGTGTATTAATAAAATGACACGGCTGTTGCGTTGTTGTTGAAATTCGTGCAAAGCGCGAAAGCGTCGATATTCCATTTGGCGTTTTTGCCAGATGGGTTGTAAGGAAGAAAGAAGCAGGAAAATCCAGAATAAATCCCCGATACCAAAGCCCATAGGTTAGGTCAAAAATTACAACATAGTTATAATTTTGACAAATTTTGAGCGATCGCATTTCTATCTACGGGTTAATCTCACTCATCAGAATTCACCCCTAGTTCTCGTCAGCTAAATTTTGATATTCCTGCGGCTCTTATTATCTCTAAATGTTCAGTTTCCTAGGAGCAGAACCCACTAGCATCTAGCCAGGAAATTGTTCAAGACTGGTAATTGCGGTTTATCTTAAGTTAAAGAACGACGAAATTCTGTAGTGTTTTCAGTGAATTATCAATGGCAACCAGCAATTTTGAGTCAATAAAACCTGAGTCAGTTAAGAGAGTGAATCTCTTGACAATGTTTCGACTGGGCCTATTTCAAATGGGATTGGCCATGATGTCTATTTTGACTCTGGGTGTACTGAACAGAGTCATGATTCAAGAAATAGCAATTCCAGCGACGTTGGTGGCGTTGGTACTCGCATTGCCTGCTTTTGTGTCTCCTTCGCGGATTTGGTTTGGTCAGATTTCCGATGCCAAGCCTTTGTGGGGTTATCACCGTACAGCTTATGTTTGGATAGGTGCAGCAATATTTGCGATCGCGGCTTTTTTAGCTGTACAAGTAATGTGGCAGTTAAATAGTGTAGCCAATGATCCTAATGGCTGGGTGTGGACAACGGCTACTATTGGCTGGACAGCAGTTTTAGGGTTAGTTTTTGCCGTCTACGGTCTAGCTATTTGCGCTAGTGGTACGGCTTTTGCGGCTTTATTGGTGGATGTCTCCGAGGAAGATAACCGTTCCAAAGTAGTCGGTGTGGTGTGGTCAATGCTGATGCTGGGGATTATTGTCGGGGCAATTATTAGTTCTAGTTTGCTCGAACAATTAACGCCAGAAGCCAATATAGTTATTTTACAAGCAGCAGTTAACAGACTGTTTGTGATTGTGCCGGCGATTGTGTTTGGGTTGTCGTTTGTGGCAACCTGGGGCGTAGAAAAAAAGTATTCTTTCTATACTAGCCGTTCTAGTCTCAGCAACCGCGAAGACAGCATCACCTTGGGTGCAGCGTGGAAGATTTTAACAGCTAGTCCCCAAACAGGGTTGTTTTTCACCTTTTTATTGGTGATGACATTTTCCTTGTTCATGCAAGACCCGATTCTCGAACCTTTTGCGGGTCAAGTATTTAAAATGCCCTTGAGTGAAAGTACCAAACTCAACGTTTTTTATGGTACAGGTCTGTTGATTGCCTACGGAGTCACAGGCTTTTTGATTGTACCGCGTTTGGGTAAACGCAGAACTGCACGCTTGGGCTGTGTTTTGGTAGCATTTGCCGCGTTATTGTTGGGTGCGTCGGGATTTTCAGCGAATCCTACCTTTTTGAAGTTTGCTCTAGTTTTATTTGGGTTAGCGACTGGGTTTTTAACGACAGCTGCAATTAGCTTGATGCTGGATCTCACTGTTGCGGAAAGTGCAGGGACATTTATTGGTGCTTGGGGATTGGCGCAGTCTATTTCTAGGGGACTAGCAGTAGTTGCAGGTGGAGCAGTTTTAGATTTAGGCCGGAGAGTGCTACCAACATTAGAATTAGCCTATGGACTAGTATTTGCTTTGGAAGCTTTAGGTATGGTGGTGTCGATTTGGTTTCTCAATCGGGTCAACGTGACAGAATTTCAAACCAATACCAAGGAAGCGATCGCTTCTGTATTACAAAGTGATTTAGACTAAAACGGCTTTGGTGAGAATTTATCAATGAACGACTTTTGGACAACAGTTCTCGATTTCGCCCAAACCACTACTACCAGGGTGGGAAAGCGACTAATGGAAGATTATGGCCAGGTACAGGCTGTACAAAAAGCTGATGGTAGCTTGGTGACACAGGCTGATCAATGGGCTGATCAAGAAATTCGGGATGCGATCGCTTCTACTTTCTCTGGTTATGGAATTTTGAGTGAAGAAGGAGAACGGGTTTTTCCTGGGACAGAATGGTGCTGGGTAATTGATCCTCTGGATGGAACAACCAACTTTACACGGGGTATTCCCATCTGGTCAATTTCTCTAGCTTTATTGTATCGAGGTGTCCCAATTTTTGGTTATGTCTATGTCCCACCTCTCAATCAAGCCTTTCACGGATTTTGGGCAGGTAATTCTGGTTTAACTACACCATCGGGAGCATTTCTCAATCATCACCCCATTCATACCAGTATTGATGCTCCCAGCAGCAATCATTTTTTTAATCTCTGTTCCCGCAGCTTGGCTGTAGTGGAACAAGGCTTTCCCTGCAAAATTCGGATGCTGGGTGTAGCTAGCTATAATTTCCTCACCGTTGCGGCTGGGGCGACTTTAGGAGGTGTGGAAGCAACACCCAAAGTATGGGATATAGCTGGGGTTTGGGTGATTGTGCAAGCGGCTGGCGGTAGCTGGATATCCCTGGACTCACAGCCATTTCCCTTGGTATCAGCAGAAGATTATAGCGATCGCTCTTTCCCTACCCTTGTTGTCAGTCGCTCGGAATTAGTGCCATTTTTTACCCCCTTTACCCAAAAGATAAAAATCTAACAAATTTTTACAGCTTTTTTTGTTACCAACTACTTCCTATTAGCCCAAGTCACCTACCGCAAAAATTTTTACAGGTGACTTGGGTATTTTTTCAGGATCTTACAGGTTTACCACGTATATGTAATTAGATGGTGTCATTAGCTGATGACATCACTAGCTGTTGATTGTGTACTTTTAACTGTCAATAGCAACTTAATTAATACTGGCACACTGAATTTCCTTTTTTATAAACAGAAGTTGCTCGTTGGGTATCAAAAATTATGTTATCTAATTTAGCTTTAATCCGAGAGTTTATTGTCCAATCTATCCAAAAGAAAGAAGTTTTATTAGCAAATGCTTATTTGAAAGCGCAGATGGTTTATAAAAGTAACCAATTAATTTCTAAAAAAGAGGGTGTGATTGCTGCTGCCAAAATGGATCACACACCATCTGATTTTTTGATTTATGCAACTTCATCTTATTGGGAAGTCATGAATGAAACATTGGCAGAATACAACTATATATGTACAGGGGAAGTAGATAACCAGGGTTACTATCAATATCAACAATGTTCCATACCACAAGGTTATGAACTTCGATGTACTACATCTGTTGGATTGTGGCAAACTTGGTGGAAATACCGTAAATATGCTTCCCAGATACAAGTTCCATTAGATATCTTAATCAGAACAAGGAACTCATGGTATGGAATTAAAGAGTTAATGATTAGTGATGGTCTGATTTATATTAAGACCTTAGTTAGTGAAATGTCATTAGATTCTAACGATTTAGTTATTTGGTTAAGCAAAATTGAAGCAAATTCTCAACCAGATATTTGTATTGAAAATATGCCAGAGTCATTAGTCATTAGTCAGTAGATTTTTAACCTTCCCTATCCCTATTGCCAATTCTCTATTACCTACTACCCTTTGCAAGACAGATTTTAACTTTTTAAGTAGATAGTGATGATAGGAATCGCTCTATTATCTGCTTGATTGTTACTGAAATGTAAATACTTTCAGTATTTATACTAAATTAATATAAAAACTTTATTTTTTATCTAACAAATTATCAAATAGTAGTTTACAAAATATCTTAAAAAAACGATATAAGAGTTGTTCATGAAAACTTTAATACCTGTCCTAGACTATTTTGAAGAATCAAAATAGTTCACCGTATATTTACAAATTTAAAATCGGGTTTGGGTATAATCATAATTACAACGATTATTTAGTAATAGTGATATTACGGTAATTGCTTACTGACAATAAGCCACGGCTTAAGTAAAAATGGTGCATTCAATATAAAACAGCCATGTTATCTAACTTAGATTTATTAAGAGAGTTTGTTGATCAATCTATCCAAAAGAAAGAAGTTTTGTTAGCCAACGCTTCTTTACAGGCGCAAACAGCATATAAAAGTAACCAAGTCATAGCTAAAGCTGAAGGTGTGATTGCTACTGCCCAACTTACGCAGAAAACACTGGAATTTTCCATTAAATCGACTTCATCCTACTGGGAATTAATGAACGAGGCCTTGGCCGATTACAGCTATATTCTCACAGGGCAAATGGATGAACGCTATTGCTACCAGTATCAATACTGTCCATTGCCCAAAGGATATCGTATGCACTGTACTAAATCAGTGTATCTGTGGCGGGCTTGGTGGAGATTTCGTAAAAATAAATTACAGTTAGGTATTCCGATGGATCTATTGATCCGTACACGTAGTTCTTGGTATCCCATTCGAGACTTAATTATTAGTGACGGACTTTTATATATCAAAACCTTGGGAAGCGAGATTGCAGTGCATTCCAATGATCTAATAATTTGGTTAAGCAAAGCTGAACTCAAATTTCCCAGTCTATCTGAGTTAGAAAGTTAATTCCTAACATCGATTGTGGTTAAAATGCCTGTGAGTGTCTGACTAGAAAAGATTATGAAAGGACTCTGGCTGGAAAATAACCAATTACAACTGCGTACAGATATACAAATTCCTGAACCACCAGCAGGGGAAGCCCTTGTGCGCGTTTTACGTGCGGGAATTTGTAATACTGACTTAGAATTACTGAGGGGCTACTATCCTTATACTGGTGTTTTAGGACACGAATTTGTCGGGTTGGTTGAACAGGGGCCAAAACATCTCGTTAATCAGCGCGTAGTCGGTGAAATTAATGCTGTTTGTGGTCATTGCCGTTTCTGTCGTCGGGGACAACCAACCCACTGCGAAAACCGCACAGTATTGGGTATTGTCAATCGTCACGGCGCATTTGCTGACTATCTTTGTTTACCAGTAGAAAATCTTCATCCCGTACCAGAAAATGTACCAACAGATATTGCAACTTTTACCGAACCTTTAGCAGCTGCACTAGAAATTCAGCAGCAAGTGAGCATATGTGCAGATGACCGTGTGCTAGTAGTAGGAGATGGCAAACTGGGGCAGTTAGTAGCGCAGACACTAGCTTTAACTGGTTGTCAACTCTTAGTGGTTGGTCGTCACCAAGACAAACTTGCTAATTTAGAGGCGAGGGGAATAAAAACTGGTTTAGTTGATACTGTTACAGATAGAACTTTTGATATTTCCGTAGAATGTACTGGCAATCCAGAAGGATTTGCGATCGCTCGTCGCGCCCTACGTCCTCGTGGTACTCTCGTACTGAAAAGTACCTATGCAGGCAACCTCAGCTTCGATGCTTCTGCTTTGGTAGTAGATGAAATTACTCTTATCGGTTCTCGTTGTGGCCCTTTTCCAGCAGCACTGGATTTATTAGCAGCAGAGAAAGTAGACGTAAAACCGCTAATTCATGCCAGCTACCCCCTCAACGAAGCACTAGAGGCTTTTGCACAAGCCCAACGCCGAGGGGTTTTAAAGGTATTGTTGGAAATTAGTTAGGAGTGGGGAGTGCTGAGTAATGAGTAATGAGTAATGAGTAATGAGTAGTGAGTAATGAGTAGTGAGTAATGAGTAGGCATTATTGGGCATTGTATTTTTCTCCCCCTGCTCCCCCTGCTTCCCCTGCTTTCTTTTCACCTGTCACCTGTCACCTGTCCCCTGTCCCCTGTCCCCTGTCCCCTATATCCCTAGTACAAATAAGGATTTGTCTTGGGTTGAAAATCACAACAATGAATCGCCTCTTCTGTATTCGCTTTAGATGGGTGGACAGTGCATTTGAGGCGGTAGTCATCGGTGAAAAACTGGCAACCTGTACAGGGTATCTGGTGCATTTGTTTGGCTGTGGTGATACTGTCTCGTGCAGCTGTCCATAGACCCCAAACAACAAGAGAAATGAGCATCCAAGCACCAACAAAGCAAATGGGTACTAAAAATGGTTGGATGCCTCTGATTAGTAAAACTATCAATTCCAGCACGGCAATTTCTGATAAAAATGAAGAGCTAGAAGTATATTAACTCCTAACTCTTTCAACCTAGCTTCTCGCTACAGAAGTATTGATTGGGCATCAATAACTGTCACCTGTCACCTATCACCTGTCACCTTTAAATTCCAGCATGACCTAATGCTAAACCTGCTACTAGCATCCCTAAAACCAAGAATGGTTGTGCGCTGGCTTGGTATTTCACATCATTTTTTAAAGGGTCACGCAAAAAGTACATATCCTGGAAGGTGATTTGGGGAATGATTAACAGTACCAAAATCGCTGCATACAAATTTTCATGGATACTCACCAGATAAGCAGCTATCAAGCCTTGAAAGACATCAATCATCACCACACAAATCCAGGCGGCTTTATCGATACCGAACATTACAGGTAAAGATTGTAGACCGAGTTGGCGATCGCCTTCTACACTCTTAAAATCATTAACAATGGCAATTCCTAATCCTGCCATGCTGTAAATCAAGGTGATAACCATGATTTTCCAGTTGAGTTCACCAAATAAAGCATGACCAGCCCACCAAGGTAAGGCGATGTAGCTAGCACCCAAGGCGTAGTTACCCAACCAGCCGTTTTGTTTTAGCTTCAGAGGTGGTGCAGAGTAGATAAAGGCAATAAAAGTACCAAATATCGCTAAAACTGTGACATTGGGAAATTCATGACCTGCCCATAAATCCAACACAAAGGACAGGGAAATGCCAGCAATAAATAAGAAGATAATCTGGCTAACTACCTGAGGTACGGAAATTGCGCCGGAAGGGATGGGGCGATAGGGTTCATTGATGGCATCAATTTCGCGATCGTAAAAATCATTTAGGGTTTGAGTATAACCCGTCAGTAACGGCCCAGATAGCAACATACAAGCAGCAGCCTTGAGGACATTTTCCAAAGTCCAAGTGTAGTTACCAGAAGAAGCCGCACCACAGACCACACCCCAAATTAAGGGAATCCAGGTAATCGGCTTCATCAATTGCAGGCGAATTTTCCAAATCGAGGTTTCCCCCGGTGCTGCACCTTTCATCCCCAGTAACTGCCGGGTTTTAGCAGTGCGGTCACTTGCTTCAGATTTAGAATCGGGAGTAATGGGAGTGAGTTCTGACATAAGGATTAATTATGAATTTGGGAATTGGGCAAGAAAAAGTCAAAATTCAAAAGTCAAAGGTAAAAAGATTGTTTTTGGTTTGTTACCTTTTACCTATTAATTTCCTCCTAAAAGGGTTTAAATTTTGAATTTTGAATTTTGAATTTATTTGTCCCCAATCCTAAAAAGAAATGATCAAATAATTATTTTGAAACTTAGCCCCAGTGATTGGTCTACCACTCAATGCTGGTGGTAGGAAGACGTTCCGCCGTTGGTCGCCTGCTTCCACAGTGACTTCTGGCCCATACTGGGTGAGTTTGACTTGTTTTTTATCAAATCCAGGCAAAAACAAGCGTACCTGGAGGTTGTGGACATCGATTGTAATTGGGTTGGGGGCTTGTACTGCTTGCTCGACAAAATTAGGTAGAGCATCTATTAATGGTTGCCAATTACCATTTGTCAAGTCAGGAACAACACTTACCTTTAAGGGTGTAAATTCTTCCGACAAGTCAGTGTTTCCCTGGCTAGAGATTTGAATTACGCCACCAATTGTTAAACCGACTTGTTGCGCGCTTCCCCACAAATAACGGCCGCTTGCTACTTCTAAGGGATCTCCTGTAGTCACTAAAAAAGCTACTACGCGGTTGGGGTCAGCTAGGGCATCTCTTCCCTTATCTAAGAAATTATTAACTTGATTGGTAGGGTGAGCAAAGTTATCTGCTGTCCAGTTGAAGTTAAAAAAGCTGCTAATTAGCGGTTGAACCAAGGGTGATTCTGCAATACTCTTACCTAAGTCAGAGTTGACTACTAATTGCCGAAATCGGCGGATATACCAGCTCAAAGATTCTGGTAAACCCAACATCCGCAAGGTAGATGCGTCACCTGTGCCATTGTAGATAATTGCATCATACTTACCACTGGCATCATATTCACGGATGGCATTAAGAGCCAGGGCATTATCCATGCCTGGTAATACTACCAGTTCTTGACCGTAGACATCTTTGATGATAGGGGTTCTGAGGTATTGCGCCTCAAGTTTTTTTACTTCATCCCAATTGCGCTCTAGTAGTACAGATGCTTGGAACTGTACTACTTCTAGATTGGGTGTAATTTCTTGAGGGTCAGGTGTTAGGGGTTGATCTAACAGGATTGATAATACTGGTTCTGCCAATCCTGCTAGAAGTACGCGCTTACCTTGACTCGCCAATGACTTAGCAGCAGCGATCGCTATTTTGGTACGAGCAATGCTGCTTTCGCCCAAAAATGTCAATATCTGGGACATTATCTTGATTTCCAATAACCGCCGATCTTTTCAACTCCAACTTAGCACTAGGCAAATAACCTTAGCTTCTACCTAGAGTGGCTATGACTACACTGGTTTGATTTCATCATCAAAAAACCAAGTGGAACTATTATCGTCAAACTTCACCACTACACCAATGCCTTGACCATCGGTGACTTTGTAGCCTTCAATAATACCAACTTTACCTAGTTTCTGAGCGATGGGAGCAGAAACGCGATCGCGCAAACGAAACACCTTAACCTTTTGTCCGATTTCCATACCGACATAAAACGCAATAAACCAACAATCAGTTTAGCTGAATCTGGTACTCATCGGTTACAGGATTTGGGGATTGGGGATTGGGGATTGGGGATTGGGGACTGGGGACTGGGGACTGGGGACTGGGGACAGATACTAGCTTAAAATTAAATCAATACGCAGTCAGGTATAAGACCATGTTTGTCACAGCGCAACAGCTAGAACAACAAATGCCCGATGCAACTCGGTTATTAAGTGATGAGCCAGAAATGGAAACTTCGTTGCATTATATGCAGCTATTGCTATTAGTCACTTGTTTAGAATGGCTGTGGCGCGATCAAAATGACTATTTCATCGGTGCAAATCTGACAATATACTTTAGCCGTCAGCAGTTGCGAAATCGAGATTTCCGTGGACCAGATTTCTTTTTAGTCAAGGACACCGAAAAACGTCCCCGCAATTCCTGGGTAGTTTGGGAAGAAGATGGGCGTTATCCAGATTTAATTATTGAATTACTTTCTGAGAGTACGGCTGATATTGACCGGAATTTGAAGAAAAGCCTGTATGAAAATCGATTTCATACACCGGAATATTTTTGGTTTTCGCCGGAAAGTTTAGAATTTGCTGGTTTTGAGTTGATAGGCAATAGATATCAAGAAATCCTAGCTGATGAGCGTGGCTGGCGTTGGAGTGAGGTACTTGGTCTGTATTTGGGTGTAGAAAATAGTAAACTTCGTTACTTTACTGCTGACGGCGATTTAGTACCAACACCACAAGAAGTTGCTATAGCAATACAACAGCAAGCATCTGAAGCACAACAACAGTTATCTGAGGTACAGCAACAATTATCTGAGGTACAACAACAGGTATCGGGTACTGAATTACGATTGCAACAAGAACAGGAGCGATCGCATCGTTTGGTAGAATATTTGCGTTCTCTAGGCGTTGACCCAGATAGTTTAAGTTAAGCGAACACTGGCATTTAATATCGTTGAGGTAGCAATCATGTATCAAACTAATCCATCTCGTCCGCCACAAGAAACTATGCCAACGATGTATGATTTACCCAGTGAATTAGTAGGGGAATCAGGTTTGCCAGACGAATTTCATTGCATACAGGCAGATTTGCTGAGTGAGACTTGTCAGCCTCCTAACTATTCACCGGAGGAAATTTTACTTGCTAGCGACTTAAACCTTTACTATGATCCCCGCCGTACTTTGTGGTACAAGCGTCCTGATTGGTACATGGTTTTGGGAGTACCAAATGCTAATCAACAGCAAGACTTACGTTTAAGTTATGTTATTTGGCAAGAGGGGGTTGCTCCATTTTTAGTAGTTGAATTACTCTCCCCAGGTACAGAACAGGAAGATTTAGGGACAACACTACGAGAAGTAATTGACACTCTCCGGTCTAAAGACACGGAGATTCTTGGTTCTACGAGTCCACTTAGATTAGACCCCTTGCGGTATCTAACCCAGAGGTGGTTCTCTCCTCAAGCGTTGACTTTCGGTATGCCCTACCGTAGTTGGATTGCTCCAAGAATTTGTTTGTTAGGGGCATATTGCTATATCCCCGTAAAATTCTGTGTCGTCTAGTTCCCATGAAGATTTTACCTATTCCTGGGCAAGAAACTAGAACTATGGAATAGAACCCATATCTTCAATTGTCAAGGTACAGATTGCTGTTAAGCAGTGTAGGGTTTTTAATGTGGTTGATTACCCCTCCACGTTCTCAATTTTACCATATTGCATCACGGCAGGGTAAACCCTGCCAGAGTGGTTTTCATCCCCGGTCTAAAGCACGAAAATTGCAACTACGTTGCTCTCTCTCCGGGGTTTTCAACCTACACCGTATAAACCTCCAACTAAGTGGGAAGTTTATGAACGGATTTTGCGCGTTCCCTACTACGTTGTCTATGACCGCTACGAAAATAATTTGCGGGCGTTTCGACTCAATGGTACTCGTTATGAAGCCGTACCTTTAGCAGAAAAACGATTTTGGTTGGAAGAGTTAGAACTAGGTTTAGGTCTTTGGCAGGGTATTTATCAGCAGACAAGTGGTTTATGGTTGCGTTGGTATAATACAGCAGGTTGGCTACCAACATTCAATGAGAAAGTAGAACAGGAACGTCAACGGGCTGAACAGGAATGTCAACGGGCTGAACAGGAACGTCAACGGGCTGAACAAGAACGTCAACGGGCTGATAGACTGGCAGAGTATTTGCGTTGACGCGAAGCGGCTTGTCTTTAGACATCGCAAGGAATTGAGCCAGATAATCTACCCTAGCAAGAGGTAGCTATGACAACAACCATCAAATTAGTCAATCCCAACATCGAATATCCCAGTGCAGACGGTGAACCATTGGCAGAATCTTACATCCATCTCTACGCAATTCTTACCACTCTAGAAGTTATAAAACAATACTTGGCAGGCAGACAAGCAACTGTCCTGGCTAATCAGTTTCTCTACTACGCTCAAGGTTTTCCTAGGTTAAGAGTTGCACCAGATGTGATGGTAATTTTTGATGTACCACCAGGAGGTCGGGACAGTTATAAAGTCTGGGAAGAAGGTCAAGTTCCCCAGGTAGTTTTTGAAATGACTTCTCAAGGAACACAAAAACAAGACCAGGAGCAAAAGAAAAACCTCTATGAACAGTTAGGTATTCTAGAATATTGGTTATTTGACCCCAAAGGCGAATGGATTCCAGAAAAGTTAAAGGGATATAGATTAGAGGGTGAGACTTATCAATTAATTACTGATGGCATATGTCAACCTTTAGAATTGCAGGTGAGAGTTGAGGAGCAATTATTGGGATTTTATCGTCTAGATACGGCTGATAAATTACTGATACCTACAGAACTAGCTCAACAATTACAACAAGAACGTCAACGAGCTGAACAAGAACGCCAACGAGCTGATAGACTGGCAGAGTATTTGCGTTGACGCGAAGCGGCTTGTCTTTAGACATCGCGAGGAATTGATCCAGACAACCTACAGTGAGAAAGATAACCAGAGTATATTTGTTATTGTGGTTGACTTTCCTGAATTTATATGTTTAAAGAAATTAATAATTTCGACAAATAGTTTGAGGAACTACACTGATCATTAAACTGGTCGTGCGGATGTATTATGTGGTGATGGATTGAGGCAAGACTTTGATCAATGTGACTGATACTCCGTCAGATTTTGAGAAATATACTTTATAGTGCTAGTCTCATGCAGCAATGTACTTGCTAATACGATAGAATGCGCGAATGACTTGAGTGTGGTGGTGTTTGCGAATGACGCTTTCAATGCAAAAAAGTATAAATTGGCTACAAGTGCGCCGCTACTGGGAGTTGCTGCACGTCTTGGTCACGCGTAATCTCAAAGTGCGTTATCGAGGCTCTTTATTAGGCGTATATTGGTCGCTATTGAACCCGTTAATTATGACAGCACTATACAGTGCGATTTTCGGAGCAACATTTGCTTCTTATTATGGCAATTCTATACTGAACTACGTGCTAGCAGCCTTCACTGGCTTAGTGGTGATTAATTTTTTCTCAGCCTCTACATCCCAAGCTTTGTCAAGTGTAGTAGGCAATGGGGCATTGCTAAACAAAATTCGCTTACCTGTCAGTGTTTTCCCAGTCTCAATGATTGTAGCAAATGTCTTTCAGTTTGCAGTCGGAGCATTTCCATTATTGGCAGTGATCGCTCTTATTAATTCTAAAAGTTTCGTCAATGTCCTAGCACTACTTTTTCCTTTCCTATCGTTAATTTTAGTTTGTACTGGAGTAGGATTTCTAGTTAGTGCGCTGTATGTGTTTTTTAGAGATTTACCTTACTTCTATGAATTAGTTGTCTTTGTCCTTTGGATTAGTAGCCCTGTATTTTACCCAGCAGCCATTGTACCTCCCCAGGTAAAACCATTTTTAGGATTAAATCCTCTATCACCCATTATTGAAAGTCTACGTCAAATTACCTTATCTGGAAATTTACCTGATCTGAGTTTAATTTGGGGGGCTTTACTCAGTGGCATAATAATTTTGTCCTTGGGATGGGCTTGTTTTCATATGTGGCGACATCAGTTTATGGATTTACTATAAATGGAAGTTATTCGTCTCGATCAAGTTTCACTGTTGCGGCGAACTCAAGAGGAGTTTTCTTACGATCTCAAGAAAACACTTTTATCAATTATTGAAGGTAAGTATCGTCAGCCTGCACGCAAATTAGTTCTTGATCAAATTAATTTGGTTATCAATTCGGGCGAAAAAGTAGGAATTATCGGCGCAAATGGTTCAGGTAAATCAACACTACTAAAAATAATCTGTGCGATTTTACAGCCAACAAGCGGCACAATCAGAGTTAGAGGCAAAATTGCCCCTCTAATTGAACTCGGTGCAGGATTTGATCCAGAAATTTCTGTAATGGATAATATCTTCCTTTATGGTGTATTACTTGGTTTTTCCAGAGCGGAGATGAAAGAAAGAGTGCAGTCTATTTTAGAGTTTGCAGAATTAGAGGATTATGCTTTAGTTCCAGTGAAGGGGTTATCTTCGGGTATGGTGGCTCGTTTGGGCTTCTCTATTGCTACTGACATACAGCCAGATATTTTGATTTTAGATGAGGTTTTATCTGTAGGAGATGAAAGTTTTAAAAATAAGTGTAAGCAAAGAATTGATAAGTTTTGGAATGGAGATACGACAGTGTTGGTAGTTTCGCATGATTTAGGGTTTATACAAACATCTTGCGAGCAAGCAATTTGGTTAGATAACGGAAAGGTGAAATTGATGGGAACATCACATCAAATAGTAAATTCATACTTACAGCAAGTTAATTCAAGTTAAATAATTTTGATAAACTTCATTCAATAAGAAATATTTGATTTATATATAAGGATTAACAGCAGTAATGAAAATAGTTCATGTCAATACATACGATATTCAAGGTGGAGCAGCCAGAGGTACTTATCGACTACACAAAGGATTACTTGAATCTGGGCAAAATTCTCATGTGATTGTAAAATATAAACATTCGCTAGATCCTACAGTTACTTGTGTTTCCTTTACAAATACAGAAGAACCTAGCGATATTCAAAAACTATATATTTCTGCGATTCAGAAGAGTTATATAAATTCTAATAGAACTTCTATATCGAATACTTTATTTTCATTTCCTTATCCTGGGATAGATATAACTAGTAATGAACAAATAATAAATGCAGATATTATTAATTTACATTGGATTACTAATTTTCAATCTCCATTGACACTGCAAAAACTTTTTTCCTTGGGGAAACCTGTAATTTGGAAATTTCCCGATATGTGGCCTTTTACAGGTGGATGTCATTACGCTGCTGGCTGTGAAAAATATAAACAAGATTGTGTGAAATGTCCTCAACTAATTCATGACCCTTATAATTTGCCTGGAAGTATATTGCAAGAAAAGCTAGAGCTTTTTGCCGATTACAATCTGACTATTGTAACCCCTAGCAAATGGATGGCAGATCATGTAAGACAGAGCAAATTATTCAAAAATAATCGAATTGAAGTAATACCTAATTCTTTAGAAACTGATATTTTTAGTCCTTTATCAAAACTTGAAGCGAAGAGAAATATAGGAGCAAATAGTGAGGATTTCATCATACTTTTTGGTGCTCACTCTTGTGAAGAAAAGAGAAAAGGGTTTGCAGAGTTATTGACATCTCTTCAGCAATGTCTTGAAAACGAAAAATTTTACAACTTAGTATTAAATAATAAAATTAAATTAGTTTGTTTTGGTTATCTTGCATTAGAGAAATTAGAATCAATCCCCATACCTTTAATAAATATAGGTTATACGGAATCAGATAAACAACTACAAGAAATATACTCATCTGCTGATATTTTTGTACAAACTTCTTTAGAAGAAAATTTTGGCTTTACTACATTGGAAGCAATGAGTTGCGGTACGCCAGTAATAGGCTTCAATGTGGGAGTTATTCCTGACGTAGTTGAAGATGATATTACAGGTAAGATTATCCCAGTCGGAAATACGTTTAAAATGGCAGAGGCAATTGTTGATTGCGCTTTGTCTCCTTACAAATGTCAAATGATGGGAGAAAATAGCCGCAAGGTTATTCAAGAAAAATATCCCCTCTCAGTTCAGGCATCACGATATTTAGAGCTATATCAGGATTTAGTAACTTATGAAAAAGACATATCTATGACTTTATCTAATGAACATATTTCTAGTGATAAGAATATTCAAAAGGATACCAACGTTGAATTAGTATCCAATTTACCAGATAATTATGTTGGTAGCGAATTGAGTGGGATTTTTGAAAAATTATCGCCACAAGAAATGTTTGCAGATTACTTGAAAAGTGAAGACATAATTCAAAATTTACGACAAGATTTATATAAATTTCAATCTCAATTACAAAAAACGCAATCAGAGCTTAACTATTATAGAGAGCAACACCAAGTTATACAAGAAACTTGCGATAGCCTAACCCAACAGTTGCAAGATATTGTAGATAATCCCATCAGATGGCTATTACTTGCTCAGTCTCGTAGTGTTGAAAAGCCTCCTTTATTTAAATATCCCTACGAAGAGGGGCTGGTTTCAGTTATTATACCTGCTTACAATGCAGAAAAATTTCTTAGTAATGCAGTTATATCTGTATGGCGACAAGAAACTACAGATAATATTCATTTGGAACTTATTGTTATTGATGATGGCTCTACTGATGAAACCTACAACTTAGCTAATTTGTTAGCAGAAGTTTCGCCTATCCAGATGCGGGTACTAACTCATCCCGGAAAATTGAATAAGGGAGTAGCTGCTTCTCGAAACTTAGGCATAATTGAATCCAAAGGAGAATGGATTGCATTTTTAGATGCTGATGATGCTTTTTTACCTAATAAAACATTAACTCAGGTCAAGTGGCTGAGGCAGAATCCTGAGTATTTATGTGCTTGTAGTTATGGATACAATGTTGATTCCGACGGTCAACCTGTGATTGGGTGGAACAGTAATGAGATTACAGGTGACTATCAAACTATTGATCTGCAACACAGAATTCCTGCACCTTATACCTTTGATTCTCTACAAAATGGTTGTCCTGTGGTTAATTCTACATTCATAACTCATCGTAGTGTTTTATTGTGGTCAGGTCTATTACCTGAGTCTATTGCTCATCAAGCAGAAGATTGGATTCTATTTACTAAAATTTCAACTAAGTGGTCAATCCCTCTTATTAGCGAGCCTTTAATTTACTACAGAATACACCCATCGAGTTGGACAACAAAATATTTCCAAGAGAATTTAGGTGCAGGGGTAAAGTTAGAATTTTTATTTGCAATCACGCACTGGCTAGCCTGTAGAAAAGAACAAGAATATCAAGAAATAGCTCAAAGTTTTTATCGCAAAAAACTACCGAGTTATTTTAGTGCAACTGGACGACTTAATGATTTGATGGATGCATATATAGAAAATCAAAAAAAACTTAATCCCAATATTGAGTCTAATGCACTACAACTATCATCACGTTCTTCTTTAGAGGAAGTATTGATTAGCTTACATCAAGATTCACAACTTCTACAAAAAGCTAAAAGGTATAAGAAATTAATTAAAAAAATACCAGCTTCAGGTTTATTATATAGGTTTGTAAAAAAAATTAAAGTAATTTTAACCATTCATCGTTAGTAAGAATTTGTTAGTAATTTGGTAGTCTATTTACAAAAATTTTAAATGAAAATGAATCAACTTCCAAAAATTACGGTAGTCACACCTAATTTAAATCAAGCTTCTACTTTAGAAGAGACAATTCTATCAGTTATTGAGCAAGGATATCCAAACTTAGAATATATTATTGTTGATGGCGGTTCAACTGATTCTTCTATTGATATAATCAACTCCTACAGTCAACATTTTTCCAAAGTTATTATAGGTAAAGATAAGACAATGTATGATGCTGTTGCTAAGGGATTTGAAATTGCAACAGGTGAAATATTTTCATGGCTCAATAGTGATGATTTGTTTGAACCCAATGCTCTTTTTCGAGTAGGAGAGCATTTTCAAAAATTTAAACAATCTCAGTTTATATACTTTGAAGATACTGTAATTAAAGATGGATGGAGAGTGCCTAACAAACCACAAAAATATGTTAGTACTTACCAGCTTATGAGAGGACATATTCTCTATCAAGATGGCTGTTTTTTTAGAAAAACTGCCTATCAAGCTGTAGGAGGAATTAATCGAAGTTTTAAACTAGCTGGAGATTATGATTTATGGTTAAGGATATCAGCTAAGTTCAAGTTAGAAATGTTGCCAGGCCATGCAAGTTGTTTTCGCATCCGTAAAGGACAACTTTCCATAAGTAACTGGACATTTTACATGGATGAAGTACATAAAGCACTTGATGCTTTTTTAAAAACCATTAGTGTACAAGACAAAATCAAATTTTTTTTCATAGGGGCTTTTTGCAAATTTAAAAATATTTACTTAAACTTATTTCGTACTCCTGTATGGTATTTGGAAAATGCAGATTTAGAATGGGCAAGTGTTATTAGTCCGCAAGAAAAGTCTCTTAAAAAAAATATTTGTCCTATTTGCCAGTCTCAACCTGAACGGTTGTTATTTTCCACCCCAGATACTAGATTTGGAGACCGCACAATTTACCGCCTCTACAAATGCAGTAATTGTCGCTCTGTTTACACTTTTCCTTTCCCTGAAGCAGGGACACTCCAGGAATTATATGAAAAGACTTATTCTTCATCTTCTATTATAGACAACATAGACCCGCCAGCAGTCTATTACAGTCCCTATAGACGTTCCAGTCTATTAAATCGTAAACCTTGGAAATTACTTGGTAAAACTTTTAAATTTATACATAAATCATTCAAAAATAATCACGATGATATAGTGCCAATTTTTGAAAATAAAAATGCAGCTATTTTAGAAATTGGATGCTTTGAAGGTAGAGTTTTAGAGTGGTATCGCTACTGTGGTTATAACAATCTATCAGGTACAGAATTGAATACAATTGCTTCTAAAACAGCAGCAAAAAAAGGATTTAAAATTTATTGTGGGGATATTACTAATTCAGAAATACCTTCGGAAGCATTTGATGCCATTGTCCTTAATCAAGCATTAGAGCATTTCGACAATCCCGGAAAAACACTTGAAATTTTAAGATCAAAATTAAAATCAAGTGGTAGTATATACATTTCAGTACCCAATCTCGGCAGTTTTTGGTTATGGCAATATTATGGTCCTGTATGGGCTCATTGGCATATTCCATTTCATGCAGTTGCCTTTCATCGTCAGTCAATTAAATATCTGGCAAAAAAATCAGGCTATAGAATCAGATGGTTCAAAACATCTACTCCCATTCATTGGATATATCTTAGCGACCAATTAGCAGTAAGAGGGCTTGGCGGCATTGCTTCTCATAACATTGTCAATTTAGATGAAGATGTGTGGCAAGGTGCAAAAGGTGCGAATATATTTTCTTGGTTAGTATTAGATAGACTTTTGTTAGGAGATTGTTTGTATGCCTGCTTAGAAAAAGAAAATTAACTTTCTCTCTGCATTTTGAATTTGTATGAATTTACAATTTAGTGTTGTTACACCTTCTTTTCGTCAGGGTCGTTTTATTGAAAGAACTATACAAAGTGTGCTATGTCAAGAAGTTGATGACATGGAGTACATGATTTGTGATGGTGGTAGTGAGGATGAAACTATAAGTATATTAAATAAATATAATAGCCAACTTCGCTGGATATCAGAACCGGATCAGGGACAATCCGATGCTATCAATAAAGGAATAGCGATGACTACTGGCGAAATTATCGCCTGGATTAATTCGGATGATATTTATTATCCAGGTACTTTTAAAATTGTTAAACAAGTATTTGAAAATAACTCGGATGTACAAGTTATTTATGGCAATGCAAATTGGATAGATGAATTTGATAAAATCATACAACCTTTTCCTACAGAACCTTGGAATTATCAAAGGCTCAAAGAAACTTGTTATGTTTGTCAACCAGCAGTTTTTTTTAGACGAACCTTAGTTGAAAAATTAGGCAACTTAGACATATCCTTAAACTACTGTATGGATTATGAACTATGGTTGCGCTATGGAGAACATCATAAATTTAAATATATTACTCATACATTTGCTGGTTCACGGATGTATTCTTCCAATAAAACACTTGGTAGTAGATTAGTGGCTCATCGTGAAATCACTGATATGTTCCAAAATAAGTTTAGAAGAATACCTGACAGTTGGTTGCTAGGATATGCCCTAGTTAAAGTAGAGGAAACAACCAATTTAAATAGATTTAATGACAGTCAACTCAAAGATTTTAGTAAAGCTTTGATTCAAACAACTTTATTAGAATACAAAACTAAGAAAAAGTTTATATCTCCTCTTATCATTGCTAAAATGGTATTTTGGTGGTTTTTCCCGAAATTATCTTGGTTTAGAAGAACGAAATGGCCGAATGCTGAAAGTAACAATTGATGCTACACCTATAACATTAGAGCAAACTGGCGTAGGTTTTTACGTATTAAATTTAATAGATGCGCTGTTTCAGCTACAGTCTTCTGAGCAGTTTCAATTATCCATAGTTTATCAACCTCGCTTCAAAAAACTGGTTAAAGGGTAATAGTTCTGTTCCTACATCACTAGGAAAATATAGCAAGATTGATATCATTCCTTGTCCAGTCAGATTATCTAATCTTTGCATAAAATTATTACCTCAATTATTCTCCTATCACTTAAATAACTATTTAAATAATCCAGAAATAATTCATGGGACAAATCATAGTGTTTATCCATATTCTCAAAGTCTCAAGGTTATGAATATATATGACTTAACTTTTCAGAAATACCCAGAATATGTAGACTCAGGGGCTAAAAAATATGAAGTCCAAATTCAGCATAACCTTCAATGGACAGATTTAATTTTAACTATTTCAGAAAGCTCTAAAAAGGACATTATTGAATATTTAGGAGTAGCAGCAGAAAAGGTTTATGTTACTCCTTTAGCTAGTCGTTACCATCATAACTATTTATATAATAACAATCTTCATTGTTTAGAAAAACAGAGTAAATATGATTTTAATAAACCATATTTACTCTTTGTTAGCACTATAGAACCAAGAAAAAATATTAATTCTATAATCACAGCCTTTAATTTATTGAAGCAGAATTATAAAATTGAACATCAATTAGTATTAATTGGTAAAAAAGGCTGGAGTTATGAACCAATATTTGCTGCTATTGAAAGTTCGCCTTGGAAAAATGAAATTCATCATCTAGATTACTTATCCGATGAATTAGTAGCATTATTTTACTCAAAAGCAGATGTTTTTGTTTATCCATCTCATTATGAGGGATTTGGTCTACCTGTATTGGAAGCAATGACATTAGGTGCGCCGGTTGTTAGTTCTAATACTTCCTCAATTCCCGAAGTTGCGGGAGATGCAGCTATTTTGATTGACCCTCAAGACTCTATGCAACTAGCAGAAGCGATATTAAAAGTAATTAGCGATCGCCAGTTACGACAAGATTTAATTAATAGAGGTAAAGAAAGAGCAAAATTATTTACTTGGGAACGAACTGCAAGAGAAACATTAAAGGCTTATAGAACCATTATTTGATGAATATAGCAGAGATTTACTCATCTAATCAGTTAATTATTAACTTATCTATACTCTTATCCCAACCCACAGGTATAAGTAACTATGCTCATAATCTTTTTCCTTATTTAAAATCTCTTAACCCCACTTTATTAACACCTAACAATTACCCTGAATTTAAGTGCTATTCTGTACCAAATAATTTAACACCTGCTCATGGTACTAAAGGACATTTTCGCCGCTTAGTGTGGACACAGTTGCAAGTACCGAGAATTTATCACGAGTTAAAATCCCATCTTTTATTCTCTCCTTTACCAGAAGCACCGCTTTATACTAATTGCCGTTTTGTGGTGATGTCTCATGACTTAATACCGTTGCGTTTTCCCAAACGTTTCTCACCGTTAACGCCGTATCATCGTTACTACGTTCCTCAAGTTTTGCAGCAGTCGCAACATATTATCTGTAACTCTCAGGCTACAGCTAGTGACATTATCGACTTTTACCAAATCCCAGCCAGCAAAATTACTCCCATCCCCCTAGCGCACGATCACACTCACTTTCGCTATCTCAATTTACCAACTCGCAATTACTTTCTCTACATTGGTAGACACGACCCACACAAAAATCTACATCGTCTTATCGCCGCCTTTGCTGCGTTACCTCATAACGACGACTACGAACTATGGCTAGCAGGCCCAACTGACAACCGTTATACCCCGCTTCTACAAACACAAATTGAAGAATTAGGGATAACTCATCAGGTCAAGTTCCTCGACTATGTAGCTTACAGTGAATTACCCACCATTATTAATCAAGCGATCGCACTTGTTTTCCCCAGTCTGTGGGAAGGCTTCGGTTTCCCTGTCCTAGAAGCAATGGCTTGCGGTACTCCTGTGATTACTTCTAATCTTTCTTCGCTTCCAGAAGTGGCTGGTGATGCAGCGATTCTCATTAATCCCTACAACACAGCAGAAATCACCGACGCGATGCAGATGATTGCTGCTAATTTAGCATTGCGGTTGCATCTTTCTACCCAAGGTATTGCTAGAGCCAATCAATTTAGTTGGGAAAAAACTGGACTTGCTACGGTCGAAGTCTTATCTCGATATCTCTAATTCTCATTGACTTTTCACGTTATGTGAAAAAGCTAACGTGAAACCTAACCCCCTAACCCCCTTCCCTACTAGCAGGGCTGTTTCATTCTTGGAAGAAAAATGATTTAATCGAAACTGAGGCAACAAACTTAAGCGAGGGTGCGGCTACGCCGCACCCAAGTGCCAATCAGACTTTCGACTTTCTTGTCCGGGGGTATCTATGACAGCAGGCTTGATTGAAGAACTCAAAAAAGTTAGGGATTTTCGCACGAAAAAGGGACAAAGACATCCATTATGGTTTGTGTTGTTGCTAGTAATCATGGGAACAATGAGTGGTTGTCTTGGTTACAGAGGGTTGGGAGATTTCGTCAAACGGCATAAACAATCTTTAATTGAAACATTGGAGATACCTAAAGAACGAGTCCCATCTTATTCAACAATTCGACGTGTAATGATGCGTGTGAACTTTAATGACTTGACACAAGTATTTAATTGTTGGGCAAACCAGTACGTGGAGTTAAGCGAATTTGAATGGCTAGCGACTGATGGTAAAAGCATCAAAGCTACAGTCAAAGACTATAGTAGTGCCTACCAATCATTTATAAGTGTGGTATCAATATTTAGTAGCAAACAAGGTCTCGTTGTTGGGTTACAGACCATGAACAACAAGCAGACAAGTGAAATTGCCACAGTCCAAAATTTAATTGCAGCATTGAATTTAAAAGATGTAGTCTTTAGTTTTGATGCGCTTCATTGTCAAAAAAAACTATCAAACAAATTATCGACCGTTGCAATGATTACGTAATTGCAGTTAAAGGTAATCAACCTAATTTATACAAGCAGATACAGCAAAATCTCAAGTTATCCCAGCCTACTAGCGTCGATAGAAGTTTCGAGCAAACACGCGATCTCTTGACTCAACGTCGGGTATCGGTGTTTGATAATTTGGATCATATCTCCAATGATTGGGTTGGGTTAAAACGAATCGTTCTGAAATAGACATCTCCGAAAACAGTCAAAGCCTTTGTTTGGCTAGGCTGTAGCCACTAAATGCAATCATCTTAAATTAGCTATTCTGTACGATGAAATAAGACTTTGAGATATTTGCTGTTGATAATTAGGCAAAAATATCTAGTTATATGCGATAATTTTAACCTGATGATATAGCTGATATTTCTAATGGTAATATTAGCCCTCGAATCCGTAACCTTACTAGCCCACAAATCGTCAAAATTACTTGCTTATATTTGCGGGTATTTAACCTAAATCTCTCTTGGACAACTCGAAAGATTTTGACTGACCGTATTCGATGTTCAACAAAGATTCGTTTAGATGAAAATATTTTGTTCTGTTCTTTCTGTTCAGTTGTTAGTTCTTGATTTCTTGGTTTCTTAATTGGAGTTGTAATTAAATCTTCTCCAAGATATGCCTTATCTCCTTTAAATCTTTGTTTGGCATCAAACTCTGAACGATATTCTCGGAACAAAGTTATATCGCTTTTTGGACCAGGTTCACCTGCCACAACATCAACGATATCACTAGCATCAGGTAAAATAATCATTTGAGTTTTAAATGTATGATTACTCTTCTTACCTGAAAAATATTTCTTTTGTTCATCATTGTCTCTAGGTCTTTCTCTGACTTGTTCATAGCTATCTACTATTAATTCATATTCTGTGAGCATTTCTTTTACTACTTCATAGTCAGAAGCGTTTTTTTTTACTTGTTCAAGCAAACTTGATGGCAGTAATTCTCGCAAGTTAGGCAACCAATAGTTAAACGTATCGTTGGCTGTAGACTCACTTACTTCAAACTGAATACCTAGAAGTTGAAAGGTTGTCAGATGTCGGAGATACACTAAAGTTAAAATGATTTGTTCAGAAATAGATAATTTTGGTTTCCGACCTCCTCCACCAGCAATAATTCTCACTTTCTTAGATTCCAGTAAAGCTTTTTTTTCATGATATAATCTTTCCCCATTTATGATTAATTGTTGTAACTGTTCATATTCCAGACCTATTAACCTTTGGGTTTGTTTAGGATTCTCTTCAATGTAATTCAGTATATTGCTCATGCTTCTGTGTCAAAATAACGCTTTAATGTTCTTTTATCACAGAATAATACTATTTTGGAGATGTCTAATGTATGTGGGTAGCACTTGTGTGTACACCGTAGCCTTGTAGGGGAGAGGTTTGGAGAGGGGTTTTCCAGATCCCGTGAAAAGTCAGCTAATTTTCAAAGTCAGAAAATTCTTGCTTGACTCATACCTACAAATAGATATAATATTTGTCTCATAGAAGGGGAGTAGCAACTGGCAAAGAATTTCCCAGCCAGTACATTTGAATCAACATACTGGCGATGAGCCTGGTTCAAATGACAAATAATTAATATTTGGTAGCGAGACCTTCACTAAGTTCACAAAAATGTGAGCTTGGTGAGGTCTTTTGGCATTCATCAAGCTCACATTCCTAAACAATTCTTCAGGAGCTTGAGAGAGTGCTAACGGCTTTTACCCAAGGTTTATTACTAATTACAGTTTCAGAGTTAGGGGATAAAACATTTTTTATCGCTATGATTTTGGCAATGCGCCATTCACGGCGATTGGTATTTATAGGAGTGGTAGCTGCTTTAGCAGCGATGACAATTCTTTCGGTATTATTTGGACAAGTAGCCTCTCTATTACCCAAAGTTTATACTCATTATGCTGTAATCGTATTGTTTTTTGCCTTTGGTATTAAGCTGTTATACCAAGCTATTAAGATGACGGCTACTGCTGAACAAGGCGAAATGATGGAAGAAATCGCAGAAGCCAAAGCCGCAGTAGAAAAAGCCGAATTGCAGCTACCCAAGCAAAAAAATTCCCTCTCGATTGTCATAGAAGCCTTTGTTTTGACATTTATGGCAGAATGGGGCGATCGCACGCAAATCGCCACGATTGCCTTAGCCGCAGGGAATAACGTCATTGGTGTCACCATAGGGGCTATTTTAGGTCATGCCATTTGTGCTGCGATCGCCGTTATTGGTGGCAAAATGATCGCTGGACGTATTTCTGAGCGTCAACTTACCTTTGCTGGCGGATGCCTATTTTTGATTTTTGGGGTTTTTGCTGCCATTGAGGGAGCTTAACAATTCAAAATTCAAAATAATGTACTAGAACTGGGGACTGGAAGTTTATAGTCTGCACCAATAGCAGAGGCTCTTGTTGGGGCTGGCATTAATTGTCTATACTCGCTTCTTTACCCCTGCAAGTACCCCTGCAAGATCAATTGTTGCTATCAAAACCGATATCATTTTTCTCTCCACCAGCGTCTACACTATATCTAGACAGGAATCAACTGTAAATAAAATTTACCTGTCTAGTGGTGCGGGGGACATTTCATGATATTGTCTGACTGATTTTATAGGAAATTTCATATAAAATGGCAGATGATGAGGATATTATAGAAATTCCTTTACGACCTCTTGTTTGGATGGGAGACTCTCTCAAAAATATCCGCTCATTTCCTCTTGAGGTGCGTGCATCAGTAGGGTATGCACTGCAATTGGTGCAAGCAGGGGAAACACCAATGGATGCCAAGCCTTTTAAGGGGGTTGGCAGTGGCGTGTATGAAATCGTCAAACGCTACGATACCGATACTTACAGGGCTGTTTATGCAGTAAAGATTGGAGAAAAAATCTATGTCCTGCACGCTTTTCAAAAGAAATCAAAGCAGGGAATTAAAACCCCACAGGCTGATGTTGACCTGATTAAACAACGTTATAAGGATGCGGTAGCAAGGGAGAAACAAGAATGACACAAGAACCCGTTTTTGAGGAAAGCAGTGGCAATGTATTCGCTGATCTCGGTTTGTCGAATGCAGATGAACTTTTTACTAGGGGAAAGATAGGGATTCAGGTACTCCGCCTTTTGAAACAACGCAACCTGAAACAGCGTGAAATCAGTGAACTTCTTGGCATTCCGCAGCCAGAAGTATCTCATTTGATGAAAGGAGAGTTTCAACGGTTTAGCGAGGGTAAACTGCTCATTTTCCTTAAGCGACTCGATACGGAAATCACTTTACATCTTCGCTCTCGTCACGCGCAGGGCGAATCTGCTGAAACGGTGATATCGCTATAGGGATGGATGGAAAGCAGCTTTTCGGTAGACCTACTTGTAAACCTAGAGGTAATTTGGCTACCACATCTGGATAATTACTCTCTAGATAGGCATGAATACGATTGAAAGCATTAAGTAATTCTGACACAGTAAATCCTTAAAATGGAGCTAGATAAATAACAGTTGAGGGTCAATTCTTTTAATTCCTTGACCCTCAACTTTCCCTTCGGGACGAAGATAGCGAAAGTGGCTACCACCTTTGCGATACTATTTAGGTGTAGCTGTAGGGGTAGGGGTAGGGGGAGGTGATGCAGTAGCAGCTTTGTTAATCTCATCTTTGTATTGAGCAGGAGCTAAAGCAACAGCACTATCAAACAAAGGTTTAGCTTCGGTGACTTTACCCTGTTCCTTCAACAGCATCGCCTTAGCCAAAACTGGGCGAAAATCTTGGGGAGCTTTCTTAATTGCTTGATCAAAAGCAGAAATAGCTTGAGGATAGCGTTTTTGGCTAGAGTGAACATTGCCTAGTAATACCTGTACAGCTACCACATCGACACTTCCCGGTTGAATAGTATTAGCTTGAGCAGCATTAGTTAGAGTCTCTTGCAGCAAGCCTACAGCAGCTTCTGGACGTTGTTGACTCACAAGCAGAGCCACCATTCCTTGTAAAGCCTTCACATCTCCTGGTTTCGTGTCTAAAATGGCTCGATAAGCTTGAGCAGCCCCTTCGTTATCACCAATCTGCTGTTTAGCTTGAGCCAACAGCACACCATACTCTGACTGCTGCGGATTAAGCTTCGCCAACTTTTCTAAAGGTTGAATTACTCCTTGGATATCACCTTGTTTTAAACTCAATAGCTGTAGCCGGGCTTCTAATAAACCCTTGAGTGCGGTTTGATTTTCTGGCTCTCGTTGTAAAACCAGTTCATAACCTCGCACCTCATCTTGCAACTTGGATGTTTGGTTAGAAGTAGCGACATCACTAGGGTTGGTCGGATTCGGGGTTGAGGATGACGTATCATTGAGCGCACTAATAATGGGAACTAACGAAATACCTACAAAAGTAAGAACTGCCAGTGCTAGAATGATCTGAACTATCCAGCGATTGCGCGGTTGAGACACTATTTTGTCCCCCTCCAAAACTCTCATCTCATTATTATTGACACAAACTAGAAAGTTAAAAATTTCAAAAACTGTGCGGAATGCCGCCAATTAAGAGTGAATTTTATAACAAATGATTATTTGACTGCTAAATTAAGTGATTACTTTAGGGAGAGCCATCATATTAAAAGCTATGATATGCTTCCGAAATTGCCGTAAAGACGCTAAATTACACATTTAGATGATGAATGACCAATTTAGCGTCTTTACAATTGTATAGAGCGTTCTGTTGTGATTTTGTGAAAAGCCAATATACTTTCATCAGCCACACAAACGCTATTTCCAGCTGCCTTATTAAAATCCCATAATGGGATGTGTCTCCGCCGCAAGGAGTTTTTATGAATTCCGACCTGATGCCTTCGCCTGATTCCGCCAACTCTTTTGCTTCCAATGAACCTCAAACTCCCAAAGAGGCAGCTGCTAATGTTCACATAGCAGCAACCCAGCCCTCTAAGCTTGAGACTTCACCTGCCAAATCTACAGAAACTGACTCTAATGAGAACCTAGCAGATCATCTACAAAGTGGCGAAGCCAATCGCCAACAACCGATACCGCCTCCCAGCGAACCGATGCAATACCGCGCCATCGGACTAGTCCGGGGTCGTTACCAAGCCAGTGACGAGCATTTTACCCAAGGTATCTTACTGACCCCAGATGGTGTAGAACTCAATTCCGTCTTGCTGGGTCGGATTATGAGCCTAGTCAAAAATCATCTAGACCTAGAAAAAGAACATTTGTGGGTAGTTTATCCCCGCACCAGACAAGAAAATGACAGCTTACACATTCAAATTGTAGGGGTATGGGAGCCAGAAAGTCTGGCTAAACAGTCAACAGAAGAAAACCAAGCCGATTCGGAGTCACAAGAATCACAGACACCCGATGAAAGCTTAGTAGATGAGAGTAAAAAAACTACAAGCCTCTCAGCACGTTCATCTAACATCCCTGATGGCGGTTTCTCCGTCCGTGGGGAGGTCGTTTACCAGTCTTTTGATGAAAAGAGCTTAGTAGTAAAAATTAAGCAAGCTCCACGTAAACGAGATGACAAACCCAAATATTTCAAGTTGAAATTGCGGGGTGTGCTAACAACCAAAGCCGTAGGCAAGTTTTGGGACTTCAAAGCCAAGCGAGAAGCCGACGCATTAGTCATAGAAACAGCAGAAGCGATCGCTGACTTACCCAAAAAACGCAGACCACCCTTCAGAGGTGGCGGTGGCGGTGGTGGTCCTCGCGGTGCAGGTGGTGGTCCAGGAAGAAGACCATTCCCCCCCAGACGACCAGGAGAAGCTCCACCACGCCCCGTCAAGAGAACAAGCAGCGATCCCTCGGTAATTTCCAAACCATTACCAAAATCGCCTTCGCCTAGTTCTACACCAGCACCGAAGCCAATCAAACGACCGAAACCTACTCAGGAGTAAGGTGAGTAATGAGTGCTGAGTAATGAGTAATGAGTAATGAGTAAAAAATCATTTACAACTCAGCACTCAGCACTCAGCACTCAGCACTCAGCACTTGTTTTAAAACTCTCTCCAGTGGTCTTGAGGAAGAAATGACCTCTCCATTGGAATTGATGCTACTGGTTCAGTGAGGGTAAAACTGCCTGCTTCAATCCATTGTTTTAACTCTATGGCAACTTGCCGAGATAAAAACAAACTAGCTAAAGGAGCAACCCTAACAGTTTTACCCTCGATGGTGATACGCCCGGATTTTAGTTGGGCGTAACTCACCAAACCAAATGTCGGACGCACGCGCCGGGGAATGGAAAAGTCTACTATTGGCGCAACTAAATTTTGATCTTGAACTGCACAGTTTTCTACTACCTGTTCGTTTAATAAGGGTATGGGTACACCTACACCCAACATCAACGAAGAACCATAACTTTTAAAATAGCAACCCCTTACCCAACGCGCATCCATTTGTTTGGCATCACCAATTAAGGCTAAAGTCGCAGAGGGGCCAATGGGTGTTTGATTGGCTAGCCGCTTTTGTAAAGGAAAATGTTGCGTCCCTTCCCAAGCAACGTAACCAATACCGCCGCCTAAGAAAATACGCGTACCAATGCCAATAATTTGTAATTTTGGGTCATTTAATAGGGGAGAAATTGCACCGGGGTTAGAATAGACAGCATTACCTAAACGCGGTTGCAGAGGGCCGAGGTAAGTATGAAGCGGGCGATCGCCTCCATTCACCCCTACAATAAAATTTTGATAAAGATTTCGGGGATTAAATAAATAAAACTGATTTATCGTGTCGCGGGTAATAGAAGTCTCAAAACTTGCTCTAGGATAACAATCAGTGACTTGTCCTTGGGCGCGGATATGCACAGGCTTACCCGCAATCAAATCTTCTATCACATGACCGCCGCCCCGTTCCCGGACTTCTTCGCCATCCATCGTATCTACAACACAGCTAGCACCTAAATATAAATCGACTGCGCCAAAACCACTGTATGCAGGAACTCCATCCACCCAACAACGGCGAATTTTAATAGGCGGGTCAGTGTGTCCTAGATTAATAATTGCTCCACTTGATTCCATCGGTTCAAAAGTGCCAGTGGTAACAACATCAACCTCTTCGGCAACTTTCTTCACCCCGACTTCCGCAACCCGTGCTTTTAATTCCTCAGCCGTTAAGACTACCGCAGTTTGGCGGTTAATTTTCTCGTTAATTTCTGCAATAGTTCGCATTTTTCAAGTAGCAGATTCACATCCTAATTCTAGAGTGAATCTTGGGAATTCCCTGGGACTTCCCGCTAACTAGTTGGGTGTAGCGGGAGTATCCTGGGGGTGCTAGATGATTTGTCTACACTTTTGATAGAGAACCGTCAACTAATTTTTTTAATTTCATGTATGCTTCTGGCGGTGTCAAACAAGTGGAACTGTTATCATCAGGAATACAAAATTCCCAGCTATCTGGGTAGTAACGCACTACAAAGGAAGGAATGAGTTTCAACTCTACTGCCTTCCTGCCTAATTCTTCTGTTTTTTCTGCTAAGGTAACTTCGTCGTGAAACAAGTAGTGACTCATAAAGATAACGCCTGTATTTTTGTTTTCTAAGTATTAATACGAGGAATTAATCAAAATTCTCACTTCTGATCAACACCTTAAATGCTTTTATAAACCGAAAATTTGAGGAACTTGTGAGGAAGAATATCAGTTTGGGAAAATATTGCTTAACGATACATAGTTTAGCCGTGCTGCTCAAGTCGCTCGGCAATCCATACTTTGATTATTGATTGTCGGGTTACGCCTATTCGCGAGGCTTCTCGATCAAGTGCTTCAATCATCCATGTAGGAAAATCAACATTTACCCGTCGTTGCTCATAACCCGGACGACGAATCGTATTCATATCCAGGTATGTGATAATGTCCTCGCCTGCATCAAATTTTTCATCAAACTCTTCAGCCTTCATATAGTTTTACCTCTTCATCTCTTGCTCGGCGTGGCGATCGCTCTTTCTCCACAAGTCAAGGACTAGTCAGCAAATCTTGATTTGGTAGATTTTTACTAACCAGCGTCCTAGGTAATTGTGACCCCAGCACTAAAATCATGATGGTCATATAACCAACCAGAGCCATCCATAACAAGTGATTATTATGCAAATACCATCCTGTAGCAGCTAGGGGGGTAAAACCGAATCCAAAGGCTAACAGAACGGCGTTACGGATGATAGCACCTTCCTTTAAGCCAATAAAGTATCCTTCCAGCATAAAAGCGATCGCAGTTAAACCCAAAAGTGGCAATAGCCAAATGGCATAACTACTGATGTGTTGGTTTATCTCTGTATGATTAGTCAGTAATCCAAATATGGTGTCTGGGAAAATCACAGATGCGATCGCAAAACCTAGGGCAATAAATAAACTGGTAATTACAGAAACACTCAACAATGGGATCATCTTTTCTGTTGTACCTTTACCCTGAAAGTTGCCAGTCAAGGTTTGCATTGTCATTCCTACGCCTTGAATGGTGAACTGACTCAACAGCGCAATTTGCAACAGCAACCCATTTTCTGCCAAGGTGATTGTTCCCATCGTGGCACTCAGATTTGTAAAAATTGCATAGGTGGAAATCAATACTAAAAATCTCACCAAAATATTGGTTTTGAGGACAACAGTCTCCTTCAACGCTACCCAATCAAAAACCTCTTGTAAGGCGGCTGCTACTTTTGCCCACTGAATGCTAAAGCACACCCCCACCAAACCAATTACTAACGCCAAATACTGACTAATGGCTGTAGCCAGTCCCGCCCCCATGCTTTCCCAACCCCACTTGACAATCATCAAATAGTCAAGCAAAACATTAGAACCATTGCCAATTAAAGACATCAACAGCACTAAGCCGTTCAATTCTCGCCCCGTAAACCAACCAATCAATACAAAGTTAAGCAACACAGCCGGGGCTGCCCAAATTCTGGCATAGAAATACTCACTTCCAGAACTTTCAATTTCTGGTGAACCACTTAAAATCAAAAACCCCATTTTTTGAATTGGGTATTGCAGCAATAGGATTATTAACCCCAGCCCCACGGCAATTAAAGCACTCCGCATCCCTACTAATAATATGGTTTTTTGGTCATCCAACCCCACGGCTTGTGCAGTTAGTGCATTCACACTAGAGCGTAAAAACTTTAACACCCGATAAAGATAGTCAAAGAGTATGGTTGCGAGAATGACTCCTGCTAAGTGACGGATATCTGCTAAATGTCCCAAAAAGGCAATGTCAACAATACCCGCTAAAGGGACCATCATGTTGGAAAGCACGTTAATGCTTGCCATTTTGTAAAAGCGAGGTAAGAAGTCGTACTGGAGTGAGACTGCTGCAAATCTCATAATTTGACTGTACTGGAGTGATTTATAGAAATTGGCACTATTTTAGTGTAGGCGACAGGTAACTCCAGAAGTTAAATATGCGTTATCCAGAAACTTTGTAGAGACATAGCAATGCTACGTCTCTACATTCTTGCTTACGCAGCAGTTTTTTCCTCAAGGGGGATAAAAGTCTTTTTGGTAGCACCACAGATGGGACATTTCCAATCATCAGGGATGGATTCAAAGGCTGTACCAGGTGCAATACCCGAATCAGGATCACCAGTTACAGGATCGTAAATCATACTGCATTGTCTGCAAACCCATTTGCGGGTGCTGGGATCTGCACTCGCAACTCTGGTTGTAGGTTGTCCACCGTTGATTACTTCTAAAGCTTCAGTGTAGCGATCGGCGTGGTAATTCTCGATAAACTTTAATAAACCAAAACGGTGTGCTGCGGCGCGGAAGGTGTCAGCGTGTTCGCTAGATTCTTGAGCTTGTTTAAGAAACTCTTCGGCGGCGGGATTGTCGCGATCGCGTTGAGCATCTGCGGCGAAGTCAGGATACATGGTAGTGTATTCGTAAGTTTCCCCTTCAATGGCTAAAGATAAACACCGAGAGACAACTTCCCGTTTTTGTTCGTCAGTTAACGTAGCTGGATCTTCTACAACTAGTTCTGGGTGTAGCAACTCAAAATGAGCAAAGGCGTGTTCGGTTTCTTGTTCTGCGGTTTCACGAAACAGTTTAGCTAAATCTTTAAACCCCAGTTTACGCGCAACCTCAGCAAAAAATAGATATTTCCGGTTTGCCATTGATTCCCCACCGAAGGCAGATTCCAAGTTTTGCAGAGTAGTAAAGTTTGAAAGATCCATAATTTTTTTGATGCCTGAGAAGTATTATTTAGGTTAAAAAACAGACTCTAAAATCGAGTAGATGAGCTACCACTTGTATAATTTACAGTTTTTTATACAAATTTTTCAGCCCATATTTATTTACCCGTTTTCTTAGCTGTGACAGGAAAATTACAGCATGAGGCAAAATCGCAACATATAACTTTCGTCAAACCTCTGCGTTTAAATTACCGATGAGTAGCAGAAGGAACTTTATCAGAACCAGTAAAAGGAGGCTTACCGCTTGGTTTAATGCGATCGCGAATTTTACCAATCACAATATACAAAATCGGCACGACGAACAAACTTAAGAAAGTCGCCACCAACATTCCCCCAAACACGGCTGTCCCTAAAGATTGACGACTAGCCGCACCTGCACCCACAGCAATTAAAAGCGGAAAAATCCCCAACATTGTCGATAACGCAGTCATCAGAATCGGGCGTAAGCGTTCTTGCGCGGCTTGGATTGCAGCTTTAGTGATACTCAGACCTTCAGCACGCAATTGATTAGCAAATTCCACAATCAAAATTGCGTTTTTACTAGCCAAGCCAATCAACATTACTAACCCCACCTGACAAAAGACATCGTTACTCAAACCCCTCATAGATTGGGCTATTAACGCTCCCAAAATAGCTAAGGGGACGGACAGCATAATAATTAAGGGGTCTACATAGTTTTCGTATTGTGCAGCTAATACCAAGAATACAAACACCAATCCTAAACCAAAAATCAAAGGTGCTTGACCACTAGATGCTTGTTCTTCAGTGGTAATCCCTGACCATTCGTAACCCATACTAGCTGGTAATAAACGCTGGGCTAGACGTTCCATTTTGGCGATCGCTTGACCTGAACTGTAGCCAGGAGCAGCCCCACCGTTGATTTCTATCGACCGTAACAGGTTATAATGGTTGATGGTTTGCGCGCCAGTGGTAGGTGTTAACTTGACTAAGTTACTCAGGGGAATCATTTGGTCAGTCTGGGAACGGACATATAATTTACCGATATCCCCAGGTTCAGAACGGAACTTAGCATCAGCTTGCACATATACCCGATAAGTCCGTGAGAGAAAATTAAAGTCGTTGACGTATTGCGAACCCAAGTAACTTTGTAAGGTTTTAAAGATATCGTCTATCGGAACTTGCAAGACCTTAGCTTTATTGCGGTCTACTGCGATTAACATCTGCGGTGTGTTGGCATTAAAGGTACTAAACACGCCTTGTAATCCTGGGGTTTGATTACCTTCTGCAATTATCTGCCCCATAACTTCTAACATGGAGTTTAAGCCAGTAGTCCCCGATCTATCTTGCAATTGAAATTGGAAACCGCTAAAACTGCCCAAACCTTGAATAGATGGGGGATTAACAGGGAAAATCCGCGCTTCGGGGATATTAGATAATACCCCCTGTAACTTGTTAATTATTGCATCGGCTGATTGTCCTGGTTGCTGGCGTTCACCCCACGGTTTGAGGGTACTAAAAATCACACCACTATTAGCTGTGTTACCGCTAAAACTAAACCCACCCAAGGCAAAAGTATCGGTAATTTCTGGTAGTTTCAGGATTTCGGCTTCTACCTGCGCCATCACTTTGCTTGTGTAGTTGATGGAAACTCCCTCCGGTGCTTGAATAATGGTGATGAAATAACCTTGGTCTTCATCGGGGATAAATGCTGTCGGGACAGTGATGTACAGCCAGCCTGTCAATGCTAAGGAGGCGATAAATAAACCAATAACGATCGCTCTCATCCGGTTGCAGAAATGCAGCGATCGCTTATATTGTCTCTGTATATAATCGAGAAACAAGTTCACCCTGCCAAAAAACCAGCCAAATATTCCCCGTGGTTGGGGTTTAGTTCGTAGTAATACAGCCGCTAAAGTCGGTGTGAGGGTGACAGCTAAAAAAGTAGAAATGGTAATAGAAAAGGCGATCGTGAAAGCAAATTGACGATAAATCAGACCAGTCGAACCAGGGAAGAAAGCCACTGGTACAAATACTGCCATTAATACTAAAGATGTAGCAATTACAGCCCCAAATAACTCCTGCATAGTTGTGGCAGCAGCTTGACGCGGTGACATTCCCTGGTCTTGAATTAAGCGGGAGGTATTTTCAACTACGATAATCGCATCATCAACTACTATCCCTGTGGCTAGGGTCAGACCAAATAGCGTCAAAGTATTGATAGAAAAGCCAAAAATTTTAATAAAAGCGAAAGTGCCAATTAATGATATGGGAATAGTAATGACGGGAATCAGGGTAGTACGCCAATCTTGGAGGAAAATAAAAATCACCAAGACAACAAGAGCGATCGCTTTTAATAGTGTTGTCACCACTTCCCCTAAAGACTCTTTTACAAAGTCAGTTGTATCAAATGCCACTTGATATTCCATCCCTGGGGGAAAACTTTTAGCCAAGCGTGAGATTTCCGCTTTAACCGCCTCAGCCACTTCCAAAGCATTGCTACCAGGAAGTGGAAATATGCCAATCCCTATACCTTCCTTACCCCGAAAGCGCAGAAAGGAGTTATAGTTTTCTGCCCCCAGTTCTGCCCTGCCAATATCTCTAAATGTAATCAGTGAGCCATCTGCACCTGTTTTCAGAATGATATTCTCAAATTCCGAGACTTCCGTTAATCTACTAACTGCCATAAGGTCGATTTGATACATCTGATCGGCTGGGATTGGTGGCTGTCCGATTTGCCCTACACCCACCTGAATATTTTGTTCATCCAGTGCATCAATCACATCTTGGGCGGTCAATTTACGACTAGCCAAGCGATTGGGGTCAAGCCACAGCCGCATTGCATAACGACGTTCACCAAAAATCCGCGCCTCGCTGACACCATTAATTCTTTTCAGGGCATCTACTAGATATAAGTCGGCGTAGTTACTCAAAAATATATTGTCATACTCTTGGCGATCGCTATAAAATGCGATCGCCAGCAAAATATTATTAGAGTGCTTGCTGACAGTCACACCATGACGTTGCACCGCTTCCGGTAACTGCGACTGGGCGAGAGAGACACGATTCTGCACATCAACAGCAGCAATGTCTTGATCCCGTGACCCATCAAAGGTGACTGTAATCGTACTACCGCCATCATTACTACTGCTAGAAGTCATATACTTCATGCCTTGGACACCATTAATTTGGCGTTCTAAGACATTAGTGACAGTTTTTTCTACAACTTCCGCATTCGCACCACGGTAGTTAGCATTAACAATAATTTGTGTAGGGCTAATTTCTGGATATCTATCAGTTGGTAGCGTTGGGATACTAATTGCACCCACCAAAAAAATAATAATAGTGCAGACACTGGTAAATACAGGTCGTTTAAGAAAGAAGTTGACGAACATTGGGGAATGGGGATTAGGGATTGGGTATTGGGGGATTTGTAGGCTGAATTTTGAATTTTGAATTTTGAATTAATTTTTCCCCAATCCCCAATACTACAGAGAATCAGGAACAATCGGCACACCGTCTTGGAGATTAAGCAACCCTGAGACGATGATTTTGTCTTGTGGCTGCAACCCTGATAGAACTTGGTAATGATTGCGTCTAATATCGCCTAGTTGCACCCGTTTTTGACGGGCGACTAATTGAGAAACGCCTTGCGGTGATGTTTCCGTTTGCGCTACATAGACAAAGGTATTGCCAGCTATACGAGAAATGGCTGTAGTAGGAATTAAAACACCAGTCCTCTGACTCCAAATCACTCTAGCTCTAATTAATTGGTCTGCCCGGAGTTGATTATTAGAGTTAGTGTATAGTGCTTTCATCAGGATAGTTTGGGTATCGTTGGTAGCATTAGGAGCAATGAAAAATACCCGACTTGTACCCAAAACTTGACCTTGCGCGTTCATAATCTCCACCGGCATTCCCTTACGCAATTGGGAGGCGCGTTCTAGGGGGACGGAAACATTAACTTCTAATGGTTGGTTTTGAGTGATGGTGACTAATTGTGTAGATGTATTGACAAAATCACCCAGTTTTACAGAAATATTCCCCACAGTACCCGTAAAAGGGGCGGTAATTCTGTACTGTTGCAGTTGTTGTTGAGCCGTATTAGATTTGGCTTGCTGCCAACTTTTTTGGGCTTGGGCAATGTTGGCTTTTTGAGCTTGAATGCTGGAATCTATGGCGTTGAGACTAGCTGTAGCTATGGCTAGTCTGTTAGCTGATTGATCCCTAGTTTGTCGAGATACTGCCCCTTCTTGTGCTAAACTGGCATATCTTTGATAATCTTGCCGATTTAGGCTTAAATCTGCCAGCTTCGATAACCTTTCTGCTTCTAGTGATTTTAGTGTGGCGTAGGCGTTTTCTAACTGAGCTTTAGCTGCATCGGCGGCGGTATCGTTACCTATCAATGCGGCTTGTTGCTGTCTGGGGTCGATTTGCATCACGACTGCACCGGCGGCGATCGCATCTCCTGATCTGACGTATATTTGAGTAACTTGCCCTTCAATTCTCGGTTGCAGCTTCACAGATTGCCGGGATTCTAGACTAGCAACAAAGTCTGTACTGTCTTCAATTGTGCCTATTTGTACTGGTGATATTTTAACTCGTACCCCTGATGATTTAGCATTGGCAGCCAATGGTGCTTGATTAATGGGAGTGAGTAATCGCCAAACTACGGCTGTTCCACCTATCAACAGTAGGATGGCGGCTACTAATAACTTCAACCACCGCCAGTTTTCTGGGGGTGGCTCATAGGATGGACGAGGAAGATTTTCTGGAAAATCAGTGTGAGAATCAGGGGATGACATAGCTGACAGCAAACCTACAAAACAAGATAAATGGAACTAAATCTGAATCGAAAATTTTGTAATGAAGTTTACTTATTTAGCATGAAGATTTTTGCTCCATTTTGTGTTAACTCATCCAAATATACTGTCTTATGGCTATTCCCTAATCTACCTAAAGGAGAATGATAAAAAATAGTTTACAAGTCAAGCGATGACCGACCGTCGGGCGGAGACTATCGCGCTGTCTTCTTCTTTCTGGTGAAAAATATACTAACTTTACAATCAGCATCTTTTTTTATTTAATGTCGAAAAAAGAATATTTTTTATCTAAAAATTCCAGCAAACTGTTCAAAATTAACAGCACAAAAATATCATCAGTGATAAGCAACCAAATCTTTAGATTGGATGATGGAGTAGTTCAGAAAACTGACCTCAATTTGTCTCAAAGTAGTTTTTGGCACATTGCCTATGCTGCACCTTGGTCGTAATCATTATCGAACAGGGTATTGGCTAACCATGTTTTAAACTCATTATCATCAGTAAATTTACGGTATGCTTCTGTATGGTCGAAGATGAACTCCTGAAACTTATCGACTAGCTTTTTCTCGAAGGTGATTCTGGCGTTTTGGCGGTCTGAGTATTTCTTGGCGTTCTGATATTCTTCGTCTTTGCTGACTTCGGCGGGTAACTCTTCAAACAGGAAGCGACGCACTTTATCTTTTTCTGTCCACTCAATATTACCGAAGAGATCGTTAAATTCTTGGATAATATTGCTGAGTGTGTCTAATTCCGTCTGATTTTGTCTACCAGGAGGGTCAGGGGGTGCGGGTGCAATTTCTCCATCACCTTCAAGTTGTATGGCTAGGGTTGTTTGTCTTTCTATGCGGTAACTGTCGATGTCAACGCTTTCTAAAATACCTTTGGATAAATCGGTGTTGTTAAGGTTGGGAAGTTTGGCTAGGAGGAATTTGAGAAAGGTTTTCAGGCTTTCCCAGTAGGGATTACGGAAAGGATGAATTTGGACTAGAAATTGATAGTTACGGACAAAAGATTTGCCTTTTTTCTTGAAATCTATTTGCTGTTCTTCATCTAATTCAGTGATAAAGTTTTGTTTGCATTCATCGAGAATGGGGTCTAATTGGTCACGTTCAGCACCGTTGATGAAGCGGGTCATTAATTCGTTGACTTGTTCTTCGGAATAAACTTGGAAATTGTCAAGCGCATCTTGTAAGTCGTTGAGGCGGTCTATATCAGTTTCTTCACTGAGGATTGTTGTTTTATAAAAGGGGTCAAAGGCTTCTTTAATTGCATCGGCTGAGTTGACGAAATCTAGGATAAATGTATCTTTTTTATCGGGTTTGTAAGCACGGTTGAGGCGAGATAAGGTTTGAACGGCTTTGATATCGGCTAGAGGTTTATCTACATACATGGTATGTAATAGGGGTTGGTCAAATCCTGTTTGATATTTATCAGCTACTATCAGGAATCTATACTCACTTTTTTTGAACTCTTTGGGAATGTCGTTCCCTGGAAAGCCGTTCATTGAGGACTCATCCTCTTTTTTTCCGTCAACTTCTTTACTGCCTGTAAATGCAACTATAGTTTTGTAAGGTGCGTTGATTTCCTGTAGGTAGGCATCGAAGGCTAGTTTATAGCGAATGGCACTGTTAATACCATTGGTGACGACCATTGCTTTTGCTTGTCCATTAATTTTGCGTTGACCAATTACTTCTTGCATGAAATGGTCAATCATAATTTCTGCTTTCTGGCGGATAGCGTGGGGGTGTCCCTCTATGTACTGCTTGAGCTTTTTCTTTGCTCGTTTGGTATCAAATTGGGGGTCGTCTTCAATTTTTTTCTCAAGCTTACAGTAACTTCTATAGGTGGTGTAGTTCTCCAGTACATCTAAGATAAATTCTTCCTCTATTGCCTGTTTCATGGAATAGTTATGGAAGGAATAATATTTGTTATCTGCTGGATTTTGAATGCCAAAAGTTTCTAAGGTCTTATTTTTGGGTGTGGCTGTGAAGGCGAAGTAACTGGCGTTGGGAGAGAGTTTTTGTTCTTCAATGATGCGGAGAATTTTATCTTCGGTGGTTTCTTCTTCCTCACCTGTTTCTTTATTCAGGGCTGCACTCATTTTGGCTGCACTTGTACCACTTTGGCTGGAGTGGGCTTCGTCAATGACAATGGCAAATTTTTGATTGCTTAATGACTGAATTTCTTTCACAATATAGGCAAATTTAAAAACTGTGGTGATGATAATTTTTTTGCCGTCTTCTAGTGCCTGTTTTAGTTGTTTACTACCTTCGGTGATGGCTTCAACTACGCCTTGGACTTGGGCAAACTGTTTGATGTTATCGCGGATTTGTTTATCTAAGACTTTGCGGTCTGTAACTACAATAATGGAATCAAATACGGGGTTGGTGTCGCTGGTGTCGGTGAGTTCTACGAGTTGGTGACTTAGCCAACTAATGGAGTTACTTTTACCTGAACCTGCGGAATGTTGAACTAGATAACGCTGTCCTACACCGTTGGTTTTGGCATTGGTTAGGAGTTTTCGCACTAGGTCGAGTTGGTGGTAACGGGGAAAGATTAGTTTGCGTTTTTTCTGACCTCTCTCCAAACCTCTCTCCTGCAACGTCTCTACATATTCCCCCTTCCCTTGTAGGGAAGGGGGTTGGGGGGTTAGGTTCTCTTCTACCAGTTGAGCATATTTTTCAATGATGTTGCTGAGGCTGGTTTTGGTGATAATTTCTTTCCATAGGTAATCTGTTTTGAGTCCGTTGGGGTTGATGGGGTTTCCTGTACTGTCGGGGAAAAGTAAGTGGGGTTCAGATTTTTGACCTTTGTTGAAGGGAAGAAAAACTGTTTGTTCTCCCTTCAGTTCGGTAGTCATGTAGACTAACTCATCATCAACGGCGAAATGAACTAAGCAACGGGCAAAGTTAAATAGGGGTTCTTTGGGGTCACGGCTAGTTTTGTACTGCTTTATCGCATCTTGGACGTTTTGCTTTGTGAGGTTGTTTTTGAGTTCAAAGGTGATGAGGGGTAAGCCGTTGATGAAAATCCCCATATCTAGGGATAGTCGCTTTTTATCGTTGCTGAATTGGAGTTGACGAGTAACGGAGAAGATATTTTGGTTATAGTTTTGGATGGCTTGGGGGTTAAGTTGGGATGGGGGTAGCTTGTAGTAGAGTGTCAGGCTGACTTCTTGGGCTTTGATACCTTTGCGGAGAACATCAATAACACCTCTGGTTTTGATTTGGTCTGAGATGCGTTGAAACAGCTTGTCTTCAAAGCGTTTACCGTAGCTGGTTTCTAGTTTGGTGATTTGGGTGGGTTGGGTTTGGCGGAGGAATTGCAGCAGTTGAGTTTTATCTATGCAGTAGTTGCGGTCATAGTCCACTGGTTGCCCTTTGATGTAACCTGCTTCTGTAAGTAGGCTTTTTTCTATGAGGGCTTCTAAGCCTTTTTCTGAAGTGTCAGTTGTGGTCATGGCTAAATTGCTGCGGTTGTAAGGGTGGGTTCAACTGCTGAAGGTTCGCGTACATCTATTTTTCCCGTCACAGCGTCGGAAATTAAGCAATTTTGAATTTTTACGGGGTTTTTATTATGGTTTATTCTAGTTCAAGAATTTTTGGTAAGTCGATCATCTATATCTTGGCTGGCTTTGGGAGTAATAAAAATGCGTTGGTTCATTGTTCTGGTTAGGGCATTTTTTTGAGTAGTTCGGCTCTTTTTTGTTCCCACCAGTTTTCTGTAATTTCTATGGGTGCGCCACTGTCTAAACCTTATATTAACATTGTTTCTAGCTTTTCTCGGTTGTTGCGTTTTTGGTCTTCTAAGATTAGTTGATATATATATTCTTCTAGGTTGTTGTAGCCTAGTTGGGTAATTTGCTGGTTTAGGTATTCTTCTACTATTGGGGGCAAGGAAATGTTAACTTGTGTCATGGTAGGTTCATGGGTATGAGTTGGTATTTTCTCTATCTACTATAGGTCAATTCCCTTACGTCTATTTTTCCCGTTACAGCGTTGGAAATTAAGGTGGTGCGGTATTCTTGGATTAGTTCGATTTCTTTTTCTATTTTGGCGATCGCAAGATCAATTTTTGCGCTTTCTGCGTCTATATAGCTAAGAATTTTTTCTTGCTCCTCTTTAGGAGGCTTAATAATTGGAATATCAAAGAAGTCATCTGTATACATTCGTAGCCGAGATGATCTAATTCCTTTTGACCTACAAATAAACTCAGAAATGTATGAATTTGTTCTAACTAAATAGTCAAGATATCTTGATACAAAATTATCAGGATTTTTTTGTCTGTAGACTCCATAAGAAGAACTAACAATGCCACTATAATTAGAGACACCTAAAGCCCCCATCCACGCCCACATAATATTGCTTACTAAATCACCTACTTGACAAGTTTTATAACCTTCATAAGATTCTGCTTGAAACATTGTGATGTTTTTCTCACTACGAGGTGTAACCCCTGTAATATGAGAAACAGATAAAAGTTCTTCAGTACCAGTTTCCGAGCGTTCGTCTACTTCATAGAAATAATATTTTGCTCTTTTCGCTTCCCAATGCTCCGGTATTTCCCTCAACCACTCAATACTAGAAGGTTTCATAGGTGCATGGGGGTTAAGTCCCTTGGTTACTGCACGGTTAGCGATCGCACTTTTCTGCTCTTTGAGTAATTCGATAAGCCTTTGCTTGTTGCTGATGAAGTGGTCTATCTGTTCTAATTTGCGATCGAGGAAGTGGGCGATCGTTCTTTGTTCTTCAATTGGAGGACAAATAATAGGTATTTGAAAAAAATCATCAGAATACATACGTAGTCTTGAGGAGCGAATACCTTTTGACCTACGCGTATATTCAGCGATGTACTCTGGTATTCTTACAAGATATTCAAGATAGTCAGTATAAAAGTTATTTGTATTTTTTTGCCTATAAACACCGTATGCAGAACTAATAATTCCTTGATATTTAGATACTCCTAACGCTCCCATCCAAGCCCACATAATATTTATAACTAAGTCATTAGGAATGCAAGTTTTATAGCCTTCATAAGATTCAGCCATAAACATAGTGATATTTTTTTCGCTTCGTGGCGTTACTCCAGTGATGTGAGAAACAGAAAGTAAATCTTCATCTCCTTTCTCTGAACGCTCATCTATTTCGTAAAAGAAATACTTTGCTCGTTTTAAGTCCCAATGCTGAGGAATTTTTTCGACAAAAGCTAAACCTGAATCCCTATAATTTGAATAACACTTCATTCCACGACTTCCTCAAGAGAATTACGACTCAACTACCCTGTTTAAACGCTCTGGATTCCAAATTTACTCAGCAATCTTTTGATAAAGCTTTTGACGTGCATCCAAATCAACTTTTTTAAACTTCTTATGAGGCTGAAATGGTAGACATGAGCGTTTCTTATATCTCAAAAAACCGGAATTATGGTCATAACATTGAGGATTGAGTGTATTTTTCCTCGCTAACAATCTGGCGTAAAACACCTTCTGTTTCTGCTTCCAAAGCAAAGATATCTGCTGCTATTTCTTCCAAACTCCGCAACGGTTTAAACTTATAAAAATATTTAGTAAAAGAAATTTCATAACCCCTTACCGTTTTCTCGTAATCTATCCAAGCATCTGGTACATGAGGTAGCACTTCACGAGCAAAATACTCCTCAATATCTTCTTTCAATGGCACATTCTCTGTATCTCGCAATTCAGAATCAAACTCATAAATTATCTCATCCTTAGTTTTCTTCTTAATTACAGGTTCTGCGGTTTCGTCTTTCTCTGTGAATGTGTCATAAACTAACTTCAAATCTTTAGCCGTCAGTTTAATTCCTTCCACCTTCAGTGCTTTCTCAAATTCCTGCTTGACTCGATTAAAATCTTTGTGAGGTTCGCAGCCAAACAAGTCTTTTAATATCCCCAAAATTAACCCATGCTTCGTATCAGAGGTAATATTTAGCTGTATTTCCTGTTGTTTTCCACTATCTTTTTTAGGAGATGAATTACTCAAGCTTCCCGCTAAAAACTGCTCTAATCGTTCTGGTGTAACTTGGAATGTCAACCGTAAAGGACGCTCAACAGTGATTTTGTGATAACCAAAATCCTCATTATCAAATCTCTTAGATTGTTCTGTTTCCTCAAAAGCCAAAAATGTTTCTGTAATGCGCTGAATATCTGCTTGTGTTAATTCACAATTTTTCTTACCTAAATTCTTTCTTAACTTGCCATACCATTCACTGGCATCAATTAACTGTACCTTCCCTTGACGGTGTTCAGGTTTGCGGTTAGATAGCACCCAAATATAGGTAGCAATACCCGTGTTATAAAACATATTCAAAGGTAAACCGATGATGCACTCTAACCAATCATTTTCAATAATCCAGCGACGAATATTACTTTCTCCACCACCTGCATCACCAGTAAATAAAGCTGAACCATTATGAACAATTGCTATGCGACTACCCAAAGTGGTGGACTGCTTCATTTTAGAAAGCATATTCACCAAAAATAACAATTGTCCGTCACTGCTACGAGGTAACAGAGTTAGCTTTTCTCCTGGTTTTAAACCTGGATGTTCTACAGCAAAACGCGGGTCTTTAACTTCCTTTTTTTTGCCATCAAACACAGCTTCCTGGTCTACAGTCCAAGACTTGCCATAGGGAGGATTAGCAAGCATAAAGTCGAACTGTAAATCTGCAAATTTATCATTAGAAATGGTTGAACCATAGTAAATCTTGTCAGGGTCACGACCCTTAATTAACATATCTGATTGACAAATAGCGTATGTTTCTGGGTTAACTTCCTGACCGTATAATTCAATTGTGACTTTTTTATCTAATTTTTCCGCAAGCTGTTGAATAAATGCTTCTGATTCAGTCAACATCCCCCCAGAGCCACAAGCATCGTCATATACCAAATAAGTACCACCTTGAATCTGATTTTCAACTGGCAGAAATATCAAATTCACCATTAACTGAATAATGTCACGAGGGGTAAAGTGTTCTCCCGCTTCTTCGTTATTCTCTTCGTTAAACTTGCGGATTAATTCCTCGAACACATAACCCATTCCCAGGTTAGTTAATCCCTCATGAATAATCTCGCCATTCTCATTTTTAACTGCTTCAGAACTAAGGTTAATTTCCTTAGCCACAAATTTTTGAATTAGAGCATAAAGCCGATTACTTTCTACTAAAGTCTCAATTTGATTTCGCAGTTTAAACTTAGCAATAATCTCTTGTACGTTCTCGCTAAAACCATTTAAATAATTTTCAAAATTTGCCCGAATGTCGCTAGGAAAGTCGAGCAAGGTTTTAAAAGTAAATTGAGAAGTATTATAAAATACATAACCCGTTACTCTAGGAAGCTGTTGCGCTATGGCATTTTGTCCAAAATTGCCTTCTTCCAGCCGCTTATGAAGTTCAAGTACCTTATCTTTAGTGGGTTCTAATAAGCAATCCAAACGCCGTAGTACCGTCATTGGCAAAATGACATCTCGGTATTTACCGCGTACATAGACATCTCTCAATACATCATCGGCAATACCCCAAATAAAATTAACAATAGTGTTGTGTGTCGTGTAATTCATATTGTCAGTACAGTAGGCGATTCCTACGGAGAGCTTTGCGATCGCATCCCAATAGTTGTAACAGTTTAAGGTACAGTGGTATCTGCTTTATATCAAGTGTCTTAATTTTTCTCTAACTTTTGACGCAACTGCTGATATAGCGATTCTCATTTATATGCAATACACTCTGACCTCTCTCCAAACCTCTCTCCTACAAGGATAGGACTGCTAGTCAAAATACTCACTAAGGCAGTTTTACATTCACTCAAGAATGGCTTTGGCAAAGTTGATCAGGGCATTTTAGTAACTATTGCTGTATCTAATTGTTTAAAAAATTATTTAAATCAGTGTATCTTTGCCCCTGTATGTAAGCTTAAAAATTTTTCTGAATACAAACATCAGGCGCACATAACCCAGGTAATTGCAGGGTTCTCACCTCAAGCGTATTCAAATCTACACACATGATGGCATGGTTATTGGTGTCACTTATATATAAATGGGAATCTATAACACTCAATCCTGAAGGTTCAAAAAAGCGGGTACTCTTACTTTGACCATCTTGTAACCCAGCACAACCATCACCTATAAAAGTTTGACAATTACCTGTTTTGGGACTGACTAATTTAATTTTATGGTTGTAGGTATCTGCCACCCATAAAAAATTATTAGCATATGTTAATCCTAAGCAGTGCTGTAACCTTACTTCTTCACCTTGTCCATCGACATCACCAAAACCAAATAAATTTCCACTCCCACAAATAGTCCTGACTTGGTAGGGTTCTATTAATCCCACACCACGAATTGAACTAATTTCACTGTCAGCGATGAATAACTCTTCTCCATTTGTAGTGATTCCGCTAGGTTGAGCAAAGACAGCTTCACGAAGTGAACCATCAACACAACCTTCTGTACCTGTACCTGCATAGGTGGATATCATCCCACTATCCAAGTCCATCTGCCAGATTTGATGTGAACCTGCCATTGCGATGAACAGGCTATTTTCCACTTTTACCAAATCCCAAGGAGAATTGAGCGGAGTTTCTAAGCCAGCACCGCCATGAGGATGAATGTTGCGGCTTTGTTCACCAGTCCCGGTGATGGTTTCTACTATTTGGCGTTTGAGGTCAACTTGTCGCACAGCATGATTTTCGGTATCAGCAACGTAGAGAATCTGATTGACTGCATCAAAAGCCATTCCTTGGGGTGCAAAAAACTGTGCTGTTGAAAAATTACCATCCGTTAAACCAGGTTTACCGTTACCAATTAGATGAAAAATTTCACCTTCTAAAGAACTCATTACAAGGCGATGGTGTCCAGAGTCAGCAATAAACAAAGCCTCTGGGGTAGCCAAAACTTTACCAGGGAAAGCTAGTGGTGTGATTAAGGGTTGACGCTGTTTTTCTAAAGTTAGGCTGATTTCTTGGAAATTTATTGTGCCTTTCTTTTGATGTTCTCGAATTAATTTTTCAATCAGTTGGTCTAAAATATCACGATTACCTTCACCAGAAACCTGACCAATTACATAACCTTCGGGGTCAATAACGATGAAAGTAGGCCAAGCACGCACAGCATACTCTTGCCATACGCGAAAACCTTTGTCCACTACAACTGGGTGTTCAATGTCATAGCGCAAGATAGCTTGGCGGATATTTTCAATTTCTTGTTCATTGTCAAATTTGGCGGAGTGAACGCCGATAACTGTCAGGCTATTTTTATATTTCTGTTCTAAATACTTAAGGTCTGGTAGTACATGGAGGCAATTAATACAACAGTATGTCCAAAAATCCAAAATTACGACTCGACCCCTAAGTTCTTTCAGATATAAGGGCTTGTCAGTGTTTAGCCAAGTGTAATTCTGCGGTAGTTCTGGCGATCTGACACGGGGAATCATAAATTATTCAAAATGAGGCAATTCAGGGCTATATCTGTTGTGATGAAACTTGAGAAATTAGATCCAAATGAGTTAATTAACTGGGTACAACTAGCGAAAACTCAGACCCATCGGGGAAGAGTGTGCGATCGCATTCCACAATTAGCCTTAGCTAATCCTGATTGGTTTGCAGTTCACATCTGCTGTCAATCTGGACAAAGTTACAGCACTGGAGATATGGCTTGTGTATTCCCACTCATGAGTCTGATCAAGCCTTTCTCTCTACTGTATCTGTTAGAACACTTTGGTGCAGAACAACTGCTGCAATGGGTGGGTGTAGAACCATCGGATGCACCATTCAATTCCTTAGAACAATTAATAGCTGATGGCGGTAGACCCCGCAACCCCATGATTAATAGTGGGGCAATTACCTTGGCTGATAAGTTACCAGGAAAGACCGCTACCGAGCGCACTCAATCTTTTTGTCAATGGTTAAATAAATTGGCTGGCTGTCACATCCAGTTAGATGAAGTCATGCTGACTTCGGTGAGAGCATCTCGATCACCCTCTAATCAGGCGATCGCCAATTATCTGGGTGAAAAAAGATATATCACAAATATTAACTCATCCCTTGACACATACGAGCAAATATGCTGTCTTTCTGGAGAAGTTAAAGATTTAGCTTTACTCGGAAAACTCTTAACCTGGGAGTATGAGCGGATACAGTTACAGCACCGTCAGATGGTGAATGGTGTGATGTTAACCTGCGGTTTATACGAGGCTTCCCCTTTATTTGCTGTCAAAATTGGTCTACCAATGAAATCGGGGATAGGTGGAGGATTATTAGCAATAGTACCGGGGGAAGGTGCGATCGCTTGTTATAGTCCAACGTTGGATAGTGTAGGTAATCCCGTCGCGGCGATCGCTTTGGTGGAGGCTTTATCTCGAAATTTGGGATTGAGTATTTTTGGTTAAAAGCTCTGTGTCTTTGTGTTTAAAGAGAATTTTTAACCACAGAGACACGGAGACACAGAGGTCTATTCTGGTGTTTGTAGGGGATGCGATCGCCGTTTGAAATAATCTCCTAAGTTGACTTTTTGAGGTTTTTTAACTGCTTCTTCAGGTGATTCAGTCTCCTTGACCTCTGGTTGTGGTTCTGGGGTAGTGGTGGGTGATGGTGGCGATTCTTCCTGAACTTGAGGCTCAGGTGCTACCTCTGGTTGTAGTTCAGGACTAATTGTTGGTGATGGTATGGGTGTTACCTCTGGCTGTGGCTCAGGTGTAGGTGACTCAACTACCTCTGGTTGTGTAGGAATTACAGGGGATGGTTCGGGGGTTGCTGTTTCAGGTAATTCAGTAGGTTGAGGGGTGGGTGTTATTTCTGGTTGCGGTGTTTCTGTAAATTCAGGTGTGGGTCGTTTTTCTTCTTGGGGCTGGGGTTCAGGCGTAGGTTCTGCAACTGGTTGTTTAGCAGCGTAGGTTGGATCTACAATGCCGCGTACTTGATCAGCTGTTAATTCTCCTCTGGTGATTCTGGCGAGAGTATCTTTACCCTTGGGTTGGTAGTTAACAAGTCTAACTGTGGTGTTAAAAGCATTTTTGACTGGGTTTCCCTGGTTATCGAGGAATTCTAGCTTGACCCAGTTGATACCAGGTTTAAAGCCTTTGAGGTAAACTGACTGCCAGCGATCGAATACGAAACTTTCATTGTTAATTGTGCAGCGAATACGCCAATCACTGAGTGTGTCGTTGTCATTATTGTTGGCGTTCAGGTGTAGAGGCGCGTTAGTCAGGTAAAAGTCTAATAAGATTGGTTCTGCACCGTAGTTATCTTGAGGGCTGCTGTAGGTTAACAGAGGTAGAGATGTGTCGGGATTATTATCGTCGGTTTTAGTAAAGAGGTGAAATGTTGTCTGAGCATAAGCACCCTCATTTTTAAAACTCTCATCCCAAGGACGAGAAGCAAAGACGCGCAGGGTATGAGTACCTGGGGATAAATCCGAAAATACTAGAGGCTGTTCTAAGTCGTAAACGGGAATATAAGGCTGATTGTCAACAATTAGGTGGAGATGGGGGCCTAGTTCCCATTGTGGGTGCTGAAAAATTGGTAGATCCTTAACCTGAAAACGGACTGTGACTTTGTTGTCATTGAGAATTTCATCAGGTAGAGGCGTAACTATTTTGACTTGTGGGCGATACATTTCCAAAGTTGAGCGCAGTTCTTGAATAACTGCTGGTGGGGATACTTCGGAAAATTGCTGAGAAATTTGTTGAAGTTGGTCTTTATTCTTAATAGACACTTCCTGACTAACGCTTTTTTCTCCACAACTAGTCAAGCCCAAGACTAGCACTAGTATAATTAGCCACTTAAAAATAGCTAAACTCCTAGGGAAATGTTTTTTTAAAGCCTGCCGATGCCAAAGGTTCATGGCTTATACCCAGCGATGGTTTGTCACAACTGTATAGATTATTCTGATTGAAATTATTGACTCCACGCTATGGTCTCAAAAATCAAATCTGCCTGCATAGCATGAATTTTTATAATTTACAGAGTAAGAGTTATTTTATTTACATCTTTTATTGGTTAAGTATTTGAATACCATATCAAATGTATCGAGAAACAAATATACCAAAAGCTAGATGACCTAGTGGGTAAGGCTTACAGTGTCATAAAAGATAAGTTTTACGAATTGTTATGCTTTGTAAATTAAATGGATAAACTATTGACTTTTTGCAAAAGAGTTTGCAGTTAAAAGGTAAGTAAGACAATTATTCTGGCTATTTTGAATTATTGTTAAAATCTGTCTAACAATGTACAAGTTAAGACTTTATAATTCAACAGAAACAAATTTCATTTCCACATAGCGTCTTCGTCGCCCCTCCAGAAAAATTCTGTGGGAAAGCGATAGTGGTTCTCTTTGTGGTTTCATGATTCCTCATTCCTTATCTTGAGAGGAGGTCGAATGACGATTAGTCCTCCGGAGCGAGAGGAAAAAAAAGCCAGAGTGATCGTTGATAAAGATCCAGTTCCAACCTCATTTGAAAAATGGGCGCAACCTGGACACTTCGACAGATCCCTAGCTAGAGGTCCCAAAACCACCACATGGATTTGGAACCTTCATGCCCTCGCCCACGATTTTGATACACATACAAGCGATTTAGAAGACATATCCCGCAAAATATTTGCTGCTCACTTCGGACACCTGGCCGTTGTGACCATCTGGTTAAGCGGGATGATATTCCACGGCGCGAAGTTTTCTAACTACGAAGCCTGGTTGACCGACCCACTAAATGTGAAGCCCAGCGCACAAGTCGTTTGGCCGATCGTGGGACAAGACATTTTGAATGGTGATGTTGGTGGTGGATTCCACGGTATTCAAATCACCTCCGGCTTGTTCCAAGTATGGCGAGGTTGGGGTATAACAAACTCCTTCCAGTTGTACTGCACCGCCATCGGTGGCTTAGTGCTAGCAGGTTTGTTCTTGTTTGCTGGTTGGTTCCACTACCACAAACGCGCTCCTAAACTGGAATGGTTCCAGAACGTGGAGTCGATGTTGAATCACCACCTGCAAGTTCTGCTAGGCTGCGGCTCTTTGGGATGGGCTGGTCACTTGATTCACGTCTCCGCACCAATCAACAAGCTGCTGGATGCAGGTGTACCCCTAAAAGACGTACCCTTGCCCCACGAGTTCATCCTGAACAAAGACTTATTGATTGAGCAATTCCCCGGCTTCGCCAGTGGTTTAACACCTTTCTTCACCTTGAACTGGGGTCAGTACGCTGACATCTTGACCTTCAAGGGTGGTTTAAATCCAGTGACCGGTGGTTTATGGATGACTGATATCTCCCATCACCACTTAGCGATCGCAGTAGTGTTCATCATTGCTGGACATATGTACCGCACAAACTGGGGTATTGGTCACAGCATCAAAGAGATCCTCGAAAACCACAAAGGCCCCTTCACCGGGGAAGGTCACAAGGGTCTTTATGAGAACATGACCACATCCTGGCACGCGCAATTGGCAACTAACCTAGCTTTCTTAGGTTCTTTGACAATCATCATCGCGCATCATATGTACGCGATGCCCCCCTATCCCTACTTGGCAACTGACTACGCAACTCAGTTGTGCTTGTTCACCCACCATATGTGGATCGGCGGATTCTTAATTGTGGGCGGTGCCGCTCACGCTGCCATCTTCATGGTGCGGGATTACGATCCTGTTGTTAACCAAAACAACGTCCTGGATCGGGTGATTCGTCACCGGGATGCCATCATTTCCCACCTGAACTGGGTGTGTATTTTCCTCGGCTTCCACAGCTTTGGACTGTACATCCACAACGACACGATGCGTGCCTTGGGTCGTCCTCAAGACATGTTTTCCGACACAGCAATTCAGCTGCAACCAGTATTTGCTCAATGGGTGCAAAACCTGCACACCTTAGCTCCTGGTGGTACAGCTCCCAATGCCTTAGAGCCAGTTAGCTATGCTTTTGGCGGCGGTATCTTGGCTGTAGGTGGCAAAGTCGCAATGATGCCCATCGCTTTGGGTACTGCTGACTTCCTTGTTCACCACATCCATGCCTTCACCATCCACGTAACTGTTCTGATTCTGCTGAAGGGCGTACTATTCGCTCGCAGCTCTCGCTTGATTCCTGATAAGGCCAACTTAGGCTTCCGCTTCCCTTGCGACGGTCCTGGCCGTGGCGGTACTTGCCAAGTTTCCGGTTGGGATCATGTGTTCCTCGGATTGTTCTGGATGTACAACTCCTTGTCAATTGTAATTTTCCACTTCAGTTGGAAAATGCAATCTGATGTTTGGGGAACAGTAGACGCAGCTGGTAATGTGTCTCATATTACTGGTGGTAACTTTGCCCAAAGTGCCATCACCATCAACGGCTGGTTGCGTGACTTCTTGTGGGCGCAAGCTTCACAAGTAATCAACTCCTACGGAAGTGCGCTGTCTGCTTATGGACTCATGTTCCTAGGCGCTCACTTTGTTTGGGCATTCAGCTTAATGTTCCTGTTCAGTGGTCGTGGCTACTGGCAAGAACTAATTGAGTCTATCGTTTGGGCTCATAATAAACTGAAGGTAGCACCAGCAATCCAACCACGCGCTTTGAGCATCACTCAAGGCCGTGCGGTTGGTGTAGCTCACTACCTCCTAGGAGGAATTGCTACCACTTGGGCATTCTTCCACGCACACATTCTTTCAGTAGGATAGCAATCAGTTGTATGGAGTGCTGAGTGATGAGTAGTCAGTGCTGAGTGTAAACTCAAAACTTAGGACTCAAAACTCAGAACTCCAGAAGCTGAAACCTGATGGCTAAAGGTCAGAGGAAATATCACACCTATGGCAACAAAATTTCCAAAATTTAGCCAGGATCTCGCACAGGACCCGACTACGCGTCGCATTTGGTATGCGATCGCCATGGGCAATGATTTTGAAAGTCACGATGGCATGACTGAAGAAAATCTTTACCAAAAGATTTTCGCTACCCACTTCGGTCATCTGGCAATCATCTTCCTATGGGCTTCCAGCCTCCTGTTCCATGTAGCCTGGCAAGGTAACTTTGAACAGTGGATCAAAGATCCTCTACACGTCCGCCCCATCGCCCATGCGATTTGGGACCCCCACTTCGGTAAACCCGCTATTGAAGCTTTTACCCAAGCTGGTGCTAGTAATCCTGTAAACATTGCTTACTCTGGTGTCTACCACTGGTGGTACACCATCGGTATGCGGACAAACAGCGAACTGTACGTTGGTTCAGTCGGTCTGTTGTTGTTGGCAGCATTATTCTTGTTTGCTGGTTGGTTGCACTTACAACCCAAGTTCCGTCCTAGCCTGTCTTGGTTTAAGAGTGCTGAACCCCGCCTGAATCACCACTTGTCAGCTCTGTTTGGTGTCAGTTCTTTGGCTTGGGCTGGTCACTTGATTCACGTTGCCATCCCCGAATCTCGCGGACAGCACGTAGGTTGGGATAACTTCCTGACCACTTTGCCCCACCCAGCAGGCTTGACACCTTTCTTTACTGGCAACTGGGGTGTTTACGCTGAAAACCCTGATACAGCTGGTCATGTATTTAGTACATCCACTGGTTCAGGTACTGCGATTCTGACTTTCTTGGGTGGCTTCCATCCTCAGACAGAATCCTTGTGGCTGACTGACATGGCTCATCACCACTTGGCGATCGCAGTTATCTTTATCATTGCCGGTCATATGTACCGCACTAATTTCGGAATTGGTCACAGCATCAAAGAAATGCTGAACTCCAAGTCCGGTTTAGTACCTGGTAGCAAGAGTGAAGGTCAGTTCAACCTGCCTCACCAAGGTCTGTACGACACTATTAACAACTCCCTGCACTTCCAACTGGCTTTAGCCTTGGCAGCTTTGGGAACGATCACCTCATTGGTGGCGCAGCATATGTACGCCCTGCCTCCTTACGCATTTATTGCTAAGGATTACACAACACAGGCAGCGCTTTACACGCACCACCAATACATTGCCATCTTCTTGATGGTTGGTGCTTTTGCACATGGTGCTATTTTCTTAGTGCGCGACTACGACCCCGAACAAAACAAGGGCAACGTACTCGACCGGATGTTACAGCACAAAGAAGCGATTATCTCCCACCTCAGCTGGGTGTCGCTATTCTTGGGCTTCCACACCCTAGGTCTATACGTCCATAACGACGTAGTAGTTGCTTTTGGTACACCTGAAAAGCAAATCTTGATTGAGCCGGTATTTGCCCAGTTCGTTCAAGCTGCTCACGGTAAGGTACTCTACGGCTTAGACGCTTTGTTGTCTAACCCAGATAGTATTGCCTACACAGCCTACCCCAACTACGGTAACGTTTGGTTGAGTGGCTGGTTAGATGCCATTAACTCTGGTACTAACTCCCTGTTCTTAACAATTGGCCCTGGCGACTTCTTGGTACACCATGCGATCGCCCTAGGTCTACACACCACCACCCTCATCCTAGTCAAAGGTGCTTTGGATGCTCGTGGTTCTAAGCTGATGCCCGATAAAAAGGACTTCGGCTATGCCTTCCCTTGCGACGGTCCTGGCCGTGGCGGTACTTGCGATATCTCAGCTTGGGATTCCTTCTACCTGTCTCTGTTCTGGGCTTTAAATACAATAGGTTGGGTAACATTCTATTGGCACTGGAAGCATTTAGGTATTTGGCAAGGTAACGTTGCTCAGTTCAACGAAAACTCTACATACCTAATGGGATGGTTCCGTGATTACCTCTGGGCTAACTCTGCTCAGTTGATCAACGGTTACAACCCCTACGGCGTGAACAACCTGTCTGTCTGGGCTTGGATGTTCCTATTCGGACACCTAGTTTGGGCTACTGGCTTCATGTTCCTCATCTCCTGGAGAGGTTACTGGCAAGAGTTGATCGAAACCCTAGTTTGGGCGCACGAACGTACTCCTATCGCTAACCTAGTTCGCTGGAAAGACAAGCCCGTTGCTCTATCCATCGTTCAAGCTCGTGTAGTTGGTCTAGCTCACTTCACCGTTGGCTATGTCGTCACCTACGCTGCTTTCCTCATCGCCTCCACGGCTGGTAAGTTCGGTTGATCTGGCTGCTAGTTTTGTAGGTAAGTAAAAAAATCCCCTGCCTTACGGTAGGGGATTTTTTATTAGGTAAATTTTTTCTTCACATTTTAAAAGATGTCGAAGCGATCGCCTAGCTGCTAATTTAGAGCAAATGCTGTACACGAGTCAAACGTTCTGATTGACACTCTCCGACCTAAAGGTGCGGAGATTCTTAAGAGATTACGCTCTTAATATCCTGATTTCTCAGGTTCCCAGGCTCAACACGTTCGCCCTTTAGGGCGTGCTGATATCTCCTCAAGGTTTTTCGGGCGTAGACTTTCCCCCAGTCCGGGGGTAGGTTTTTAAATCTTGTACTGATGAGAATATTTTAACATGGCTGAGTCCTAAAGGACTCAATTAGCCTTCTCCCAAGGGGAGACACCAAGGGCGAACATCCCTTGCCTAAAGTACGGAATACGCAACTAAGTTGCTGTTATTCAAGGGTTTTCGGCATATTTTCTATAAAACTGTTGAATTTCAGCGACTCTTTGCGATCATCTGCACGAGAACAGAGTAAAGTATACTACTTTGCCGAAAATAAACCTCAATCGCCAAAATATCATTAGTCACTTGCCCAAAAACGAGTTTTTGCCAAATTGGCAACCATAATGTTGCTGATACTGGTATTATTTATTTAGTGCAAGGGGTGTAGCAAAAGTAGCCCCGACCGCAAGGTTGGGGTGGCTTCTGCAAAATATTCACATATCGGGAATCACTACAATATTCCCAACTAAAGCAAGGCTTATCTCTCTCTACGAGACGCTACGCAAACGGGCTTCCTATCTCGAAATAAATGTTTTTCCTCTCAAAACCCTATGTCAGGGAATATGAAATGTTTCGCCTCTGCCCCCTGCTTCTTGGGTCAGGTCTGACTATTTGCTAAACTCTGAATAAAAGACAATCTAGTGACAATTGGATCTACGATCGATTTAATAAAGCCAAAAAATAACATTTTGGATCATGGGTTTGTAGTAGACTTTAGCACTACTACACATTAATTCCTTATCACCATTGTTAACTTAGTAGGTATCACACGATGGAATTAACATCTGAAAACGTTGAAACAGTGTTGGATGAGATGCGTCCTTATCTGATGTCAGATGGTGGCAACGTGGAACTTGTAGAACTCGATGGGCCTATTGTTAAACTGCGGTTACAAGGTGCTTGTGGTTCTTGCCCTAGTTCCACCATGACCCTGAGAATGGGTATTGAACGCCGTCTGCGGGAAATGATTCCTGAAATTGCCGAAGTTGAGCAAATAATTTAGGGACTAGTACCGCTACGCGGAAGTTAAAAGTCAAAAATCAAAAGTCAAAAGACCTGTATTTTAAGGCTTTGAACGATTGAGAATGGTATCTTTATTTCCGTCGATCTGTACTAGGGAGTAGGGACTAGGCTTCCCTGCGGGACGCTATGAGTCTTGGAGAGAACGCCAAAAGTCCGAATGGGACTAGGGATTGGGGACAAGGAAGACAAGGAGGACAAGGAGAACAAGGAAGCAATTCTACCCTGTCTCCTCCCTCTACCTTGTCTAACTTGTCTCTTTTCCATATCCAATGCCCAATGACCAATACCCAATCCCTAATTACATCATATGTCTCATCCACTCTATGTAGCCTTTGTTTGGCATCAACATCAGCCTTTATATAAATCTCCTGGAAACGGCGTTTCAGCGTCTTCAAGTCAACAATATCGTCTGCCTTGGGTAAGGTTGCATGGTACAAAAGATTATTTGGATTTGGTGTTAATTCTCGAAAAATACCCTAAATTACACCAAACGGTGAATTTAGTGCCATCTTTAATCTTGCAACTAGAAGATTATATTGCTGGGACTGCTTTTGATCCTTACCTGAAAGCCAGTTTGACACCCACGGAACAACTGACTCAGCAGCAAAAAGAATTTATCATTCAACACTTTTTTGATGCTAATCACCACACCTTGATTGATCCCCATCCCCGCTATGCCGAGTTGTATTATCAAAGGCAAGAAGAAGGAGCAGCTTGGTGTTTAGCTAATTGGGGCTTGGCTGAGTATGGTGATTTGCTAGCGTGGCATAATTTGGCATGGATAGATCCCCTGTTTTGGGATGACCCAGAAATTGCCGCTTGGTTTGAACAGGGGCGTAATTTTAGATTAAGCGATCGCCAGCGCATTTACTCCAAACAGCGCGATATCCTCAGCCGCATCATCCCCCAACATCGTAAGATGCAAGCATCAGGGCAATTGGAAGTTACCACTACACCCTATACTCACCCAATTTTGCCCTTGCTAGCTGATACCAACTCTGGACGGGTTGCAGTGCCACATATGGCACTACCAGAGTCTCGCTTTCAGTGGGCTGAAGATATTCCTCGCCACTTGCGTAAAGCGTGGGAATTATATAAAGAAAGATTTGGACAAGAACCCAGGGGTTTATGGCCTTCAGAACAGTCAGTCAGCCCAGAAATCCTGCCGTATATTATTAAACAGGGATTTAACTGGATTTGTTCCGATGAAGCCGTTCTGGGGTGGACATTAAAACACTTTTTCCATCGAGATGGCGCGGGGAATGTCCTAGAACCAGAATTGATGTACAAGCCCTATCGCCTGACAACCCCAGCCGGCGATTTAGCCATTGTCTTTCGTGACCACAGATTATCAGATTTAATTGGCTTTACCTATGGGTCAATGCCAGCAAAACAAGCCGCAGCTGATCTTGTGGGACATCTAGAAGCGATCGCGAAAATGCAAAGAGAACGTCCCAGCGAACAACCTTGGTTAGTTACTATCGCTTTGGACGGGGAAAATTGTTGGGAGTTTTATCCCCAAGACGGTAAACCCTTCTTAGAAGCTTTATATCAACGTTTAAGTAACGAACCCAACATCAAACTCGTTACCGTCTCCGAATTCCTCGAACAATTCCCCGCTACAGCCACCATCCCCGGCGAGCAACTACATAGTGGTTCTTGGGTCGATGGTAGCTTTACCACTTGGATTGGTGATCCTGCTAAAAACCGCGCTTGGGAGTACCTCACCGAAGCTAGAGCCATGCTAGCCAGCCATCCCGAAGCGACAGAAGAAAACAACCCCGAAGCCTGGGAAGCTTTGTATGCTGCCGAAGGTTCTGACTGGTTTTGGTGGTTTGGGGAAGGACATTCTTCTAATCAAGATGCCATCTTTGACCAATTATTTCGCGAACATCTGTGCGGTATCTACAAAGCATTAAATGAACCAATACCCCCATATCTCAGACACGCCGTTGAGGTTCACGAAGCCAGGACAGACCATTCTCCCGAAAGTTTTATTCATCCTGTGATTGACGGTAAAGGTGATGAACAAGACTGGGACAAAGCTGGACGCATAGAAATTGGCGGTGCGCGGGGAACAATGCACGTCAGCAGCAGCATTCAGCGTCTTTGGTATGGAGTCGATCACCTCAATTTCTATTTGCGGTTGGACTTTAAAAGTGGCGTTGCACCAGGTAAAGATTTACCAGCAGAGTTAAATTTGCTGTGGTTTTATCCCGATAGAACAATGCACAACAGCCCTATTCCTTTAGCAGATGTGCCGGATACAGCCCCTCTGAATTACCTGTACCACCACCATTTAGCAATTAATTTACTCACCCAATCAGTACAATTTCGAGAAGCTGGAGATAATTATCAATGGCATTCCCGCACTAGTCGCGCTCAAGTTGCTTTAGAAACCTGTTTAGAATTGGCAATTCCTTGGGCAGATTTACAAGTACCGCCAGATTATCCTTTACGCTTGGTTTTAGTGCTGGCTGATGAAGGCTGTTACAAAAAATACTTACCAGAAAATGCTTTGATTACGATTGAAGTACCGTAAATCATCTTTGGTAAGAATGAGGGCTAAAGCCCTCACTACAAACATTGAAATTAACCTTTCACACAAACAACTTGCTTGAGTGTGGCGACAACTTCCACTAAATCTGATTGATTTTCCATGACTTGCTCAATAGGTTTATAAGCACTAGGAATCTCATCTAAAACACCACTATCTTGTCGGCATTCCACACCCTTGGTTTGCTCAATTAAATCATCGAGAGTGTAGACATTTTTAGCTTTACTTCTCGACATTAAACGACCAGCACCATGAGAGCAAGAACAAAAACTATGTGCATTACCTTTACCTTTGACAATGAAAGATTTTGCTCCCATTGAACCAGGAATAATGCCATAATCTTCTTTATCTGCGCGGACTGCACCTTTGCGAGTTACATAGACATCTTCGCCAAAATGTATTTCTTTTTCAGCGTAGTTATGATGACAATTTACCTGCAATAAAGGCTTAATTGCCTTTCCTCCTGTTAGATGCTTTTCCATAATGCGCTGGAAACGTGTCATCATCACATCACGATTTACTCGCGCATAATTTTGCGCCCATTGTAAATCGTTCCAGTAAGCTCGAAATTCTGGTGTACCAGCTATAAAATAGGCTAAATCTGGATCAGGTAAATGATTACCCGCCATTTTCGCTAATTCCTTAGCTGTACTAATATGACACTGGGCAAGTTTATTCCCAATGTTGCGTGAACCGGAATGTAACATCAGCCAAACTTGGTTCTCTGTATCTAGGCAAACTTCAATGAAGTGATTACCTCCACCGAGAGAACCCATTTGTTTCATCGCTTTACTTTGTAAGTCTTGCACACCACGATGCAAGTCTTGAAAATCTCGCCAACGTTGCCAATTAGTAACAGATTTTTCGACATCTTTATTTTCGTTAAAACCTGTGGGAATTGCTGCTTCAATATCGAGACGAATTTTCTTGAGTTTGCCTTCTAATTGTTCACCAGTAAATGGTGTTTTAATAGCACTCATACCGCAACCAATATCCACGCCGACAGCAGCAGGCATAATGGCTTCTTTTGTAGCAATTACAGAACCAACTAAAGCACCTTTTCCTAAATGAACATCGGGCATTAATGCTACGTGTTTAAATACAAAAGGTAGGGATGCCACATTTTTAGCCATCTTGGTTTCTTCAGACCCCAAGGGGTGATTTGCCCAAGATAAAACGGGTGATTTTGTCTTAATTTCTAACTTTTCGTAGGGCATTTTTTTAAAGGGAATAGGGAATAGGGAATGGGGAATAGGAAAGAATAATTGTCATGTTTTAGATGGGTAAATTTTATTTATATGTTACAAGTGTAGTATAGATGAATTTGAATGTCAACCTGCTCCCTGGCTAGTTAAGTCTGCCAAAAAAAAGCAGACTTTTGCCAGATATACTACAATTTGTAAAGTCCATGACCAAGCCTCACTCAAACCTATGGCGACACGTCAAAATACTATTTGGGAAAGCTTTTTATCGCCTGTAGTCCGGTTTTTAATTGATGAAGAGAAATTGCATCGGTATGCTAAAAGTATCGACTGGGAGAAAGAAAGCGATCGCTTCCGGCGTGCTGATGTTAAACTTCCTGCATACTACACTAGCCAAAACTTTCACGGTGTTGAGGGGGGATATCTTAATCCTAGTGCTGCTGTCACCTACGACCCCATTACCGAATACGTACTACCACCCAATGAAACTTGGGTGCGTCAAGCCTTAATTGATGCAGTCAAAGTCAAACCCCGGCGCATACTTGACTTAGGCTGTGGTACAGGTTCTACAACTTTAATGTTAAAGCAAGCTTTCCCCCAAGCTGAAGTCATCGGTTTGGACTTATCACCCTATATGCTGGTGAGAGCCGAAGATAAAGCCAAAGATGCGGGTTTAGATATCATCTGGCGACATGGAAACGCCGAGAAAACTAGCTTTCCAGATGCTTCCTTTGATTTAGTGACAGGTACTTTGCTATTTCATGAAACACCAGTTGTAGTATCCCAAACCATCCTCCAAGAATGCTTTCGGTTGTTGGTAGCCGGTGGACAAGTATTAATTCTCGATGGGAATCAGAAAACCCTGCGTCAATTAGATTGGCTCAATAATGTGTTTGAAGAGCCTTACATTCGTGAGTATGGGGGGGATAGTGTAGATGCGCGGATGGGTGCGGTAGGGTTTGAGGCTGTGCGAACCGAAGAAGTTTGGTGGATACATCAAGTAACTAGCGGTGTAAAACCAATTCCCGTAACAGATGCAACTACTCAAGGAAAAGTGAGACAATATAGACCAGCAATAGATAATAATAATTTGGAGGGTCTAGAGTCTCCAGCTTTCGGCATATAACGGCATGAGTTTAAAGGCAATTCTGTTTGATTTTAATGGCGTAATCATTAACGATGAGCGCATCCACCTACAACTGATAGATGAAATTCTCCTTCAGGAAAATCTCCAACCCCAGAAAGTCCAAGAGCGTCAAGCTTCATTAGGACGGAGCGATCGCGCTTGTTTTCAAGAATTACTCGTCAATCGTGGTAGAGTGGCGAGTGAAGAATACTTAACCCAACTACTTCACCGCAAAGCTAAAGCCTATGCGTTGGAACTAGAGAAACTAGAAAAACTCCCTATATATCCAGGTGTAGAAGACTTGATATATCAGGTGCGTTCCCAACATCTCAAGCTAGCTGTAGTCAGTGGTGCGCTACATCAGGAAATTGAACTGGTATTAGAACGAGCCAAACTAGCAGAATATTTTACTGTTATCGTCGCCGGTGATGACATCACCACCAGTAAACCCCAGCCAGATGGGTATTTATTAGCAGTCAAACGTCTCAATCAAGAATATCCTGAATTAAATCTGCAACTCCCAGAATGTTTGGCGATTGAAGATACCCCCCCAGGTATCCAAGCTGCAAAACACGCGCAGATGCAAGTAGTGGGTGTAGCTAATACCTATCCCTTCCATATGCTCCAGCGTTGCTGTAACTGGACGGTAGATTACCTGAGTGAATTAGAACTAGAACGAATACAACAAGTATTTTCTGGTAAACAGCCCCAGACCAGCATAACTGAATGTTAAAATAGGGTAATGTATTAACAATACTGTTAGGGGAATTAGCTCAGTTGGTAGAGTGCTGCGATCGCACCGCAGAGGTCAGGGGTTCGAGTCTCCTATTCTCCATTTGTACATTCGCGAATTATATGTCGCAATTCGCAGATTGGTGTCGTTATTCGCAAATTAGTGTCGCAGTGACTGTTTTTCAGAGTCAATTTAATTATTCTGAGTTTTCGCAAATTAATGTCGTCTGAACTTAACATTGACTATACAATAAATTGTTGCTGCAAGGGCATTATTTGATTATTTATATATGTTCGATTTATATGTGGTCAATTTGTATGTGTTCGATCGCAGCACTCCTTTCAACCCTCCCATGATCAGTTCTACTTTGCAACCATTCTAATGGTTAACGCAAGTCAATAACCTATATTTTTAACCACCCCTAGTCGGGATGGTAGTTGAAACCTGGGTTTGCCGTTAATAGCAAATACAATTTCACCTTTCAACCCACCCTAGTCGGGATGGTAGTTGAAACTCCGATAAATTGCAAAAATTGTTGTTTTCTAAGATTTCTTTCAACCCACCCCTAGTCGGGATGGTAGTTGAAACCAGCTTGAGCAGCTAACAATTTATCATCGGAAGTTACCTTTCAACCCACCCCTAGTCGGGATGGTAGTTGAAACCAATTTCTAGATTATCATGTCTAGAACGGGGAATCCTTTCAACCCACCCCTAGTCGGGATGGTAGTTGAAACGAATATTCGCCACAGGCTTTTCATATTTCTAGTATCTTTCAACCCACCCCTAGTCGGGATGGTAGTTGAAACACTTCAATTGAATCTCTATGCGATCGCCAATCGTAAGACTTTCAACCCACCCCTAGTCGGGATGGTAGTTGAAACCGCGCCCGTCTAGACCCTTACCAGTACAGGTTTCCAGATGCGATTTTGGCAAACCTGTTAAAATATCTGTTTTTTTGCTCTCAATTGAGGACATTCATCACTCTTCAAATGAGTCAAATTAATACTGGACAAGGGATTCAAGGTTTTGGCGAACCTCCAGGGTTTTTGACCCCGCTTATGGTCTGCCAAAAAAAGATTTGGGAGGGTTCCCCCGACGAAGGGGGTGATTCAGTAGCCACCACTTTGGTAATCCACACCGTTATAAATAACGGCTACGGCTAAAAGCCTTACTCCTTATTGCTGGGAGCGCACCTATCCCATCTATAGAATTCTACAGATGGCAGCATCAGAAGCGGGCAGCTACCAGGGTCAGAAAGCATGACAGTCTTCCAACTGCCAAACTAACCCAGATTTATCACAGCACATTGGCTCAAAAGAGCATGAACTGCGGCGCGGTTATAAAAATATTATATTGTCAAGGTTCGGATTAGTGAATTAAAGTGAATTAAATTAAAGCGGCTTGACGTTCCTGATATGCGAAGACTGCTACATCTCGCGCTTTTTCTTGTGGACTGCCTCTGATTGGCTGTGTACCAATTTCAGTGGAAATTCCAGCTTTTGCAGCTTGGGATTTAATACTCTCAATTAATCGACCGTAACTCCAGCGATGAACGCTCATCCGGTATTCTTTGGCATATTTTTGTTGAACTTCCTTGTAACCAGGGCATTTCTTCTCTGCTCTGGATTGGATTTCACTACTGATTTGCTCACGCATATCGCGGAGTTTTGGGATAACTATACTGCCTGCTTGATAGGTTTTGGCGATCGCCACAATCTCATCAGCCAATAATCTATCCACATATTGTCCTAACTCTGATTCACCAAAGAAGTTTGGCGCATTCTGTTTTTGAGCCTTGTGACGTTCATGAGATAGGCGTTGCTGTTGTTGTCGCTGGCGATTGAGAAGGTTATAGTTTTTGCCAAGCAGTTGTTTGACGCTGCGATAAGCTAAAACTTCATTTTTAACAACATCCACTACAGCTAGTGTTACTGGCTTTTCTAGACCAAAACTAACACCAACTAGGATTGAGGGTCGCCCTTGATAATTAGGCTGGCTGGGACGAGGGAAAGGATTATTAATCCGGTCTAAAGTGGATTGCTGACGAGTGATAAAAGCTTGCTGTTTATCGTTGAGTTCATCTTTCTGTTTTGCTTTAGTTAAAGTTTCGGTAATTTTTGTAATTTTCTCATTCACTACCTGTTGAGTTCCTTCAGCAGTCCACATCCGAGTATCCAAAGTACAGTAAAGATGTAGTTGATTTATTTTCCAGGGTTCACCTTTTTGTTTTCCTGGCAACCAAGCAAGCCTTCCTGAACGCAGAGTAAACAAGCTGCTTGAGTATTGGTTTTTACTATTGCGTTTAATTTCTTGATCCTCTAGGAAGCGTTTAAAGTAATGCAAATGACGCTTATCACAGTAAACTTCAAAAGTCATTTTTCCCAAGCCGTTGAACCGAACAAAGAGACGATCTTTGTCATTTTGCAGCCATGTCATATCTTCGTTAGATTCGTAAGCCACAGGAAATGGTACATCAGCCGTTTTTCTTAAAAGTGCTGCTTGCCAAGCTTTTGCCTCTTTTTCATTTTGAGGTACATTTGCTGTAGCAATTTCTAAAGTTTCTAGCCACTCTTCCCCTGTCAAATCCCTACCTTTAGGTATGCGACTTTGGAGTTGGTCTTTTAATCGCTCGATTTCTATTTCTTTTTTGCGTCTATTTCTAGTAAATTCTTCTGGATCTTCGTCGCGTTCGCTGATTTGACAGTTATTTTTTAGTAGATATGCGATCGCACAACGAGTTAGAGTCTCTTGTGTTTCTCCGTAACTGTTTAAAAGAATTTGAAAAATTGAAGACTTCTGAGGCTTTGGGGATTTTTTAGTCTTTTTTCGCTCTCTCTGGTTTTTATTCTGGTCGGACTGGGGGGTAAATTGGGTAAGAATTTCGTTGGCTTTAGTACGAATTACGTTTAAGCTACATTGGCTTTCTTGTTCGAGTTGTAGATCACTTTTGAGGATTGTGAGCCAACGTTCTTTACCTTCTATTTGCCGCTTTCTTCGTTTCTGTAAGGCGAACCAGGATTTATACACATAATCTACTAAAGCGATCGCTGAAGTATAAAACCGTCCAGGTTGACCAGCAAAACGCTCTTGAGTTTTGAAGGAGTTAACAAGTGTTTTGAGTAATTCAGTAGGTATTCTGCCTTTATCTAGCCAGGTTTCAAATTCTGGGTGTTTTCCTACCTGTGCCAATAATTCATTTATAAGTGGTGTATTTTTTTCTGCCATCAGTTCCCACAGTTGGCGGAGGATGTCTTCTTCAGCAACCAAGCGACATTGAATTGTAATAACGCTCATGGTGTCCTCAGCTTTGTGGTTTCGGTAATACTGACAGGGTTGTTAATTGTTTTTTTGCTTACTATATTATAGCGCAATGACGTAATAGCGCAATGCCGCAAATGTTTTTTTGCTGAGAGGCTGTGCAAAAATGAAAGCCGCAAGCTTTGGCTTCAAATTAGGATGGCAGAAGAAACTAGAGAAGTTCGGGGGAGACTCCCTAAAGACTTAAAAATCGCGTTTGAAATTGCCTGTGCGCGTCTGGAATTGACGCAGACTGCGGCTTTAGAGGAGGCTATCAAGGAATGGTTGAAAAAACATGAATCTACGTCTAGTGACAAATAGATTGAGTTATGAGCAATAGGATTTGTTTGTGGATTAACTAATTCTTCGTAATGGCGGTTATATTCTGGAAGCGTTTTGGTTCTGGTAATTCCTATCAAAATCCTCAATAGACGGTGCAATGCGATCGCCATTTCTTATCAAATCTGACTACCACAATCACATATAAGTCTGACTAACTGAGTTTGAATTTATAGTAACACTCAGTATTAATACTAATGCTTTTAAAAGGATGTGTTGCTACATTTTGAACATACAAATTGGTATGCTTGCTCACGCTTATAGCCATAATTATGTAGGGCTTTGATGGGCAAAATATATCGATACTTTTATTAAATAGACTCAAATGGTTTAAAGAATGTAAATTAATAGGCTCTTAGATTAAGTATTAAAAAATACATTAATTTTTGGCTAACTACATTTACAAGTGGGTTAAATCTTAAATTTTTATACTCAATCAAAATCTGCGGATTTGTAACTGTAAGCGATCGCTTCACGGGTAATTTTTCATGCAAAAAATAGCTTCTGTGTAGTTGGTGTAGGGGTTTTAGCAGAGCAAAGGATTGTAGAGGATGAGTGTTGTTACTGGGCAAATTGTGCGGGTGCGATCGCGGCAGTATCTTGTAGAAGATGTAGTGGCTAAACCTTTGGTGAAGGAAGACACTTTAGTTTGCCTTTCGTGTTTGGAAGATGATGCGTTAGGAGAACAGTTAGAAGTTCTTTGGGAAAGAGAAGTTGATGCCAAAGTCATAGGTAAAACTTCGTGGGAGTCCATAGCAAACCGAGGTTTTGACAATCCCCGTCTATTTTCGGCTTATCTCCACACTCTGCGTTGGAATTGTGTTACCTCAACTGACCCAAAACTGTTTCAAGCACCATACCGTGCAGGTATTGAGGTCAAAGCTTACCAGCTTGAACCGCTACGTAAGGCTTTATTAATGCCTAGAGTTGCTTTGTTTATTGCTGACGATGTTGGTTTAGGGAAAACCATAGAAGCAGGTCTGATTTTAAGAGAGATGTTGATGCGGCAAAAAGTTCGCCGTGTTGTGATTTCTTGTCCACCATCGGTTGTACGGCAATGGCAAGAAGAAATGGAAAGCCGCTTCGGGCTAACTTTTGTGATTTTTGACCGTGAGTTTGTAGCTAGTCGTCGTCAAGAACGCGGTTATGGAATTAACCCTTGGACAACTCACAGCCGCTTCATTATTTCTCATGCTTTGTTACGTGATGAAACCTATGCTGCTCCTTTGCGTGATTGGTTGGGAGATTTTACAGGCGCATCAATGCTGATTCTCGATGAAGCACACAACGCAGCCCCAGCTAGTGGTACGAAGTATGCTGTCGATTCTCAACTCACACGCACTGTCCGCGATATTGCACCACGCTTTGAACATAAGTTGTTCCTTTCTGCTACGCCCCATAATTGTAGCGACCTGCAATGCTAATCGCTCAAACCTGCAATCATGACATTTACAAACCAGGATTAAATGCAACTATAATTACGCTTCAGCCAGGATTATTTGCAACTGAGCCAGGATTATCTGCAACCAACCTGCAATCATCGGTTTGAGCCAGGATTATTTGCAACTATAAATGAACCTGCTGGAAATTGCGCTTTCAATTAGTTCAAAGTGGCAATCCCGCCGCCAACATTTGCTCCTGCAACTCCCGCGCACGCATTGGGTCAAGTTGACCACGAAACAACAACTTAATTTCAGCCGGTTTGGCATTGAACTGTTCAGCCAAATCCCTCACGTTATAGCCATGCCGAGTGAGAGTTGGTTCCAAATCATCAAGAAGCTTCGATAGCACCGACTCAATAATCACCGTAGTAACAGGCTTGACTGCAACTCGGTACGCAGCCTCTAAAGCTAGTGTCAAATGTTGTTCGATTTGTAGTGGAGTTCTCAACCGCGCAGCAAGTAATTCAATAGCAGAGGCCTCTAGTATGTCACTGATAGAAGTATCATCCGTAGTACATTCAGATACCAACCATTCAATATATTCTCGTTGATTACCGACAATCCCCTCCAAAGAGAAGACCGTCGCCCGATACCCAATTTCCTCCATCGTGGGACGGCGCAAATCATTTTTCAGTTTGGGATGACCAGCCAGCACTACCGAAAGTGTGCCACCACCGTCTTCAACTACCTCGATTAAACGTTTAAGTCCCGTCAGCGTACTGTAATGTAGGTCATGAGCCTCATCCACAAACAGTGCTACAGGCTTTTTACCTTTTCTAATCAGGTCACGTAATTCCCGTTCCCGTTTTTCGCCGTCTTTCGGAATTTTAATTTCCTTATCTGTGGATAAATCATAGAATAAGGCAGCAATCAGAGTGGGTAGTGTCGCTCGGTCTTTATCCACAGAAAGCGATTTTGAGACGGTAATTTTACCTTCTTTCTCCAAAACGTCAAACAAACGTCGTAAAGTCGTTGTTTTACCACACCCGATAATTCCTGTAATGGCAACCAACTTCCCCGAATGAATTGCCACTTTAATATCCTTGAACATTTGTTTTTGGTGTTCAGTCTCGTAGTACCCAGCTTTGGGAAACTCCTTAACCAAACTAAAGTGTTCCATGACCTCAGTAAGCATTTTGTTCCCCTCCTTTTGGCTTTTGGAAATACTCCCTTACCCGGTCAATAATCACTTTTTTGTTGAGGGTTTCAGTTAGCAGTGCATTAATAAATGCCATTTGTTCAGGAGATAATTTGGCCAACGGCTGCGCTAGATAATCTGAAATCGCCAATTTAGCGAATATTATGCTGGGATATGTAAATTCTTGGAATGGGTCTGGGTCGTTAAAAGGTGTGACAGTCGGCTCAAGTTCTTTATACTTGTCCACTAGAAATTGGAGATCGGCATTTTTGTCCAATGCTGTCCGTGGCAAACCCAGTTTCTTTGCTAAATCCGCAATCCTGTCTGCCCGTTCTTCGGTTTTAGTTTTTTTGTGTTTGCGATAGCGATGTAATGGAATTGGCCCATCAACCGGGTAAAATGGGCCGTAGCGGCGATCGCTAAACTCAACATATAGCTCGTTGTCAAATAAACCCCACCAAAGGACGACAGTTTCACCAGCCAAGTCTGGCTCTACCTCATAAGCTACGCCTTCAATTGATACCCTGGCATCGGAACCAACCTTTCTACGTTGCGGTTCGCGGGCAAAGTTACAGAATCGCTCCCAACTGCACATTGCGCGTAAACCTGACTTGGGGAGATTTCGCAGCCAATCTTCTATGCGCGAATGTGGGGACTCTCGGTGTGGCTTATCGTTGTAAAGCAACAGATACTGGCGCAACCAAAGGTTAGCCTCTACCTCGTTTTCCGGTTCGTGAAAGTGATACAGAGTTTCGTAAGCTTCTTTTACCGTCCGAAACGGTCTTTCTACTTTGCCCTTGGAACGAGCTGTCACCCGACGACCATCCTTGCCATTGGGCAGATGCGTGACTAGCTTGATTCTTAGGCAGTCCATGACATTCGCTATAAAGCATCAGCAGGGGATTACCTTTACCCGCATCCACCCACAATGGCTGCTTTACGTGTTTCAAATCAGACTGACTCAGGTCGAAATGCCAACATTCATTGCTGTATTCTGCCTGAAAACGCACCGCCGGAGGTTGCCGGGTCATTCGTTCATTGTCATATCCCCATACTTTCAAGTAATAGTTGACGGTACTTCTAGTTAACGTACCCTTGCTCGGTTGGATAAAGCCATTTGGTGTATCCATCCCAAAATCTTCCAGTAGTTCAATCGCCCGTGCAGTTGAGAGGTGTCGCCCTTTCTTATTACTGGTGCGGATTTTCATCGCCGCAATGATTTCACAGTAAAGTTCCATTTCAGCCTGTGATAGCTTTCGAGGTGTTCCACTATCTGAGCGGTTGATGGATTTGGGGCGTGATAAGTTACGCAGAGCGCGATACAGAGTATCTGTTGACACACCGTATAGAGCAGATGTCTGTTCAATGAGAATTCGACGCTCTTGGCAACGACTTGGTAATCCGTCGAGGCGGTGGCGTAAGTTGATGAGTGCCTCTACCGGGATTTCCTTGTGTGCCATGTTATGTTTTTATCTCAGCGATGTAGTTATAGAGAGTTGGTTTAGAAATCCCCATGAGTCTACAGATTTCAACAATGGTGTGTTGCCTTTCGGTATAAAGCTTTACTGCTAATTGGCGTTTTGCTCGGTCTAGTGCTTTTGGTCTACCTCCCTTATGACCACGCGCACGCGCTGCTACAAGACCCGCCGTTGTGCGTTCACGGATGAGATTGCGTTCAAATTCTGCCAATGCACCGAACAGATGGAAAATTAGCCTGCCACTGTTATTAGTGGTAGTAATGGATTCTGACAAACTAGAGAGTTCAATTCCTCTATCATCTAACTGGGATATGATTTCGATTAGGTCTTTGAGCGACCTTCCCAGGCGGTCTAACCTCCACACCACTAGGACATCACCAGTCCTTGCTACTTCCAGTGCTTGGTTTAGTCCAGGTCTTGCTGCTTTCACTCCACTTATATGATCTGAGTAAATTTTTGCACAACCAGCTTGCTGCAAGGCATCCATTTGCAGGTTCAATTTTTGGTCATCTGTTGAAACTCGCGCGTAGCCGATCAACATTACTTGAACCCCAACAAGTCAGTAAATAAACCCGTTACCTCACAGTATATGTTGCCGATAATATTTTTACCGAGTTTCGTTACCAAACTTGAGCCGATTCTAGGGGGACTTGGATATCAATCATAGTGGTAAAGAAAACGGTCGTTTCTTTTACCTTTATAGTTGCAGTTAATCCTGGCTGAAATTCAACTATTTTTTTTTATAAGTCAAAGGGTTTTTTGAGCAAACTTTCTTGCCTACCGTTTGATGGGACTTTCGGTTAGTTGCAAATAATCCTGGCTCAAACCGATGATTGCAGGTTGGTTGCAATTAATCCTGGCTCAGTTGCAAATAATCCTGGCTGAAGCGTAATTATAGTTGCATTTAATCCTGGTTTGTAAATGTCATGATTGCAGGTTTGAGCGATTAGCATTGCAGGTCGCTACACCTATTGTTCACTGCTACTACTTTGTTTTAGCGCAACGGACAGAGGACAAAGTATTGAAAGTGCTGGTGAAGAAGACTGAAACAATTCAAAAAGAATTGGGGACGCTTTCGCCAGTGGTGCAGAAGAATTTATCGCGGTTACTGGAAGGTGGTATTCGCCACAATCAGGTAACTAATATTACTGCTTCTATAGAACAAGCTGATTTACCTAACGTATCAGTAATTAGTGAAGAACTGGAAGAAAATAGACTGCGGAGAGAAGAATTAACCAAGCAATTATCCCAGTTGCAAGAGATGCTGAAAACATCGCGGGATTGGTTGGGACTGAGTGACGAACACTTCCGCAATGCTATTTCCGCTTCTTTAGAAATTCTCGGCGCGACTCCTCTGACTCCAGTTGATAGTCAAGAAGCTTGTCAAGATTCGGCTACTGCACGCTGGACGCTTCCGCCCCTTGACCAACGCGCAGACCCTACATGGGCGAATACTCTTGATACCTTAAGACCGCCACGCCAGAAAGGACAAAAGCCTTGGGAATGGCGACGGGAAGCAGCGATTCGTCCGGTAGTATTTCGTGACCCTGGTTCATTGGATGGGGATGTAGTTCACCTGCATTTAGAACACCGAGTTGTACAGCGTCTTTTAGGGAGATTTTTAGCCCAAGGGTTTTTACATGATGAGTTAACCCGCGCTTGCGTTTGTTTGACTGATGACCCAATTCCTAAAGTTATCGCCTTGGGACGTTTATCTGTTTACGGACAGGGTGCATCACGGCTGCATGACGAAGTAATTGCGATCGCGGCAGAATGGTCAGACCCAGCCGCTAGAGGACGCAAGAAACTACAACCCTTAAACGAAGGGCAGAAAGACAACGTACTGGCTTTATTGGAAGATTCTTTAGCTTCTCCTCGTTTGCAAAAAGCATCCCAGACGATTAAAGAATTGCTGAAGCAGAATGCTGCCCAAGATATTGCTGATTTGATTCCCCATTTAGAACGCCGTGCCAATATTTTGGCTCAAAGGGCTGAGAAAAAGTTAACCGAACGGGGCAAAAAAGAAGCTGTAGAGATGAAAAAAATTCTCGAACAGCAGCAGCAGCGTATTAGCCAACGTAAGCAGGAAATTGAAGATACCAAAGCAATCCAGTTACCGATTCCCAAGCTATCGATTCCGTTTGTAGAGTTCCCTGTAGAGGAAAAACGGCAGTTAGACGCAGACTGTCGTCACTGGGAGAAGCGACTGAAAGCACTTGCTGAAGAAATTATTTCTGAACCTGCCCGAATTGAGGCTTCCTACGAAGTTAGGGCGGTGCGAGTTGAACCTGTGGGGTTGATTTATTTATGGCCAGTTTCGGGTTGACAAGTAATTCCCCAGCGCATAGCCCGAAGACCGCAAGGGAATGTAATTCCCCAATTCATAGCCCGATGATCGCCAGACCGCCAGGGAATGTAATTCCCTGTCTCACAGCGAAAGTCCTCTACAAGAGGACTGTGTAAACGGTTACAGTCGGATTTATCCGACTTCTGCTATCAGGCAGGGGTTTATAACCCCTGGCTCTGTGGCTGGTGGGGAAATTCACAATTAACTACTAAATAACTGGCAGGAAAATTCACAACTAAGTAATTACTAACTGACTGATGGGCAAACTAACAACGACACCTAAAAACAAATGAGGCGGTCGTGGTTAAGGATAGAGAAATTCAAGCGCATAAGGAATGGTTGGGCTTCCTTCAGCCAGTGGGGTTGGTAGTGTCGCCAACGGCGTTAAATAATGCCCAAATGTCGGTAAATCGCAACGTTGTTGAGTTACAGCAACGGTTAAGCGAAATAATTCGCCGAGATTTTCCTGATGACAGCAGCAACTACACCTCTGTAATTTCTGACTTTCCCACCTTCACAGTAGAAATTCTGGGTTGGCAACCGACAGATTTAGTCGAGAGTCCAGAGGATTTGGCGGTATCGCTACCAGAATACAGTGAAATTTTACAACCAACATATACCGTACCTGACCCAGATAAAGGTGGTTGGTTGATGCTGGTACAAGTCATTTCCTCTGGTACTGACCTTGATAGAGTCAGTGAGAATATCAAATCTACGGGATGGCACGCCACGCCCCAGGCGAAGTTTGAGCGACTGTTGCGGGAGAAGGAAATTCCTGTAGGTATTTTGTGTAACGGTACAGAATTACGTTTGGTATATGCCCCACGGGGTGAATCTTCTGGACATCTGACCTTTCCGGTACAGGCGATGTGCGAGGTATCGGGACGGTTGATTTTGGGTGCAATGCAGATGTTGTTGGAAGAACAGCGAGTGTTCAATGCGCCCACAGACCGCCGTTTAGTGGCGTTGCTGCAAAATAGCCGCAAGTATCAAAACGAAGTTTCTACTAAGTTATCAGAACAGGTACTAGACGCGCTGTGGGAATTACTGCGTGGTTTTCAAGCTGCAAATGATCATGCTAAAGGATTCTTGCTTGATGACATTGCTCAAAACGAACCTCAGCATATTTACGGAGGATTAATTACAGTTTTGTTGCGGTTGGTGTTTCTGCTGTATGCGGAAGATGAAGGTTTAATGCCGCAGGGTTCGATTTACACGCGCAACTATTCGGTAACTGGACTGTATGAGAGATTGCGCGAGGATGCGGGTAACTATCCTGACACAATGGAACAGCGTTATGGTGCTTGGGCTTGGTTACTCAGTCTTTTTCGCTTAGTTTATGATGGCGGTTGTCATGCTGATTTATATTTGCCAGCACGTCATGGACAGCTTTTTGACCCAGATGAGTACGCATTTTTAGAAGGTCGTTCTCGCCATACTACCTATAAAGAATGGGAGTTGATTGAACCGCCACGCATTTCTGATGGAGTAATTCACAAAGTATTGCAAGGGTTACTCGTTCTTGATGGTGAACGTTTGTCATACCGATCGCTCGATGTCGAACAAATCGGTTCGGTTTACGAGGCGGTCATGGGCTATGAAGTCAAAAAAGCTACTACATCATCTATTGGTGTATGGAGTAAACCCAAGGGTGCGAAAACCTCTGTTACTGTCGTTGTTAGCGTTGATGAAGTTTTAAACACCAAAGCCAATGACAGGGCGAAGTATTTAAAAGAAGTTGCAGGTTGTGAAATCTCCGGTAAATCACTGGCTGAGTTAAAGCAAGCGAAAATTGCCGAGGATTTAATTGCAGCTTTAGGACGGAAGATATCGCCGCAAACACCCGCTTTACTGGCTACTGGTTCATTGTATTTGCAACCAGGAGAAGAACGGCGGCGTAGTGGTTCTCATTATACGCCCCGTGCTTTGACAGAACCGATAGTTAAAGAAACCCTCAGACCTGTTTTAGAAGCATTGGGCGAACGTCCCACACCAGAGCAAATTTTGGCTTTGAAGGTATGCGATTTAGCTGTGGGTTCAGGTGCGTTTTTGGTGGAAGCTTGTCGTCAGTTGGCAGAAAAATTGGTGGAAGCTTGGAATCAACATGACTTGATTTCCGAAGTTCCATCGGATGAAGAACCGTTACTGTATGCGCGGCGTTTGGTGGCGCAGCGTTGTTTGTATGGAGTGGATAAAAACCCGTTTGCGGTGAATTTGGCGAAGTTATCTTTGTGGTTGGTAACTTTAGCGAAGAAGCATCCTTTTACATTTTTAGACCATGCGCTGAAATGTGGTGATTCGTTGGTAGGTTTAACCCGCGACCAACTTGTTAAGTTTAACTGGGAAAAAGATACTACTTATGATGATCCAAATCTGCCTTTATTTAACGAGCATATAAATAAGGTTAAGTTTAACCGTGATGAAATTCAAAGTTTAGGTGATGAGAATTACGATGCGAAGCGTGATTTTTATCAAGCAACAGAGGAATTATTACATGATGCTCGTATTAAAGGTGATTTAGTTATCGCTTCTTTCTTTGCGGCGGATAAAGATAAAGCTAGAAAAGATGAACTTAAGGCTTTTGAGTTAAAGTTTAAAAATTGGCAAATAAATCAAGATAATAATTTGCAAATTTTAGAAATTAGTAAGCAATTACGACAAGCTGAAAAACCTGTAAATCCTTTTAATTGGGAATTAGAATTTCCAGAGGTATTTGATAGGGATAATCCAGGATTTGATGCGATTGTCGGTAATCCACCATTTGCGGGTAAGAATACAGCGATAAATGCCCATGCTGATGGATATATGGATTGGTTAAAAGTGGTTAATCCAGAATCACATGGAAATTCTGATTTAGTTGCTCACTTTTACCGCAGGGCATTTGCGCTTTTACGAAAATCAGGTTGTTTTGGTTTGATTGCGACAAATACCATTGCTCAAGGTGATACTCGCAGCACTGGTTTGAGATATATTTGTGAAAATGGCGGTACTATTTACAATGCTCAAAAGCGGTTAAAGTGGCCTGGTTTAGCCGCCGTTGTTGTGAGCGTGGTTAATGTTATTAAACAAGAACATACAAACATTAAACAAGAAAGCCGGGGAATCAATTCCCCGTCTGAAAGCGAAAATCCTCTGAAGAGGATTGATGAAAATATTGGTAAAAATTCTAGTCGGTTTCAAGCGACTTCTGCTATTAGACCGGAAATTGATTTCCGGGCGGGTGTGGATGCACAACGAATTGAAAAAAATCATCAACAATCAGAAAGCCGGGGAATTAATTCCCCGTCTGAAAGCGAAAATCCTCTGAAGAGGATTGATGAATATATTGGTGAAAATTCTAGTCGGTTTCAAGCGACTTCTGCTATTAGACCGGAAATTGATTTCCGGGCGGGTGTGGATGCAAATCAAAATGATTCTCAAAATGATAAACGTTTACAACCAATTCTCGACGGTAAAAAAGTTGATTTCATCTCGGCATTTTTATTTAAGTCTGGTGGAAATAAAAACCCTGCTGTGTTGTTAGCAAATGCTGATAAAAGTTTTATTGGTAGCTATGTGCTGGGTATGGGTTTTACATTTGATGATTCCAACCCTGACGCTACATCAATTGCAGAAATGCAACGTTTGATTGCACAAAACACTAAAAATCAAGAGCGAATTTTTCCTTATATCGGTGGGGAGGAGGTTAACTCTAGTCCAACTCATGAACATCATCGGTATGTGATTAATTTTGGTGAAATGAGTGAGGCTGAGGCTAGAGAATATCCTGATTTGATGCAGATTGTAGAAGAAAAGGTTAAAGGAAAGCGTGGCAAGCATTCAACTGCTTCTTGGTGGCAATTTGAACGAGTAAGAGGAGAATTGTTTAAAGCGATCGCACCTCTCGAACGTGTGTTAGTTATTTCTCTGCACTCACAGTATTTATTATTTGCATTTTTACCAGCGAACTGCGTTTTCTCGCACGCTTTAGGTATTTTTGCAGACCAAAGATATTCATTTTTTTGCATTGTGCAATCATATATTCATGAAATTTGGGCTAGGTTCTTTTCCTCAACGTTAGGAGATGGTTTACGTTATACTCCGTCTGACTGCTTCCAAACCTTCCCCTTCCCCAAAAACTGGGAAACCAACCCCACCCTAGAAACCATAGGCAAAGAATACTACGAATACCGCGCCGCCTTAATGGTTCGCAACAACCAAGGACTCACCGACACCTACAACCGCTTCCACGACCCCGACGAGTACGCTCCCGAAATACTCAAACTCCGCGAACTCCACACCGCAATGGATAAAGCCGTCCTCGACGCTTACGGCTGGTCAGATATCCCCACCGACTGCGATTTTATTCTCGACTACGAAGAGGAAGAAGACACAGAAAACAGCAGTGGACGACAAAAGAAAAAACCCTGGCGTTATCGTTGGCGCGAAGAAATCCACGATGAAGTTTTAGCACGCTTGCTTGATTTAAACCAAAAACGCGCCGAAGCAGAAATTTTAGGCGGTAAAGGTGCGGAGAAGGGGAAGGGTAAGGGAGGGAAAAATAAATCTAATCAAAGAAAGTCTAAAAAGGTTATTGAAAATGCACCAGCAATACCAGGAATCATTTGAAAATTTTTATGTTTTCCCTAATGTTCGCCTGTCCATCAGCCAGTCCATCAGCCAGTCGCCAACCCGCCAACCCGCCAGGGAATGTAATTCCCTGTCTAATAGCGAAAGTCCTCTATAAGAGGACTGAGAAAATTAAGAACACTAGGCGGGGTTTTCCAATTTTGAGCGAGTCGGATTTATCCGACTTCAGCTATCAGACAGGGGTTTTAAACCCCTGGCTCTATAAGAGGACTAGGCGGGGTTTTCCAATTTTGAGCGAGTCGGATTCATCCGACTTCAGCTATCAGACAGGGGTTTTGAACCCCTGGCTGGCTGGATGGTAAATCTGTTAAATCTTGCCGAGTGGTAAATCTAGTTTAAATACATTTATGCTTTTTGTTTAAATATGGGCAATCTAGTAAATGTAAGTGCTAATTAGGAAAAAATATGTCCTTATGGCGGCTTTACTATCACATTGTCTGGGCAACAAAACAACGCCTACCTCTGATTATGCCCAGCAAAGAATCTGATCTTCATAATTATATTATTGGTAAATCAGATGCACTAAATTGTATTGTTCATGGGATAGGTGGCATGGAAGACCATATTCATTTAGTTGTTTCTATTCCTCCAACACTAGCAATTGCAGATTTTGTTAAAAAAATTAAAGGCAGTAGTTCTTATTATTTCAATCATAATATTTCTGCCACGTCGGATAAATTTTCTTGGCAGGAAGGTTATGGGGTTTTCTCTTTAGGTAGTAAGCAACTTGAGCAGGCTATTAATTATGTTAAAAATCAAAAAATACATCATTTACAAGGGACAACAAATTCTCATTTGGAAAATATTTAAATTGATTGATAGTCAGATTGATAGCCAACCATTTGATAGCCAGATAGCCAGGGATTGAAAATCCCTGTCTGATAGCTAAAGTCCTCTGGAAGAGGACTGATTAATTAATTTAAGGGTTTTAACCTCCGCAATTAAATTAAGTTATGCAAAAGCTAAATATTAAATGATAAATAAAACGATAAATCTAACCTCGGACGAAGTGCGATCGCGCCTCATCGAAGCCTTACAACTCGACCTTATAGGCCCCACCCCCGATGATATTGACCACGCAGAAGAAATTCTCGACCAAGCACCATCAAAATGGTATCTTACAGGTTTTCTTGTTCCACATGGCGCACCCATCGAACAGCGTGGAGATGATACTGGCGATGATGATTTAGACGTAATGCAAGGCGGTAGCGCGGGAGAAGATGAAAATGTCCCAGACAAACCATTCGCCAAGAAAGCTTTTTTCCCTTCATCGATGGGTTTAAGTTTTCTAGTTGCTGAAAATGCCAGTCAACTTAATCTCACAGTGCAATGGGGTGATTATTTCCCAATCAAAGATAATTCTGTAGCAGAATCTCAGAATGATTCTGGTGCGGAAGAAATTCTATCACCCTTGGAAATAGAAACGACAATCCCTCAACCAGAAGCAGATAAAGGTTTATCTGGATGCTGGAAGCGGATTCCACGCCAAGCCCAAATCACTGTTCCTTTAAAATTACCGCTTCATCAAAGCCAATCGACCAAAACTATTCCTATACCTGATAGTAACGGTTTACAACTCGTCGTCTCCATCCGTCCTGTAACATCTAAGGAACTTGTCCTGGCTGGAACTCGTTCTGTTTCCGTATTTCTAGTTAATAATCGCCTCTCCACCTCAGATAAACAGCGCGATATTAGCTATATTTTTCAAGCCAGTTTAATCATCCATACCCCAGAACCATTAGTAGCCCGTCCCAACTTACGCGGACGAGATAATCATGATTGGGATGAAAACGTCGCAGATTTACAATACCGCGATGATTATGAATATGCAGTGGGTCATAACGTTAGTGCGATCGCACTTACCAATCCTGATAGTAGCTGTCAAGAAATACGTACAGCATGGATACCTACGACTGATGTGGAAAAGGTGATAGCTACAGAAGAGGAACTAAAAGACGTTGAATTGAGAATGGAAGCTTTAGCTAATGCACCCACACCAGCAGCATTACAAAAAATGCTGAGTCCAATGGTGGATGCTTACGCTGATTGGATTCAAGAACAACGCACAAAATGTCCCACCGAACCCAAGCGGTTAAATGTCGCCCTAGATTTACTCCGTCGTGCGGAAATTGCTAACAAGCGCATCGACGCTGGTATCAAAGCGTTAAATGACCCACAAATATTTGAAGCTTTCTGCATTGCTAATCGCGCCATTGCTACAGCCATTCGTCAGCGTACTACTCATGGTAAAACTATCACGCCTGAAATAGTAGCACCACCAAAATGGCGACCCTTCCAGTTAGCATTTTTACTGATGAACTTAGCAGGGATAGCTTACCCCGAAAATGGCGATCGTGAATTAGTCGATTTGCTATTCTTCCCCACAGGTGGTGGTAAAACCGAAGCATACTTAGGACTCGCAGCCTTTACCCTTGTCCTGCGGCGACTGCGTTATCCCGGTATCAAATCGGCTGGTTTAAGCGTCCTCATGCGCTATACCCTGCGTCTTTTAACTCTCGACCAACTCGGACGGGCGGCGACGATGATTTGCGCCTTAGAATTGGAACGCCAGAAAAACCCGCAGAAGTTAGGAACTTGGCCGTTTGAAATTGGGCTATGGGTAGGACAAGCCGCAACACCCAACCGCATGGGTAAAAAGGGAGATAACGACGAAAACAGTGCTAGAGAACGTACTCGTGCTTTTCAAAATAACGATCGCAACCCCTCACCCATTCCCTTAGAAAATTGTCCTTGGTGTGGGACAAAATTTAATCGCAACTCATTCCAATTACAGCCAAACCCCGACCAACCAACCAATTTACAAGTATTTTGTGCTAACCGTCGGTGTAATTTCCGTGGTGACAATCCTTTACCAATAGTCACCGTAGACGAGCCACTATACCGCCGTCTACCTTGTTTTATTATCTCTACAGTAGATAAATTCGCCACCCTGCCTTGGGTGGGAGAAACAGGTGCATTATTTGGACGAGTAGACCGCTACGACAGTGATGGTTTTTACGGACCCACTCAACTAAATCGCGGTAAACCCCTTGGCAGTTATTTACCACCACCAGACCTAATTATCCAAGACGAATTACATTTAATTTCCGGCCCTTTGGGAACAATGGTAGGTCTATATGAAACAGCCATTGATGCTTTGTGTAGCCAAGAGATAGAGGGTAAAAAAATTCGTCCGAAAATAGTTGCTTCCACTGCGACAGTCCGCCGCGCCAGCAAACAAATTCAAGCTTTATTCGGTCGTAGTGAAGTTGATATATTTCCACCACCAGGGCCAGACAGACGCGATTCATTCTTTGCTAAAACCGTCCCCGCCACAGTCAAAAATGCCCGTACTTATGTAGGAATTGCTGCTCAAGGACGCAGTTTAAAGGTAGTGTTATTGCGTAGCTATTTAGCATTGTTAGGCGCAGCCCAAAAGCACTGGCTAGAACAAGGGGGCAAGAAGAATAATAAGAACCCAGCCGACCCTTACATGACGCTGTTAGGTTACTTTAACTCCCTACGTGAACTAGGTGGTAGTCGGCGCATTGTAGAAGATGAAGTCAAATCTCGTCTATTACGTTACAGCCAGCATCAGCGAGTTGACGAAACTTCAGGGTTATTTGCTGACCGGAAAATTGATGATGAACCAGAAGAACTAACCTCCCGTGTCAGCACTAGCGAAGTTGCAGATACTAAGCGGCGAATGGAATTAACTTTTGATCAAGACGACAAGGTTGATGTAGTTTTAGCAACCAATATGATTTCCGTAGGTTTAGATATTACCCGCTTGGGTTTAATGGTAGTTCTCGGTCAACCCAAGACAGCCGCCGAATATATCCAAGCTACCAGCCGTGTAGGACGGGATGAGGAACGACCGGGTTTAGTAGTGACGTTATTGAACATTCATCGTCCACGCGATCGCTCTCATTATGAACGCTTTTTTGCTTGGCATTCAACATTTTACCGAGCAGTAGAAGCTACCAGCGTAACGCCCTTTTCTCCCCGCGCTATTGACCGAGGTATTGCCGCCATTACCGTTGCTTTGGCACGGCTAGGACATCCAGGAATGACAGCACCAACTCGCGCTTTCGATATTACCCAACATCGCCAAGAACTAGAGTTTGTTGTGGAAACCATTGCACAAAGAGCAGAAATGCACGATAAGGAACTGGATGCAAATGAAGCCGAAGCACTACGCCATAAAGTGAAAAATCAAGTCATAGATTTACTCGATGATTGGACAAGTATCGCCAATGGAAAAATTAGCCTGCAATATCAACGGGAAGTAGGCGAAGCACCACCACTAATATTTGACCCCCTCGACCCCGAATTAAGGAATCAACCACAAAAAGCACAAAGGTTTAAAGCACAGCGAAGTTTGCGTGATGTCGAACCAACAGTCAATCTCTGGGTAATTAATCCTTACGGACATGAGGTAGAGGAGAAAGGAAAATGAGTTAGCTAGCCATCCTGTCATCCATTTAGCCAGGGATTATAAATCCCTTTCTGAAAGCAAAAGTCGTCTGAAGACGACTGTAAAAACGAAAAATAAAATCATAATTGATTCCTCTTCCAGAGGAATTTAGCTATGAGACAGAGATTTTCAATCTCTGGCTATCTGGCTAACTCTACCCAATATTTTTGAATACATATTATGAATAAATCTCACAAAAAAATTCCCCCAGCCGGACAAGTGCGCCAAAGCCAAATCCTTTCTACCTTTGGGCCTGGGGCGATGGTAGACTTACCCGAACATTCCGTGTTAATTGCTGGTTTAAATCATTGGCGTGGTGAGAGAAGGCGCATCTTTGAAGACCGATTAGCAACTAGAGTTGCTGAAATTTTAGAAGTCAACAATATTAAGCTGTATGCGCCGCCAGTTGACGAACAAGACCCCAAAGCCCCCCGCACAGGGATTAATGCTTTCATGTTCCCTACTTGGTTTTTAGCCCAAGTCAAGGAAACTTGGTACGACACCAAAACCAAAAAAACATTCCGCACTCGCCCTCTGTTACCGTGGGGTAATTTGGTAAGTGGTAAATATCTGAGTGCCGAAAAAAAGTCTATACCAGTTGTACCTGTCCGCTTTGTGCAAGCCTGCGTTAAAGGTCATATTAGCGATATTGACTGGTATCGTTTTGCCCATAATGACGCTGAAAATAAGTGTCGAGGTCAGCTATGGTTAGACGAAGGTGGTTCAGGTAACGACTTCGCTGAGATTTATGTGCGTTGCGAAGCCTGTAAAAAACGCCGTCCCCTTGCCGATGCTACAGTCCGCAACGGTAAAGTGTTAGGCCCATGTCAGGGACATCGCCCTTGGCTTGGTTCTTTTGCCCAAGAACCTTACTGTATTCGTGAATCTACAGGTCTACCAGAATACAACCGCTTATTAGTTAGGTCTGCCAGCAACGCTTATTTTTCGCAAATTCTCAGCGTTATTTCCCTCCCTGACCTAGATGAGGGTTTACGAAATGCAGTGAATTTAGTTTACGAAGATTTTCTCCAATATGCGGAAAGCGTCAGCGATGTGAAAAAGGAGCGCAAAAAACAAAAGGTAGCTGTAGCTTTAGAACAATTTAGTGATGAAGCCGTCTGGGAAGAAGTACAACGGCGACAAAGTGGGCAAGGAAAACCACATAAAAGCATTAAGCAAGTGGAAATAGAGACATTGCTTTCTAGCTCCCTTGAAGTTGGGGAAGATGTCCCAGACAAAGATTTTTATGGTAGGTCGCGTAGTTTGGACAACTTACAGCCTGCGTTTGCCTCCTGCATTGAACGAATTGTTTTAGTACATCGTTTACGTGAAGTAATTGCCCAGGTGGGTTTTACTCGCTTTGAAGCGGAAATGCCAGATATCGACGGCGAACTTGATATCAGCGTCAGGCGTGCTTTGCTGGATATTGAAACTACTTGGGTTCCTGCAATTGAGAATAAAGGCGAGGGTGTATTTATTGCTTTCCGTCAGGAAGCTATTGAAGATTGGTTAAAACGAGAAGCCGTTAAAAAGCGGGGAAGAGAATTATCAAGAGGTTTTGATATCTGGTGTACGCGTAAAGGTATCGACCAGGAAAAAGAAAAAGTTAAGTTTCCTGGCTTGCCGTATATTATGCTGCATTCTCTATCACATTTATTAATTGTGGCTGTATCGTTAGAATGCGGCTATGCGGCTAGTTCCATCCGCGAACGCATCTATGCTGGTGAATCTGGTTATGGCATTCTTTTATACACTGGTTCAACTGGTTCAGAAGGGACTTTAGGCGGACTGGTAGAAGTTGGCAAACGCATTGAACACCATTTAGAAGTAGCCCTAGAGCAAGGAAGATTATGTTCCAATGACCCAGTATGCGCTCAACATCGCCCAGATAATGAGCAAGAGGAGCGTTTTCTGCACGGTTCGGCTTGTCACGGATGCTTGCTAATTGCAGAAACATCCTGCGAACGCCGCAACGAATTTCTTGACCGCGCCTTGGTTGTCTCTACAGTTGAAGGTTTTGGAGCAGAGTTTTTCCCCGAATAAACACAATGGCTTTTTTGCAACTGAGCCGCCCAACTTTACTGAAACTAGCAACAGCATTAGAAAACGGCAGGCTATCCCCTCCTTTTCTGATATCAGCAATCATTAACTACGTACCCGCAACTTTAAGTCAAATAGTAGTTGATGAACTTAATCATCTTACTGGTGAAGGCGTAAAATGCAGCTATATTGCTTATACCCTCCGCTTGCTAGCAGCAGAACGAAGCGCATCTCAACAAATACGCGATCGCATTGAGTTGGTATGGACTGGCCCAGAGGTGACTGGTTCTCAAAGCCGTGATACTAGCGTTGTTGTCCGCGAACTGTTTAGTAAAGCGAAAAAAAGTGTTCTCATCTCCAGCTTTGCCATTGATAAAGGTGAGAAAGCAAGAAAATTATTCCAGGTACTTGCGGAACGCATGGATGCCAACCCAGAACTATATGTACAAATGTTTCTTAACATCCAACGTCCACATCACAGCGAAGTAGCAGAGTCAGTATTATTGAGGGAATTTGCACGCACATTTCGCTGCGATATCTGGGTAGGGGAGAGATTACCAGAAGTCTATTATGATGTGCGATCGCTGGCAGTGGATGTTAAGCAAAAATCATCTCTCCATGCTAAGTGCATTGTTGTAGATGAGGAATCTGTGTTGATAACTTCAGCTAATTTTACAGAAGCCGCCCAGGAACGCAATATTGAAGCAGGTGTTTTGCTCACTGACTCAGCAACAGCCCAAGCGTTGCGCTTGCAGTTTGACAGTTTGTTGTCTCACAAAATACTGCGTCCTCTTCCTGGGATTTGATTGTTTTTGCGATCGCCTACAGTGAAGCGTAAGTCCATCGCACTTAAACTATATCAGCCTGAGAAATAACATTTCCTCCACCTTCATCTGGCAGATATTCCAATAGTTCCCCTGGTTGACAATTCAACGCCTTGCAAATGCCATTCAATCGTTCCGGTGCTAATCTTGGCATTTCATCAACCTTACGCAATCTATAAATTGAGTTTTCAGTTATACCAAGTATCATAGCTAAATCCTTATTTTTAACCCGCTTTCGCGCCATCACTTCATTTAATTTCCAGCGAATCACTTGATTCTCAGACATAGACTACATCACTAGTTTAGTCGCTGCTAGATGTAGATTTATCTACTCGTCAGTATTCTATTTAACAAGTAGATATATAACATTCTAAGTTTTATTAATCTACACTTGACGTAAATCTACGTGTCGCGTAGATTAAATGGTAGACAAAACAAATGCGATCGCTCTCCGGGAAGAGTCCGCGATCGCATTTTGTAAAACCCCATCGATGAGGTCATTCACATGATTCACAAGAGGCATTTGATGACCAAACTTTGACGCAATCAGAGTTTGAAGGATATGTTTACCAGCTAACTGACCCAACACCACCAGAAATAGAAATTGACTCTGTGACAGATGATTTTGGAGAACTTTATCGAGTTTGGAACGGTTCACAACTGTTAGGTACTTTTTATCAAAATCTTGAGGGTAAATGGATAGCGCAGCCTTGTAATAGAGATAAGAGACCTTGTTGTGATACTCCTTTACAAGCGCAGTTGCTCATCATAGCTGTTAATGGCTTGCTGGTTGCAGATGTAGCATAGAACCTTAAAAAATTTTCCCATCGCCTGGAGACGTGGTTCATACCCGTCTCTTTTTTATTTATGAATGGTAGTGCGATTGTCTATTGATCACACTACTTTGAAAGCTTTTTCTGAAGCTTCGCCATTTTAGCAAAAGACAAAAAACAATGAGGGCATTCACCTTCTGCCCAATCTGCGGGAATTGGGAAAGGTGTTTCACAATTAGTACATTTTGTTAATAAGCGTAAATTGTGGCGATCGCATTTAAGTTTATCCTTATACTGCCACTCAATGAGGTGACAAGGAGCTTCTGCATAGCAAGCACCACATAACCGAATTGGTCTGGGTTTCATAGTCATATCCTTTGGTGGCAGCATCTCATATAACCTCTCGACCTGCACACCAATCAGCTTACTCAAAGCTTTTAATTCCTCAAGACTCGGAAATGGATTGAAATAAAGCTTCTCCCATCGCGTTGTGATAGCACCAAGACCAGTAATTTTTCCTAAAGAATATCCTGAAGGAAGACTGTTAGCCTTAAATCGGCGCAAGCGTCCCAGATAATGACTGATGCTTTCATTTGGGTATGGCTCAACATAGCCCAACCTTGGCAGAATTTCATCATCTTCATTTATTGCTATTTCTGTTTTCTGGGGGAATGTATTTTCTGCCATACCGACTAGCGATTTTTTCTAAAATGCCCTGATCAACTTTGCCAAAGCCATTCTTGAGTGAATGTAAAACTGCCTTAGTGAGTATTTTGACTAGCAGTCCTATCCGCGCACCTGTACTTTCAGCTAGAACCTCAAATATAGTTCCCTCAGATAAATTAGAAGCTTCAGGCAGAGCCAGAATATCGAATTCAATTGTACTTAGTGTTTTCTTAAAATCATCGTATTCTAAGCGGTCAAACTCATACAGTGTTGGAAAGCTAGTCAACAAATCAAAATCGATCAAGATTTTATCTAGCTCCTGTCCTCCAACTAAGACGACAGGGACATGACATTCATCAAAAAGTTGCTTGAGGTCTAGCAGTGCTTCTTTTTGGAGATTTTCAGCATTGTCAATAATGACCTGTTCTATCCCAAATAATTCAAGACTACCAGCCAATCTTGGACGTAAATCTACCCGCTTACCTGTTGGAGCTGCGTGGTTAATATCCTTAAGAATTTGCGAAAATAGACGCTTGGAACTTGATGCTGACCAAGCTCTTACATAGGAAAGTTTTTTCCTTTCCTCTTCCCGATAGTAAAGAGACGCTCGGCTTTTCCCCACATCTCTGGGGCCAATTACTCGACCGCATTGTTTCAATATTCGCAACTCATCTAACCATCTGAAATATTCTGAAGCACGATCAGTTGGTATGAAGCAATTATTGAATATCTCTTCAACTTCAACGACTTTAGCAAGTTGAGCATTTAAATCTAGCTCAGGAGCTAAGGTTTCAACGGAGGACTGAATAGCAAGTTGCGATCGCGCCATAAATTACCAAATCTTCTTCAAATGTTGTTTACGCTTAGGGATAAGCAGCTTGTGTCTCTCCTGCTCTTGAGTGTCAGCTTGACCAGATACTTCTGGTTGCAGTTCTATTTTTTGAAGTTGTAGTTCTTCCCTTGAAACTCTCTCTGGCAATAGTTCCAGTTTGTCATCTTTCTTTGAAGAAACATTAGCTCTACTTTTCCTCAGTTCAACAACATTTGAGGTTTTCTTGGAAGCTGAACGTAGACGCTTTTGTTCTGAGCGTCTTTTTTCCTTTTTGTCTTCTTTACGTTCCTCTACAAGTTCCTTCCGTTTACCTAATGCTAATAAGGCATCGTAGTTAAAATGCTCCTTACGAGCTTGACTTCGCTCTTTATTCAAGGCTTTCAATTCTTCTACACTCAAATCATGGGTATCCATATTGACGGCATGAGCATAGCCCAAGAAATCTTCTCCATTATCATTAGTTTCGCAACTGTAGATATATAAAGTCAGGATATGATCTGGATCATATCTAAGTGTTACAAATTCACCTCTATATGCCTTGAGTGATTCTCCTCGATAAATCAGGTTCTCAAACTGTATAGATCCATGCGCTTGAACAACTCGTTGAGCTTCTTTCATCAAACAGATATCTAATTCTCGCTCATCCAAAGGTTCAGGTAGTTTTCTTCCCATTCCTGTAAACCATCGCTCAAATCTTGTTTCGCGGGGATCTTTGGGATATGGTTCGTGGTTATAAATATCACAAAAGAAACTAGCTAGGATCTTGTCTATATCTTGTATTGTCAAACACGCTTCTTTCTCTGCATTTTTGGGTCGTTCCTGAACATTTGCCCCTGTATAACCAGGTAAATCTTTGAGAACTTGAGTATTAATAGTTTTAAAAATGCGTTCTACAATACCGCCTTCAGGAGGGCGATCGCGTAGTTCACACTTAAATCCTAGTTTCTTTCCAATGGCTTTAAGATGTTTTGAGCGAAAATCTTTTCCACCATCAGTAAAAAAATATTGAAAAGGAGTTCCACATATCTCCCAAACTTTATTTAACTTATAATCATCAGGATAGTTTTTGGGCAAAATAGCGTGTCTTAAAGCTAAAGCCACCTCTGTAGAACCTGGTTGTTTGATCCATAAGCGGAAACCAACAATACAGCTTGAATAAGTATCCACAATAGTGGTTAGCCAAGGACGGTCAGACAATAAATTACCATCACTATCAACTATGAGAATATCCAGTTTGGTATGGTCGCATTGAATAATTTGGTTACTAAAGTCAGCCTTCAGTAGCTGTCCATCTCGTGTTACAACTGTCATCCAAGATCCTGAACCCGGATTTCTGACTTTCGTCTTCTGTTTATGTTGTGCAATTAGAGGCTCTAAAATCCTATAAACAGTAGCTTGATGAGGATAATCTCCTGGTTCCAGCTTCAGGTCAACGATCGCGTGTCGCTTTACTTCGCGAACTATAGATGCTGGTGAAATTGGATGTTTGTTTTTAATACTTTCTTCATAAATTGCTTTGATAAATTCTTGCCAGTCTTCACTGACTCGATGTTTTCCCTTATCTGAGCGTTGTACTCCTGATGATTCTGATAACTTGTCATCATGGTATTGCTTGAGGAGACGTTCTACCTGGCGAGTAGAAACACTAAGAGTATTTGCAATAGCCTGCTTTCTCTGAGACTTAATCGTGCGATTCGGTGATTCAGCAAGCCACTGGATCAGATTAAATGTCAGTTTATGCCTATCTGATGTTTCCAGAATAATTTGGGATGGATCTACAACAAAATTACTCTTGTCAAGAAAAATAGCATCTGGAGTCTGCGTTAATTCTTCCGTGAATTCAAATTGTTTGTCTGCCATTGGAGTGAAAAACACTCATGAATAATTAAGGTACTAATGTACCATTAATTGACTAAGAATGCGACATTTAATTTGAAAAACGCCTAAATATTAACAAACGACATTTAATGTGAGAATACAGGATTTACGACATAGAAAATGCGAATTAAACAAATTTATTTTCTGTTCTATTAGATAGCCTATAATTCTTGCAGGACAAACGTTTCAGTCATTTAGATGCTATTGCGACACTATATGCGAATTGCGACATTTAATTAGCGAATGTACATCTTTATTAGCTTCAAATTCTGGTTGTTCGCTCACACTCTTCAGCAATTCAACAATTAAAGGAGTATTTTTTTGAGTCATTTCTTCCCATACTTTACGAAGTACATCTTCGTTGGTATGTAGATGACATCGTATAGTTCTTAGGCTTGGACTCTTGAAACCCTTTTTAAGATCGCGGCTCATAGTGACAATATCTCCAGCAAATACACCCTTTTCTATTTGTGTGATTAAAACCAATCACCTATTTACCTTCACCAGACAACGATCGCCACTTGATGCGATCGCCATCTAAAAATTTCGGCGTTGTGGCAGTATCGGCAAAATCTGCTGACAACTTTGCAGAGAAGAAAGCTGCTCAAAATTAATACAAGCTAAGTAGCAAATATTACTTAAGTGGCGCATAGCTTGGACTTTCAAGATATAGCCGAATTTGACATTGCTGAACCTTTATTTAATGTTCAACAATGTTTTAAGTTTATCACGGAACATTTGCAAACCTTGTAAAACATTGTTAAACATTATTTAGCCTTGTAACAAGGTAGTGGGGTTATGATGAACTGGCGATAAATGTTTTAAAAATTAATGAGCCAGAGCGATCGCGTGCAAACTTCGATATATTTCCCCAAAGATATCCACGATGCTTTGGTGAGATGGGCGCAGGAAGAAGACCGTCCCATCAGTAATCTTGTGGTGCGAATTGTCAGTAAGGCAGTTGAAGAGCGAGAGAAGCAGAATCCACCGCAATAATATGTAGCTGTTGCATTTACGCCAACTTGAGCATTCCTGGGATACGATATATCCTCAGCCACTACATGAGCTAAGTCCTTGTGCGTGGTATGTTATTGGTTCTTTGCACAATGTAAAAACTTCAAGGCAAAGTGTCAGACGGGCTTGAGAACGTCTGGCAAAGTTGATCAGGGGAGGTCTTTTAAAGGCTACACAAAATGGCAATTAAGAAAAGTGAACTTTATAGTTCGTTATGGAAAAGCTGTGATGAACTGCGGGGTGGTATGGATGCCTCGCAGTATAAGGATTATGTACTGGTATTATTATTTGTTAAATATGTATCTGATAAATATGCTGGGGTCGCAGATGCGCTAATTGAAGTGCCTGAAGGTGGCGGATTTCAGGATATTGTTGCTCTCAAAGGATAGAAAGATATCGGAGATCGTATCAACACAATTATTACCAAGTTAGCCGAAGCCAATGATTTAAAAGGTGTCATTGATGTCGCTGATTTCAATAATGCCGACAAGCTGGGCAGAGGTAAGGAAATGCAGGATAGGCTTTCCAACTTGGTGGCAATTTTTGAAACCCCTGCTTTGAATTTTAGTAAGAACCGTGCTGATGGTGATGATATTTTAGGCGATGCTTATGAGTACCTGATGCGGAACTTTGCCACGCAATCGGGTAAAAGCAAGGGTCAATTTTATACTCCGGCGGAAGTGTCCCGTGTCATCTCTCAAGTTATTGGCGTTAATTCAGCCCAAAGCCAGAGTCAGACGATTTACGATCCGACTTGTGGTAGTGGTTCTCTGTTGTTAAAGTCGGCGGATGAAGCGGAACGGGGCTTAACTATCTACGGGCAAGAGATGGATAACGCTACCCGCGCCTTGGCTCGGATGAACATGATCCTGCACGGACACCCTACTGCTGAGATTTGGCAGGATAATACTTTATCAAGTCCTTATTTCAAAGATGCCGATGGTAGCCTGAAAACTTTTGATTTTGCTGTGGCTAATCCTCCCTTTTCCTCTAAGGCTTGGAGTAATGGACTTGATCCAGCTAAGGATGAGTTTCAACGATTTGATAACTATGGTATCCCTCCGGCTAAAAATGGGGACTATGCTTTTTTGCTGCACATGGTGCGCTCCCTGAAAAGTAATGGCAAAGGGGCGATTATTCTGCCGCATGGGGTGCTGTTTCGGGGGAATGCGGAGGCGGATATTCGGAAAAATCTCATTTGCAAGGGCATTATCAAGGGGATTATTGGACTACCGCCGAACCTGTTTTATGGGACGGGGATTCCTGCCTGCATTATTGTGTTAGACAAGGAAGATGCCGAGAATCGCCAAGGCATTTTTATGATTGATGCCAGCAAGGGGTTTGTTAAAGACGGCAATAAAAACCGTCTGCGGGAGCAGGACATTCATAAAATTGTTGATGTCTTCAACAAACAGCTTGAGGTGGCGAAGTATTCGCGGATGGTTCCAGTTCAGGAAATTGAGGGGAATGAGTACAACCTGAATATTCCGCGTTATATCGACTCTCAGGAAGAAGAAGATATACAGGATATTGAGGCGCATCTGTTGGGGGGGATACCGAAGCGAGATATTGAAGCTTTGAGCGATTACTGGCAGGTTTACCCGACGCTGCAACAGGAATTATTTGAGGCAGCGAATCGCCCAGGATACCTGATGCTCAAAATTCCAGGTTCAGAAGTCAAAGCTTGTATTTTTACCCATCCTGAATTTATCAGCTATGGGAAAGACATTCAAGCGGTTTTTGAGACGTGGCAAGGGAAACACACGCCTTTGCTCAAAGCCATCCAGCCGGGAGATAAGCCCAAGGCGATTATTTACGCGCTCTCGGAAGACTTGCTGCAAGGGTTTACGGGTAAAAGTCTGATTGATAAATACGATGTTTACCAGCACCTAATGACCTATTGGGTGGAAAGCATGAAGGACGATGTTTATATTTTGGTAGAAGATGGCTGGAAGGCAGAACTGACGGCGGTGACGAATAAGAAAGGTGTAGTAACAGATTATGTCTGCGAACTGATTCCCAAGGAGTTGATGATTAACCGCTATTTTCAAACTGAACAGGCAGCAATTGAAACTTTGGAAACGAAAAAGGATGAATTTGTCCGCCAGCAGGAGGAACTGCAAGAAGAACATGGCGGTGAGGAGGGTTTGCTGGAAGAAGTCACTAACGATAGTGGGAAAATCACTAAAGCGAACATCAATCTTCGCATTAAGGAAATTCAGAAAAATCCTCTTTTTGCGGATGTGGATGAGTTGAAAGTTCTAAAGTCTTATTTAAAATTGATTGAGTCAGAAGCGGAACTTAATAAAGAAATTAAAGAGGCTACCCAATCTTTACATAATCAGGGGTTAAAAAAATATCGGGAATTAACAGAGGATGAAATTAAAAACCTAGTAGTTGATGATAAGTGGATGCAGGCGTTAAGACAGGCGATCGCTTCAGAGATGGATCGAATTTCGCAACGGTTGGCGCAGAGGATTAAGGAATTGGCAGAACGATATGAGAAACCTTTACCACAGTTGACAACTCAGTTTGAGGATTTGACAACTAAGGTTGAGGCTCATCTTCAAAAAAATGGGGATGGTGTGGTGATGAGCATGGACATACCAGAAGGTTATAAAAAGACTGAGGTGGGGATTATTCCTAATGATTGGGAAGTTTATTATATATCTGAGATTGCTAAAAAAATAACTGACGGTGAACACGCTACCCCAAGAAGGACTACTGAAGGGTACTATTTACTATCAGCAAGGAATATTCATAATGGACGCATTGATTTGACTGATGTAGATTTTGTTGGTGAAGATGAATATCAAAGAATAAGAAAAAGATGTAACCCAGAACCTGATGATATAGTTCTGTCCTGTTCTGGAACTATTGGACGAGTATCAATTGTACCGTCTGGACTTGAATGTGTAATGGTTAGAAGTGCTGCACTTATAAAACCAGATAAAGCTAAAGTAAATAGTTATTTTATTCAATATATTTTACAATCCAGAGTTGGACAAATTCAAATTTTACAAAGTTTAAATCAAGGCGCTCAAGCAAATTTATTTCTTAATCATATTGAAGGCTTAAAGATTCCCCTTCCGCCGCTTCCCGAACAAAAAGCGATCGCCCAATCCCTCAGCGATGTCGATGCCTTGATTACAGAGTGCGATCGGCTAATCACCAAAAAGCGCAACACCAAGCAAGGCACGATGCAGGAACTCCTCACGGGCAAAAAAGCCTGGTTTTAGTGATGGGTACAGCTATAAGCAGACTGAGGTGGGAGTGATTCCTGAAGATTGGATAATTAAACCCTTAAAAACTGTTAGCTCTATGAATGGGCGTATCGGTTGGCAAGGCTTAAAGCAAGAAGAGTTTACTTTTAATGAAGGCGATCCTTTTTTGATTACAGGCATGAATTTTAAGGATGGAAAAATTAGATGGGGGGAGGTATACCATATTCCCGAAAAAAGATATCAAGAAGCAAAAAATATTCAATTAAAAGAAGATGACATTTTAATGACTAAAGACGGCACTATTGGGAAATTACTGTATGTAGAAAATATACCATTTCCTGGCAAAGCATCGTTAAATAGTCACTTGCTTGTTTTTCGTCCGCTAAATCATACTTATGAACCTAAATTTCTGTTTTACCAACTGAGTTCTAAGCAGTTTGCAGACTATGTTGACCTTAATAAGTCAGGCTCAACTTTTTTTGGGATAACACAAGAAGCTATAGGAAATTACAAAGCATATTTGCCTTCTCTCCCAGAACAAAAAGCGATCGCGCAAATCCTCAGCGATATGGATGCAGAAATTACAGCCTTAGAACAAAAGCGCGATAAATACAAAGCCATAAAACAGGGCATGATGCAAGAACTTCTCACCGGAAAAACGAGACTAATTAGCAGTTCTTGATTAACGTTAGGGTTTTCAACCGCCAATCTCTAGAATAGAAGCAAGAACAAAAGTTAAACCTTACTATGGAACACACTGCTACCAGCGAACTACCTGAAACCCTGCAACAAATATTTACAGAAATACAACGCACTAAAACACCTGTAACCGTCACCCATGACGGAGAACCCTTAGTTATTATCTATCCTGCCACCCCTCAACCCCAACGCCCAGCATTTGGAGCAATGAAGGGTAGCGGCGAAATATTGGGAGACGTGATTGCTCCAGTTATCCCTCAAACGTCTGAATCACGGATTAGACAGATTAAAGGATTACACGGAGTTAGAATCTGTGCCATCTTGTAATCCGTATCAATCCGTGATTCAGACAATGGGGGAAATTTGATGAACCAAGTCGGACAACCAGAACGCCAAACCCAAAACCGCATCGTGCAGATATTCCAGCAACAATTAAACTATCGCTATCTGGGTAATTGGCAAGACCGACTGAACAACAGCAACATCGAAACCGATATCCTCAGCACCTTCCTACGCGACAAACAAGGCTACAGCAACAGCCTCATCACCAAAGCCTTGTATGAACTCAACAAAGTCGCAGGCGACCAAACCAAAAGCCTTTATGACATCAACAAACAAGTTTATAGCCTCCTGCGCTATGGGGTTAATGTCAAAGAAGAAGTTGGCGAGAACACCCAAACCGTTTGGCTGATAAATTGGGAAGAACCTCTAGAAAATGATTTTGCGATCGCAGAAGAAGTCACAGTTAAAGGCGAAAACACCAAACGCCCAGATATCGTACTTTATGTTAATGGTATTGCGATCGGTGTACTCGAACTTAAACGCAGTACCGTTTCCGTATCTGAAGGCATCCGCCAAAACCTCGATAACCAAAAATCCATATTTATTAAATCCTTCTTTAATACCATGCAGTTTGTCATGGCAGGTAACGACACCGAAGGACTCCGCTACGCCACAATTGAAACCCCAGAAAAATACTTCCTCACCTGGAAAGAAGATACTAACAATGACATCGCCAACCCTTTAGATAAACACCTGCTGCAACTCTGCACCAAAAAACGCTTTTTAGAGTTAATTCACGACTTTATTGTTTTTGACAGGGGTATTAAAAAAGTTTGCCGCCACAATCAGTATTTTGGGGTTAATGCTGCCCAATCTTACCTCCGTCGCCGGGAAGGGGGTATTATCTGGCACACTCAAGGCAGAACTAAAGACCGCTTGCAAAGTGGTCATGGTAACGCCATGCTCGTCTCTGGTAGCATTTACCAAGCTTGTAAATATTACGAGTTATTCGTAAGTGCTGGTTTTAGCAAATGTGCCATTGTCACCTCCTACAAACCTTCCCCGAAAGACATCAAAGGCAAAAGTACAGGAGAAGAGGAACTGACGGAAAAATTACGCCAGTACGAAATTTATCAAAAAATGCTCAACGGTAAACCACCAGAAGTATTTGAAGATGACGTTAAAAAGAAATTTGTCGAAGAACCAGCGCAAATGAAGTTGCTGATTGTAGTCGATAAGTTGCTGACAGGATTCGATGCACCTTCTGCTACTTATCTCTACATCGACAAAACCATGCGCGACCACGGACTATTTCAAGCCATTTGTCGCGTTAACCGCTTGGATGGTGAAGATAAAGAATATGGCTACATCATCGACTACAAAGACCTATTTAAAAGCCTAGAAAAATCAATTAACGATTACACCAGCGAAGCATTTGAAGACTACGAACCAGACGACATTGATGGATTATTAAGTGATAGAATCGCCAAAGGCAGAGAACGCCTAGAAGATGTGAGAGAAAGCATCAAAGCCCTATGCGAACCTGTAGAGCGACCTCGTGATACCCATGCCTATATTCGCTATTTCTGCGGTGCCGATTCTGAAAACCCAGATATCATCAAAAAAAATCAACAACAGCGCATTGCCCTTTATAAATACACTTCAGCTTTAGTTCGAGCCTATGCTAATTTATCCAATGACATGGCAGAAGCAGGATACAGCAAGGCAGAAACTGAAGTAATTAAACAAGAAGTTAAGCATTACGAACAGGTACGCGCAGAAGTAAAGTTAGCCAGTGGCGATTACATTGACTTGAAAGCCTACGAACCCGCCATGCGTCACTTGATTGATACCTACATCGGTGCAGAAGACAGCGAAATAATTTCCGCCTTCGACGACATGACACTAATTCAGTTGATTGTCGAACGCGGTGCCAATGCAGTTGACGCACTACCCAAAGGCATCAAACAAAACCAAAAAGCTGTAGCAGAAACCATCGAAAACAACTTACGCAAAGTCATTATCGATCAACAACCAACCAACCCGAAATATTTCGACAAAATGTCCACACTGCTGGATGAGTTAATCCAAGCACGGAAAGCAGCCAGCCAAGACTATAAAGCCTATTTGCAGAAAATTGTTGCGTTAAGTAAACAAGTTGCTCAACCTAGCAACTCATCACAGTATCCTCAATCATTGAACTCTGCCGCTAAAAGGGCTTTATATGACAACCTTAATCAAGATGAAGTATTAGCTCTAGCGATAGATGAGCAATTCGCAAAACCAAAAAAGATAGTTGGCGAGGAAGCATAATCAAAGAACGCGAAGTGAAAAATGTCATTAAACAATATCTAAATTTGCCAGAAGATGTAGAACGCATTTTTGAAATAGTCAAAAGCCAAAGCGAGTATTAAAATGCACCAAATAACAGTCGGTGAACTCGTCATAGACGTTGCCAGAAAAAATATTAAAAACCTACACTTGGCAGTATATCCCCCTGATGGTCGAGTACGTATCGCCACACCCTTACACCTGGATGACCAAGCTGTGCGTTTATTCGCTATCTCCAAATTAGCCTGGATTAAAAAGCATCAAGCTAACTTTGCCACACAAGAACGCCAATCACCAAGAGAATTTGTTTCTGGTGAAAGCCATTATTTTCAAGGTAAACGCTATTTATTAAATGTCATCTATTGTCAGGGAACTCCCAAAGTAGAAATTAGAAACAATACATATATTGACCTTTATATCAAGCCAGGAAGTAATGAAGCGCAACGCCAACAAGTGATGATGTCCTGGTATCGACAGCAACTAAAACAGGAGATTCCCCCATTAATCGCCAAATGGCAAAAGAACATAGGTGTTCAGGTTGAAGACTGGGGGATAAAACTGATGAAAACCAAATGGGGTACTTGCAACATTCAAGCCAAACGCATCTGGCTCAACCTGGAACTAGCCAAAAAAGACAAGCTTTGTCTAGAGTATGTCGTAGTTCACGAAATGGTACATTTGTTAGAACGTCATCATGGCGATCGCTTCGTAGCTTTGATGAATAAATTTCTGCCCAATTGGAAATTTTACAAGGATGAATTAAACCGTTCCCCCCTTGGAAGTTATTGAGTTAGACTTTCAGCCAGATTTTGTTTATAAGGAGCAGGCGATCGCACTTCAGTTATACTTGCCGTCATTACACTCATCATTGAAAGAATTACAGGAATTTCTATAAAAGCTGAGATACAAAGAGTAATAATTTGAGCGATCGCAAACACTCTTATCAGTTACTACTTATATATACTAGTAATAACAAAATTTACCCTTAAGAAAACCAAACCCGTCATGTGTCTGACGGGTCTTTTGGAATCCTGGGTGCAGAATTAATAATTTCGTCTATCCATCGCCTGAGAGAATCATTTTCATCTCTCAGGCTGCGGTTTTTTCCAAGAGTTCGTTCTGAATTAATGCAACTTGCTGCTTGAGATTCTCCAATTCATTGTGCATTTTGGTTAAATCTGGCGTTTCGTGACGTTCTTCCGCAAGGTAAGAACGAATCCATCCCATAATTAATTCCGAAGCTGTTTTCCCTTCAGACTGAACTTTATCCATAAAAGCTTCCTTCGTCTCATCATCCATTCTGACGATGATTTGATTGTTCAGCTTTGTTGTCTGACGCTTTACCATGTTAGTTATCGTTTCAAACCTTAAATCTGTAATAACTCTATTTACCTCAATTTTGCAGGGTTTGAAAAATTTTGTAGTAACGGTCTTGTTTTAGTAGTAACAAGTAACTACAATATAGTAACAAAACAAAGGCGGTAAGCGTAGCCATGCCGTCAGGCTTATCGCCCAGTCGCCAAACCATGCGATCGCCTTTTAGTATTGCAATCTTACGAAGCAAATCATACAAAGGCTCAATCAAACCTCCAGACTTGATTCGTAAATAAGAAATTGCACTATCAATTTGCGTAAGATTTAATCGACGATGTTCTGGCAGAAATTTTATCTCCCAATCGTCTACGACTTCACTAATTTCTTCTTCAATTAAATTAGGAAACTCATAAGACTCTAAAAATGAGTCATGAACGCGCACGTATGGGAGACTTGCCCGTTCAAGAATATTGTCCCCTAAATAGTAAGTCCCAACTAAGATAACGGGGATTCGCATTTTGGTAAAAACATCAATTAGCTCATTAAAAGCTTCCAACGTTAAGTAGTCGGCATTACCAATGATGAGTATTTTGACACCGTATCCTTTAAGAGTTCCCCATGCACGCGATCGCAAATCTCGCAGTGTTCCAACATAAGCAAGCGGATGACCAATTTCTTCCAAAATAGAGCAGTACAAATCGGTTGGGCCACCATGCTGCTCAATTTCTGCATAGAGAACAGTTGCAGGGATTTCTAACAGCGTTCCTCTTCGTTTTACGTATTGCGTCCTGTACAGTTGGCAGGCTTTTAATAAGCCAGAACCAGTAGCGGAGGTAACATAACCACAGAGTTTTGCATCACGTTGGTCATCAAGCCAGTCAAACAATTCTGTATCACGGTCTAGGGGAAGGTAAGTGTTAGCTTTACCAATCCGCTCAACCTCAGTTTGGACTTCAGGCGATCGCCTCTGTTCCTCAGCAGTTTGAAAACCTGCATTAGACTGCTGCTGAAATTCCGGATTCGCTTGGGCTAAATTTGTTTCTGACATTGCACTTACCAATTATCCCTCATGAATTGATTCCAATCTTTGACATCTACTCTAGGTCGTCGTCTAGCTTTACTTATTTCATTAGCATCAGGTTTATTCTGTGTAAATTGCTTATCTATCGAATTTACAATGTTTGGTGAATCTGCGTCAAAACTGGTGTTTATTAAATTTTCTTCTGAAGTTGTAACTTCTTCTGGTATTTCATTTTCAGGAAATAATTCGACTACTTTGGACTTGTTAGTCTTAACCTCGTGTTTTTGTTGAGCTTTTTTCTGGCGTTGTCTGCGTCGCTCCTTACGAGTTTGTTCAACATCTTCAAATCTAGATAGCCGCTCGTTCAAAATAGAAGAATTATCAATTTCTTTACCTTCATCACGCAATTTTTTCTTAATGTAATTCAATTCAGCCAGAGACATCCTTTCCCGTTCACAATCTCTAGCTTGTATAATACCAAGAAACTCTCCTGGTTCACCGTTAATAGGTCGAGTATAAGCAAGAACTGTTGTAATATTACGCTTGTCATATCTTAAAGAAATTTGCTTGCCTCCATAATTTAGCAAGCAATCGCCTTGATATACCCAACCAAGAAAGTTTACAGAACCATATTTCTCTACATTGCGAATCGCAATTTTCATTAAACAAATGTCTAATTCACGTTCATCGATAAGTTCAGGTTCTTCTAGCAGAAAACTTGATTTCCATCGCTCAATACGTTTTTGATTTTTGACCCTTGGATAATCATGACGATTATAGTGGTCTACAAAATATCTCACTAATCTTTTCTCTAGCTCATCCAGCGTCAGACAGGCAGTCCTTTCTGCTTCTGGTGGACGTTCCTCAATACTGGAACCAGTGTATCCACCATATAATGACAGGATTTCTTTATTAATCTTGTCAAATATCGATTCAATTAAACCACCCGCTTGAGGAAAAGCACGCAAACGTCGTATAAAATTCAATTGTAGTGAAATTTGTTTTAAATGTTCTGACTTAAATTCCTTGGCACGGTCTGTCACTACATATTCAGGAATTCCACAAATCTCCCATATTTCTTGAAGCTCATATTCTGTTTCGTAGTGCTTTGGCAGAATTGCATGACGCAGAGCTAAACCAACTTCATGTGAGCCAGCAGCTTCAAACCCTAAATGAAAACCTGTAACGCAACCAGAATAACTATCCATTACCAACGTGATGTATGGACGACCAATAACTTGTTTGTCTTCTCCATCAATTAACAAAATATCTAATTTAGTATGGTCTATCTGCCAAATCTGGTTACTGTGGGTTATTTCTAAAATACCTTCAGTTGTTTGAATAATTTGTCCTTCTATAGGTGAACCAGGATGACGAACTGTACTATGTTTTTCTTCTAAATAGGAATTAATGACTTTATAAACAGTGACATGAGAAGGGTAATTTCCTATTATTAAATCTTCTCTTACCTGTGAGTATTCCTTAAATTTTTCATTATATTTCTGTTGTCGCAGCTTTTCTTCCTGAGAAGCTAAAGCTTTTAAATATCCAAAAATCTGATTGTGATTGATCCGAGAACCTTCTCTGTTACCCCATTTATGAAGGTTCACAATAAAATCATGCCACTGCTTGGAAATACGATACTGTCCCTTATCCTTGCGTCCAACAGCTAGAGTTGCCACTCCTACTTGTTCAACTTTCTCTATCATGCGCTTAATGGTTCGAGTGCTTTTACCCAGAGCTTTCGCTGCATCTGCGATCGCCTCCCTACGAGCTGCTTTGTTAGGTGCTTGACGAATAGCATCGATCAAGTCCACTTTTTTGAGATATTCTGGTGATTCTTCGTTAACTAGTAGATACTCTGTTTCTTTTTCCTCAGTTTGTGCTGTGTCTTCAGTCTCAAATACTGAAAAGGCTTGACTGGTAGACTTTCTGGGCATAAGCTACTCTTGAAAAATATGACATAATTTACTTTAAAATTTTACACTATTTATGACATCATTTGATTTAAAAATTTTTGATTGAGTGATTTGATGACAAAATCGCCAAAAGCCTTTACTAATAAAGGCTTTTGGCGATTGTTATTCTTCAATGCAAAGATGACAAAAATTCTTTAAAGTGGACAATAATTATTTAATGGACAACCCTACAATGAAGCGTTTATTTTACAAGTCGCATCTGTATTAGAAGCTCAAGGTGTTGTTTCAACATATAAAAAATACTAGCCAAACAAAAAGTCACCCTCCATAATTAGCGGGGATGACTTTTTGTATCGTAGTTAAAAATAGAACCTGGCACTGAGCGATTGTGGCGGGAGGCAACCCTCCAACTATCGTAGCCGCAGCAATGTTTCACCTCTGAGTTCGGGATGGGGTCAGTGTGGTGCCATCGCGCCATAAGCACCAGGAAAAACCGTTGGGTCAGAGACCCTGAAGACTGCAAGAAAAGCGAGAAGATGAATGATTAATTGTTGTGAGGTCAAGCCCTCGGT